>DAOQNK010000159.1:0-5089 GCA_035332045.1 Thiobacillaceae bacterium | reverse complement strand
CAAGCGGGTGGAGGAGATCAAGGCCAAGGCCTTCGGCAAGCGGGTGTTCGAGCGCACCCTGCCGGACAAGGCCGTGCTGGCGGAGCGGCTGTATGAGCTGGGCAAGGAATTCGCCGCCGCCAAGAGCTTGCTGCTGCATTACGACGAGGTGTTCCGCTTCCTGGGCGACAAGCTCCAGGATGTGGCGGAATCGGGGGGCGCGGCGACCGAGGAGGCCGTGGCCGGGCTCAAACAATGGCTCAAGCGCGAACTCGAAGCCGCCCCCAGCGAGGCGGAACGGGCCGAGGCGCTGCTGGCCCAGGAGAGCGTGATGCGCATCATGTCCGTGCAAGTGACCGTGCAGCCCGCCGGCCACGAGTTTTTCGTGGAAGGCAGCGACACCCTGCTGGAAGCGGCTCTGCGCGCCGGCATTCCTCTGGATTACGGTTGCAGCAACGGCAACTGCGGCGAATGCAAGGCCCGGCTGGTGTCCGGCCAGGTCAAGAAGGTGCACCCCCACGACTATGTCCTGAAAGAAGCGGAAAGGGAGAACGGCGCCATCCTGCTGTGCTCCTACGCGCCCATCACCGACGTGGTGGTGGAGGCCCACGTGGCCGGTGCCGACGACATCCCGGAACAGAGCATTCCCACCAAGGTGAAGGCGGTCGAACACTTCAACGACCATCTGGCCGCCCTGCACCTCACCGCGCCCCGCAGCCAGCGCCTGCGTTTCCTCGCCGGCCAGCACGTGACCCTGTCGGCCCACGGCGCGGAAGGGGAGTACTACGTAGCCAGCTGCCCCTGCGAGGACCGCCACATCGAACTCCACGTGCGTCGGGACAACCGGGGCTTCTCCCGTCAGGTCTTCAACGGCCTGCGCAAGGAGGATGGCGTCCAGATCATCGGACCCCACGGCCATTTCGTCATGAAGCTGGATTCCCGCCGGCCGGTGATCTTCATCGCCTGGGAGGAGGGCTTCGCGCCCATCAAGAGCCTGGTCCAGCACGCCATGTCCCTGGAGATCGCCGAATCCATGCATCTCTACTGGGCGGCGGGGGAGGCCGGGCACTATCAGGACAACCTCTGCCGGGCCTGGGCCGACGCCCTGGACGAGTTCAGCTACCAGCCCCTGGACGTGGGCCAGGGCGCGGCGGCGGTGGCCGAGGCCATCCTGGCCCGGCATCCGGATCTATCCCGAGCCGACATCTACGCCGCCGGGCCGGATGTTTTCCTCAAGGCCCTGGAAGCCGGGGCCCTGGCCCGGGGATTGTCGCCCCTGGGCTGGCACGGGGAAATCATCCTCTGAGTATTTTTATCCCCCCATTAAATACGGTTATTTTGATGTTGATTGTGCGGCGCAATAAGCGTTAAATGCCGCGACTATGGCGACCTGGGAACACCGGGCGCGTTTGCGAAGGACGGAGACATGACTCGTCGCATCAATCGGCAGAGACCGTTTTTTCTCAATCTGATGGCCATTCGCCTGCCCATAGGCGGCATCGTGTCCATCCTGCACCGGGTCAGCGGCGCCGGGCTCTCCCTGGCGATCCCCCTGCTGCTCTTCCTGTTCTCCCGCTCGGTACGCTCGCCCTATTACTACGAGCGGGTGACGGGCCTGTTTTCCGGCGGATTGGGCTGGTTGATCGGCCTGGGGCTGCTGTGGGCCTTGCTCCACCACTTCCTGGCAGGCCTGCGCCACCTGGGCTTCGATTTCGGCTTGGGCGAGGGCAAGGGGCAGGCTCGCACCTCGGCCTGGCTGACCTTGGGCCTGGCGATGGCCTTGACGGGCCTTGTCGCCCTGTCCACCCTGATCGGAGGCGGCGCATGAGACACGTGGGTGGTGCCCATCGCGGGCTGGACATGTGGCTCCTGCAACGGGCCAGCGCGATCTACATGGCGGCCTTCCTGGTCGTCTTTCTCATCCTCTTCCTCGTCGCCGGCCCCATGGATTTCCAAGCCTGGCGCGGCCTTTTCTTGCCCACGGCCATGAAGCTCGGCAGCCTGCTGTTCGTTGCGGCCCTGCTGGTCCATGCCTGGATCGGCCTGCGCGAGATCTTCATCGACTACGTGCATTTCCTGGTGCTGCGCCTGGGCCTGTACCTGGCCTTCGGCGCCCTCTATCTCGGCTGCCTGGTCTGGACCGTGGACATCCTCTGGAGCGTGAAGTGATTCCGAAGCGTACTTTCGATGCAGTTATCGTTGGCGGCGGCGGTGCAGGTTTGCGCGCCGCCCTGCAATTGTCCCAGGCCAACCTGAAGGTGGCCCTGCTGTCCAAGGTCTTTCCCACCCGCTCCCATACCGTGTCCGCCCAGGGCGGCATCACCGCGGCCCTGGCCAATGTCTCCGAGGACAACTGGCACTGGCACATGTACGACACGGTGAAGGGGTCGGACTACCTGGGCGACCAGGACGCCATCGAATTCATGTGCCGCAACGCCCTGCCGGCGGTGTACGAGCTGGAGCACATGGGCCTGCCGTTCTCCCGCCTGGAAAACGGCAAGATCTACCAGCGTCCCTTCGGCGGCCAGTCCAAGAACTACGGCGGCGAGCAGGCCATCCGCACCTGTGCCGCCGCCGACCGCACCGGCCACGCCCTGCTGCATACCCTGTACCAGCGCAACATCGCCGCGCGCACCCAGTTCTTCGAGGAGTTCTTCGCCCTGGACCTGGTACGGGACGAGGAGGGCTACGTGCTGGGCGTGGTGGCCCTGGAGATCGAGACCGGGGAGCCCTGCCTGTTCGAGTCCCGGGCGACCCTGCTGGCCACCGGCGGCGCCTGCCGCATCTTCCGCCACTCCACCAACGCCCACATCAACACCGGTGACGGCCTGGGGATGGTGCTGCGGGCCGGCCTGCCCCTGGAGGACATGGAGTTCTGGCAGTTCCACCCCACCGGCATCCCCGAGGTGGGCAGCCTGATTTCCGAAGGGGTGCGCGGGGAGGGCGGCATTCTCTACAACAAGGACAACGAGGCGTTCATGCCCCGTTACGCCCCCAACGCCAAGGACTTGGCCTCCCGCGACGTGGTGGCCCGGGCCATCGCCCAGGAAATCCGCGCCGGGCGCGGCTGCGGCGAACACGGCGACTACGTGCACCTGGACATCCGCATGCTGGGGGCCGAGAAGATCAAGTCCCGCCTGCCCGGTATCCGGGAACTGTCCATGCAATTCGCCGGGGTGGACCCCATCGACGCGCCCATTCCCGTGACCCCTACCGCCCACTACATGATGGGGGGTATCCCCTCCAACATGCACGGCCAGGTGGTGTCGCCGGTGCGTACCGGCCCGGAGGAGGCGGTGCCCGGCCTCTACGCCGTGGGTGAATGCGCGTGTGTGTCGGTGCACGGGGCCAACAGGCTGGGGGGCAACTCCCTGCTGGATCTGGTGGTGTTCGGCCGCGCCGCCGGCCAGCACGTGATCGAGTACCTGCGCGAAAATCCCTTCCCCCGGCCCTTGCCCCAGGACCAGGTGGACAAGGCCCTGGCCCGCCTGGCTCGCTGGGACAAACCCCAAGGCACGGAAACCGTGGCCGGCCTGCGCCTGGAAATGCAGAAGATCATGCAGGACCACTGCGGCGTCTACCGCACCGAGGCCCTGCTCAAGGAGGGTCTGGCGCGGCTGGACAAGGTGGAGGCCCGCCTGCCGGATGCCGCCCTGGCCGACCGCAGCAAGATGTTCAACACCGCCCGCCTGGAAGCCCTGGAACTGGAGAACCTTATGGGCATTTCCCGGGCCACCCTGGTTTCCGCCCTGGCCCGGACGGAAAGCCGCGGTGCCCATACCCGGGAAGACCATCCCAAGCGGGACGATGACCACTGGCTGCGCCATACCCTCTACTTCAGGGAGAACGATCAGCTCGACTACAAGCCGGTGCGCTTGAAGCCCCTCACGGTCGAGACCTTCCAGCCCAAGGAAAGGACGTACTGATGCGCTTCCGTATCTACCGCTACGACCCCGAATCCGGCGCGGCGCCACGCATGCAGGACTACGAGCTGGACTTCGACCCCAAGGGCAAGAAGGTGCTGGACGCCCTCATCGCCATCAAGGACAGCCTGGACGAGAGCCTGTCCTTCCGCCGCTCCTGCCGGGAGGGCGTGTGCGGTTCCGATGGCGTCAACGTCAACGGCACCAACGTGCTGGCCTGCATCACCGACCTGGAAGGCCTCAAGGAGCCCATCACCATCCACCCCCTGCCGCGCCTGGGCGTGATCCGCGACCTCATCGTGGACATGGCCCAGTTCTACCAGCATTACAAGGCGGTGAAGCCCTACCTCATCAACCTGGATCCGGAGCCTGAGAACGAGCGCCTGCAAAGCCCGGAGGACCGGGCCGAGCTGGACGGCCTGTGGGAGTGCATCCTGTGCGGCTGCTGCACCACCTCCTGTCCCTCCTTCTGGTGGAACCCGGACAAGTTCCTGGGTCCGGCCGCCCTGCTGCAGGGCTACCGTTTCATCGCCGACACCCGGGACCAGGCCACCAACGAGCGCCTCGACTATCTGGAAGACCCGTACCGCCTGTTCCGCTGCCACGGCATCATGAACTGCGTGGAGGTCTGCCCCAAAGGCTTGAACCCCACCGAGGCCATCGGCAAAATCAAGTCGCTCCTCGTGAAACGGACGTTGTAGACGCCAGATCCGTGCCCAACACTTTGCCGAACCTGAGCCGCCTGAGCTGGCTGTGCCGGCGCGGCATGCTGGAACTGGATGCCTGGCTGACCCTGTTTCTCGATACCCGTTATTCCGATCTTTCTCCCCAACGGCAGGGCGCTTTTGCCCGACTGCTGGACCAGGATGACATGGCCCTGTACGACTGGCTGACCGGGGAGCAGGCGCCGCCCGACGATTTCTCGGACGTGGTGGCATTGATTCGATCCACCCGGTACCCAAGACCATGAACAAGCCCAATGCCACCCTGAAAATCGGCGATGCCACCCTCGAACTGCCCACCATGGGCGGCACTCTCGGACCAGATGTCATCGATACCCGCGCCCTGGGCAACCAGGGCTACTTCACCTACGACCCGGGCTTCCTGTCCACGGCGAGCTGCTCCTCCAGCATCACCTTCATCGACGGCGACCAGGGCCTGCTCTACTACCGGGGCTATCCCATCGA
>DAOQNK010000158.1:0-5143 GCA_035332045.1 Thiobacillaceae bacterium | reverse complement strand
GTGGCCGCCGCCAGCGTCGCCGACTACGACATCAACCGCATCCGCAAGCACGAGTTCACCCGGCCGGACAAGGAGGATGACCGGGTGCGCCAGATCGACGCCCTGGATGCCCAGACCGGTCCCGTGCTGCTCGCTTACCCCCGGCAATCCGAAGTGGACAGCCTTCTGGCCGCGGCCACCCAGCAGGCGCCGGAAGCGGACGGCGTGGCCGAATCCGGCGTCCGCCACACCCTCTGGGTGATCCGGGATGAGGCCAGTATCGCCCGCCTCACCGAACTCTTCGACAACCTGCCCGCCCTCTATATCGCCGACGGCCACCATCGGTCAGCCGCCGCCTCCCGGGTATGCGCGGCGCGCAAGTCGGCGAATCCGAACCATACCGGTGACGAGGCCTATAACTATTTTCTGTCGGTGATCTTTCCTCACCACCAGATGCGCATCATGGATTACAACCGGGTCATCAAGGACCTCAACGGTCTGGCCGAGCCCGAGTTCATGGCCCGGATCGCCGAGAACTTCATGATCGAGATGGAGAATACCGCCGTGAAGCCCGCCCGGGCCGGCGAGTTCGGCCTCTATCTCAACGGCCGCTGGATGCGCCTGACCATCCGCGCCGACCTGATTCCCCATCAGGACCCGGTGGCACGCCTGGACGTGAGCCTGCTCCAGGACAACCTCATCGCCCCCATCCTGGGCATTACCGATCCGCGCCGGGATAAACGCATCGACTTCGTCGGTGGCATCCGGGGCTTGCCTGAACTGGAACGCCGGGTGGATTCCGGCGAGATGGCCCTGGCCTTCTCCCTCCACCCCACGAGCATGGAGGACTTGATGGCCGTGGCCGACGCCAATGAAGTCATGCCGCCCAAATCCACATGGTTCGAACCGAAGTTGGCAGACGGCATGGCCTCCAATATGCTTAGGTGAATGCCCGAAAGCCAGTCATGATCGTCTCTCCCGAAGCCAGACTCGTCGACTACAAAGCCAAACGCGCCCTGGTCATCGACGACTACCCCAGCATGCGCTCGGCCTTCAAGATGGCCCTGGCCAGCTTCGGGATGACCAAGGTGGACCTGGCCGCCACCGCCTCCGAGGCGCTGGTTCGAGTAAAAGGCAACCAGTACGACGTCATCATCAGCGACTACAACCTGGGGGATGGCCGGGACGGCCAGCAGTTACTCGAAGAGATGCGCCACCGGGGCCTCATCGGCCTGGAGACCGCCTTCCTCATGGTGACCGCCGAAAGTGTCTACGAACGGGTGGTAGCGGCCGCCGAACTGGCGCCGGACGATTACCTCATCAAGCCCTTCAACGGCGAAATCCTGCGCACCCGGCTGGATGCCATCCTGACGAAAAAAGAGGTTTTCCGGGAAGTATTCCGCCAGTTCAGCCGGGGAAACCTGGAAGCCGCCATCCTGGGCTGCGACGAAATCATGAAAAACCAGCCTAAATATTTCGTCGACGCCCTGCGCTTCAAGGGCGAGGTGCTGGTGGCCTCCGGCGAATTCGAGGCGGCCGAGGCCCTCTACCGCCAGATCATCGCCTTGCGGGCCGTACCCTGGTCGCGCCTGGGCCTGGCCAAGACCCTGCATCTCCAGCGCAAGGACACCGCGGCGGAAAACCTGCTGCTGGACATGCTCGACGAGCATCCCGAACTGGTGTCCGGCTATGACCTGCTGGCCGACGTCCAGGTCAACCAGAACAAGCTCCAGGAGGCCCAGCGCACCCTGAGCCGGGGCGTGGAAGTGTCCGCCAAGTCCCCCCGCCGGCAACGCCGCCTGGGGGAGATCGCCTACCAGAACAAGGACATGGAGTGCGCGGAGGGGGCCTTCAAGGCGGCCATCGACAAGGGTCGCCACTCCATCTTCCTGGCTGCCAACGACTTCGCCAACCTGGCCCGGGTCCATCTGGAACAGGGCGATACCAAGGCCGCCAGCGATGTCCTCACGGTCAATCGCCGGCAACTCCAGGAAAGCAACGAAGGCAAGCTCGTCAACGCCGTGGTCCAGAGCCGCATCAGCGCCCAGACAGGCCGTCCCGAGGAGGCCCGGAACGCCATGCGTGAAGCCATGCAGCTCAAGCTCAAGGGTGCCCGCGGCGAGCCGGAGCTGATCCTGGACATGGTGGAGGCCTGCGTCAAAACAGGCCTGGACGAGGAAGCCTCCGAACTGCTCTCCGAGGTGGCCCGCAATGCCCATGACAGCGTGGCGCTCCTGGACAAGGCCAAACGCATTTACGAGGAGGCCGGCAAGGCGGCCGAAGTGGCCGGCATCCTGCAGAAATCCACCGCCGAGGTGGCCCGCCTATCCAGAGAGGGCGCCTTGCTCATCCAGCGCGGCGATTTCAAGAACGGGGTCGGGAAGATGCTGGCGGCCGCCAAGGAGGCGCCGCGCAATCCCAGGGTCCTGATGAATACCGTCTGGGCCATCCTCCGCCTCCTGGAAACGGAGGGCGGCGACGCGTCCATGCTGGGCGATGCCAGACGGCTCCTCGACGACGCCACTTACCTGATTCCGGACCACCCCCGCCTGGGCGGCCTGCGCACCATGCTGCGCGGCATCGAGGTCGCCCGCTAACCCATGTTCTGCCTGATTTGTGGAAGGTGCCCGCCATGAGTGATCTGGAACAGCAGGATCTTTACGCCGCCTTGCTGCACGAGATGAAGAACAATCTCGTGCTCATGTCCATCACCCTGGATCGGGTGCCCCATTGCGGCAGCGAAGACCATGACAAGCCCCTGGACGAGGTCCGGCTGCTTTGCCAGCGGGCCTCGGAAAGGCTGATGCAAGCCTTGTTCATCTACAAGAATCAGTTGGGCGGCCCCCTCCTGAACGCCATCGATGCCTATTCGGTGGAGGATTTCGTCGCCGAGATGGCGCTCCAGGCCGATTCCCTGCGCAGCCAGTTGCGCATCGAAACCGAGATCGGAGCTGAAGTGCCGCCCATCTGGTTCTTCGACCGCAACATGCTGTCCATGGCCCTCATCAATGCCTTACACAACTCCGTGGCCTACGCCCGTGAGCGCATCCGGATCCGCGTCCGGGTGGAGGACGGCATGCTTTGCGTCGCGATCAAGGACGATTCCGACGGCTACCCGCCCCACATCCTGAAGACCGTGGAAGAAGACAAGCCCCTGACCAGCAATGGCACCGGCCTGGGGCTGCGTTTCGCCAGCATCATCGCCAAGGCCCATACGAACAATGGCCGCCGGGGCAGGCTTTGCCTGCGCAACGAGGGCGGCGCGGTGTTCGAAATCCAGGTTCCCTGAACACCGTCCGCCCCGGACGCGGGATCGTCAGGCGTCCAGCAGCGGGGCGCCTACTCGTTGCCAGGCCAGGCGATCTCCATCACCGGCCAGTTGCGAGGGGAGGGGAGCGCTGATGGTCTCGACCAGGACGGCCGGCGCATCGTCCGCCAGCGCATGGGCATGCCAGCCGGCCATCAGGCTCAGCAGGATCGGAAGCAGCACGCGGGAGTAGGTCATCTGGGTCTCCCGTCTCAATTCACCGAAGCGCCTTGAAGATGCGGCGACTGGAACGCCGGCCGCACCGATTCGTAAGCGCTGTCGCTCAACACCCTGCGGCGTACCGAGGCCTCGCCCAGACATTCGGTGAGCCTGCCCAGGATTTCATATTGGCGGGATTGTTCCAGGGGTGTCCGGCATGCCACTTCGAGGGCATTCCACAGATAAGCGGGCTGGCCATCCCGCCCATGCAGACGTTCGCAAGCCGCCACAAGGTGGCGGCCCATTTCCTTGCGCTCCGCTCCCTCGGCCATGGCCAGCAGATCCTCGAACTGGCTGCCCAGGATTTCATTCTCGATGGCGGCGGCGAAGGGCGTCTGGGCATTGCCCAGGGAAGCCAGGGCGGCCCGTTGATAAGACCGCGCCTTGGGCGAGGCGGGATCAGCGATGCTGTGGGCCAGTCCGGCCCAATGCAGGAGGCGGGGGCGTTCGGGGTCCGAGTCGTCCAGGGTGGAGACCAGGTATTCCGCCAGGCCCTGGGCGCTGGCATCCCGATTGCCGGCCAGCAGGTCATAGAGGGCCCGGATGAAGGGCGGGCAGGGTTCCAGCAGGGTCACGTGGGACTTGATCCACAGTTCCCGCTCGATATCCCGCAGGCGGTCCTGGTTGTGGGGCGCGATGTTCTTGCGGCTGCCTGGGTTCTCCCAGTTTTGCACCGTGGTGACGGAGACGCTGGCCATGACTGCCAGGGCTTCCTGGGAGAGGCCATAACGGCGCCGCAGCCGGCCCACCCAGTCCGCCTCGAATTCCCGCTGGCTGCTATAGCGGCGCATGGGATTCAACTGGCGACTGTGGGTTTGCCATTGTTCCTGGAGGAAAGACATGGAACTTCTCCTTTCATGCCCGCCTGGCGGACCAAGTTTGCGCGCGGAGCGGGGCAGCCTTGCCCTCCACTCCAGGGACCTCATGGGCTGAAGCATAGCGCCTCGAGCGCAGGCCGACACCAACCCGGTTGGCCCGCCCGGTTGGCCATCCGGGTTTCGACCCGGTTGCTAACGGCGCATCCCTCCCGGCCCTAGCCTGGAATCAGCCGGCAGGTGCCGGCATTTCACCAGGAGGTCACCATGTACTCGGAACAACTCGCGGTTCTGTTTCTCGTCGCCGCCAACAGCCTGTCGAGCCAGGCCCCGCTGCATCGCACTCCCGAAGCCCGGCTCCCCAGAGGGGGCGGTGAGGTGGTCAGCGTCAATCTGAAGTTGGATCCCCGCTTCCAGGCCTGGCGGTCACCGACGCTGCGCCGGGCGGCCGCGCGCAAGGCCCTGGAGCGTGATGCGTTTTTCGCCAGCAATGACTGACGTGAGCGTGGACCCCTCCGGATCAGGCTCCGGCATGCAGGGAAACCGGGATGCGGCGCGCGCCGAAAGGCAGGCCATAGGCTTCGAAGCGGCCCGCGATGGGGGTGCCACAGTGGGGACAGTGGCCCGCGTCGGTGAGGCGGTAGGCGGGAATCTCGTACCAGTCCCGCACGATCAGGGGCTCCCGGCATCCGGGGCAGAAGGTGGTGCCGCCGGTACGGTCATGGACGTTGCCGGTGTAGACGTAGTGAAGCCCGGCTTCCAGGGCCAGCTGGCGGGCGCGGGTGAGGGTGGCGGGCGGGGTCGGCGGGAGCTGGTCGAGCTT
>DAOQNK010000157.1:2412-5155 GCA_035332045.1 Thiobacillaceae bacterium | reverse complement strand
GAGAGGCAGGGGGTGTAGACCAGGGTGAAGAGCATGAAGCTGTAGGCCTGCATCCAGTCCAGCCTGTGGGCCAGCACGCCGGAGAGGTCGTCGCCGCCGGCGCCGTAGATGACGGCCAGGGAGCCGATGACCACTTCCTTGGCGACGAAGCCGAACAGCAGGGCGATGGAGAGGAGCTTGTCGATGCCCAGGGGCGTGAAGAAGGGTTCCGCCAGGGCGGACAGGCGGCCCGCCAGGGTTTCCGGGCTGGCTGGCACGGCGTCCAGGGGGAAGTGGGTGAGGAACCAGACCAGGGCCACGCCCAGGATGATGAAGCCGCCGGCCTGGCGCAGGAAATGCCCGGATTCCCGGAAGGATTGGCGGAGCAGGGCGGGTGCGGTGGGCAGGCGGTAGGGGGGCAGTTCCATGAGCAGGGGATCGGCGCCGGCCCGGGCCTTGCCGCGCCAGATCCAGGCGGTGAGGAAGGCCAGGACGAAGCTCATGACATAGAGGCTGAACAGCACCCAGGGGGCGGCGCGGGGGCTGAACACCGCGCTGGTGAAGAACAGGAAGACCTGGAGCCGGGCCGAGCACAGGGAGAAGGGGATCATGAGCATGGCGACGATGCGCTGGGCTTGGCTGCGCATGACCCGGGTGCCCAGCATGGCGGGGACGTTGCAGCCGAAGCCCATCAACTGCATGACGAAGGCCCGGCCGTCCAGGCCCAGGCGGGCCATGAGGGCGTCCATGAGGAAGGCGGCCCGGGCCAGGTAGCCGCTGTCTTCCACCACGGCCATGGCCAGGAAGAAGACGATGATGATGGGCAGGAAGGACATGACCGTGCCCACGCCGTCGTAGAGCCCCTCGATGAGGAAGCTGGAGGCCCAGGCCGGCAGGCCGGCGAGCAGGGGGGTGAGCCAGCGGCTCTTGCCCTCGTCCAGCAGCCAGGCCAGGCCGTCCTGGAGGGGCGCGCCAATGCTGTACACCGCCTGGAACACGATGAGCATGATCAACAGGAACAGGGGGATGCCCAGCCAGGGGTGCAGCAGCAGCCGGTCCACCCGGTCGGTGCGGGTGGGGGTGAGGCAGATGGGGATGTGCAGGCTGTCGGAGAGGATGTCGTTGAGGGTGTCCTCGATGACGTCGTCCTCGGTGAGGGCGCCGGCGGTGGCATGGGTGGTCTGGGCGTGGCTTCGCAGCCATTCGGTCATGGCCTGCCTGAGTTCCGGCACGCCCTGGCCATGCTTGGCGCTGATCAGGCAGACCGGCATGCCCAGGCGCTGGGAAAGCTGGTCGGTGCGGACCTGGATGCCCCGGGTGCGGGCCTCGTCGGCCATGTTGAGGGCCAGCAGCATAGGCAGGCCCAGGGACTTGAGCTGGAGCACCAGGGCCAGCTGGCGTTCCAGCTGGGTGGTGTTGAGCACCACCAGGATGCCGTTCAGGGCCTGGGTTTCCACGAAGCGGCGGGCCACCCGCTCGTCCTCGGAGAATCCGTGCAGGTTGTGCAGGCCGGGCAGGTCCACCAGTTCCACCATGCTGGTGCCCAGCAGGACCTTGGCGGACAGCAGTTCCACCGTGAGGCCGGGCCAGTTGCCCACCTTGGCGCCGGCGCCGGTGAGGCGGTTGAACAGGGTGGATTTGCCGGTGTTGGGCATGCCCACCAGGGCGACGCGTTGGCTCATGGTCTCAGGCTTTCTGGATTACACACATTCCACTTCCGGACAGGGCTGGACCTGGATGGCGGCGGCCTCGGCGCGGCGGATGATGAGGTCGGTCTGGCCGGCCCGGACCTGGATGGGCCCCTGGAAGGGGGAGCGCCGCACCACCTTGATGCGACGGCCCGGCAGCAGGCCCAGGGCGCGCATGCGGGCGGCGAGATCGGGGGCCGCCTCGATGCTCAGGATGGTGCCGCAGCGGCCGGCGGGCAGGACGTGGAGGGAACAGGGGTTCATGGCAGGGCGGCCCGGAGGATTGACATGGCGGTTTCCAGACCCGGATTCAGGGAGAGGACATGGGGGCGTTCATGATCGGCGAAAGGCTCGCGGCTGGCCAGTTGGGCTTCCAGCACCTCCAGGCCGGCTTCGGAGGCATCGCGGCCCTCGTGCTGTCGGCGGGCAACCCGCTCCCGCAGCACGGCCGGGTCCGCCTCGGCGGCGGCGATGAACCAGGGCAGGGCGAGTTCGCCGGCCAGGGCGGCGAAGGGATCGCGCCAGTCGCGCTTGAGGAAGGTGGCGTCGACGATGACCGGGAAGCCGGCGGCCAGCAGGCCCCGGGCCAGTTCCAGGAGCCGGGCCAGGGTGCGCTCGCCGGCTTCCCGGGTGTAGATGCCGCCGGGCACGGCGGCGCTGGATTCGTGGGGCGCCAGGCCGAACAGGCGCTTGCGCTCCACGTCGGAACGCAAGCGCACGGCACCCAGGCCTTCCAGCAGTTTCTGGGAATACCAGGTCTTGCCCGAGCCGGAGACCCCGTGCATGAGGATGAGGGCGGGCCGGCGGTCGTGGGCCAGGCGGTCGGCCAGGTCCAGGTACTCGCGGCAGGCGGAGAGGTCGCCGCCGTGCTGGGCGGCCAGGATGGCGGCCACCTTGGCCCGCACCATGGCCCGGTAGACCTGGTAGTAGGGCAGGGCGGCCAGGCCCGGGTAGTCGCCGTTGTGTTCCAGATAACGGTTGAGGCAGCGCCAGGCCAGGTCGTCCCGGCCCCGGTGGCGCAGGTCCATGGTCAGGAAGGCGATCTCGTTGATCACGTCGATGAAGCGCAGGTCCGG
>DAOQNK010000157.1:0-2312 GCA_035332045.1 Thiobacillaceae bacterium | reverse complement strand
TCCACCTGGCAGCCCTTGTCGCACTTCTCGCAGCCGCCTTCCTCGCCGCAGTCGGTGGGGATGTGGCCTTCCAGCACGCCCAGCTCGATCTCCACCTGGCGGCTGTTGAGCACCCTGCCGGGCAACAGCACGCCTTGGCCGATGAAGTCGGCGATGAAGCGGTTGGCCGGCCGGTGGTAGAGGTTGTAGGGCGTGTCCCACTGCTGGATGCGGCCCTTGTGCATGACGCCGATGAAGTCGGCCATGGCGAAGGCCTCGTGCTGGTCGTGGGTGACCAGCAGGGCGGTGATGGCCTCGTGCTTGAGGATGTCCCGCACCTCCAGGGACAGCTTCTCCCGCAGTTCCACATCCAGGTTGGAGAAGGGCTCGTCCAGCAAGAGCAGGCGGGGCCGGGGCGCCAGGGCCCGGGCCAGGGCGACCCGCTGCTGCTGGCCGCCGGAAAGCTGGTGGGGAAAGGCCTCGGCCTCGTGGGTGAGACCCACCAGCTCCAGCATCTCCCTGATCCGCTGGGTCCGGTCGGCGGCGGGCATGGCGGAGAGGCCGAAGGCCACGTTGTCCTCGACGCTGAGATGGGGGAACAGGGCGTAGTCCTGGAACACCAGGCCCACCCGGCGTTTTTCCGGGGGCAGGGCCGCACCGGGCCGGCTCACCCGCTCGCCGCCGATGCGGATTTCCCCGGCGGAGGGGGGCTCGAAGCCGGCCACCAGACGCAGGGCGGTGGTCTTGCCGCAGCCGGATGGGCCCAGCAGGCAGCCGATCTGCCCGGGCGAGAGCTTGAAGGAGACATCCTCCAGCACCGGCTTGGCGCCGTAGGACTGGGCCACGTGGTCAAGTGCGAGCATCGCTGTGTTTCACCAGGAAGAAGACGGGCAGCAGGCCCACGAGACAGATGGCGACGGCGGGCAGGGCGGCCCGTTCCCATTCGCCTTCGGAGGTCATCTCGAACACCCGGGTGGCCAGGGTGTCCCAGCCGAAGGGCCGGGTCATGAGGGTGATGGGCAGTTCCTTCATGATGTCCACGAAGGCCAGGGCGGCGGCGGCCAGCAGGGGGCCGCGCAGCATGGGCAGGTGGACCTTGCCCAGGCGCTTCATGCCGGTGCAGCCCAGCACCTGGGCGGCTTCGTCCACGGCGCGGGTGATGCGGGCCAGGCCGGTCTCCACGGGGCCGAAGCCCACCGCCAGAAAGCGGGCGCAGTAGGCCAGCAGCATGACCACCAGGGTGCCGCCCAGGATCTGGCCGATTTCTTTTCCAGTCCAGTCGCGCCAGGCGTCGATGAGCAGGTTGTCCAGGCCGGCCACCGGGATGTAGAAGCCCACCGCCAGCACCGCGCCGGGCAGGGCGTAGCCCAGGGTCGCCAGGCGGGTGGCGAACTGCATGGGGCCGCTGGGGCGCAGGCGCTGGGCGTAGCCCAGGGCCAGGGCCAGGGACACCACCAGCCCCGCGCCCAGGCCCGCCAGGAGCAGGGAATGCCAGGCGAAGGCCAGGTAGCGGGCATCCAGATCGGCGGCCAGGACGTTCTTCGTCCAGACCAGCAGTTGCGCCAGGGGCACGGCGAAGGCCAGCAGAAATACCAGGCCGGCGCCGACGGAGGCAAACCAGGCGTTCGGACCTGTGAGGCGGATGCGCCGGGCCTCTCCCGAGCCCCGGGCGGAGCCGGCGAAGCTGCGGCCGCTGCGGGAATACTGCTCCATCAGCACCAGGGTGAGGACGAAGAACACCAGCAGGGTGGCGAGTTGGCTCGCCGCCGGCAGGGAGAACATGGCGAACCAGGCCTTGTAGATGGCCGTCGTGAAGGTGTTGTAGTTGAACACCGCCACGGTGCCGAAATCCGCCAGGGTTTCCATCAGGGCCAGGGTGAGGCCGGCGACGATGCCGGGCCGGGCCATGGGCAGGGCCACCTGGAAGAAGGCCCGGCGCCGGCTCAGCCCCAGGCTCTGGGCGGCTTCCAGCAGGCGCCGGCCCTGGCCCTGGAAGGCGGCGCGGGCGGTCAGGTAGACGTAGGGATAGAGGGCCAGGACCAGGACCAGGATGACCCCGCCCCGGGAACGGATGGGGGGCAGTCGCAGGATGCCCCAGCTTTCCCGGAGGTAGGTGGGCAGGGTGCCGGAGAAATCCAGCAGGCCGATCCAGACGAAGGCGGTGACGTAGGCGGGCAGGGCCAGGGGCAGCAGCAGGGCCCAGGTGAAGAAGCGGCGGCCGGGGAATTCGCAGGCCGCCGTCAGCCAGGCCAGGCCCGTGCCCAGCACGGTGACACCCACGGCCACGCCCAGGGCCAGCCAGAGGGTATTGAGCAGCACCTCCGGCAGCACGT
>DAOQNK010000156.1:0-5167 GCA_035332045.1 Thiobacillaceae bacterium | reverse complement strand
GGATGCCGAGCTGCGGGTCTTCGACGAGCCCGGCATCGCCCTGGAGTGGCTGGAAGCGGTCGAAGCGGCCTGATCCTCAGCCCGCCGCCGGCTCCTCGATGATCTCGAAGTCGTGGGTCATGGCGGCGGTCTTGCCCAGCATGATGCTGGCCGAGCAGTATTTCTCGGCGGACAGCTTGATGGCCCGCTCCACCAGGTCGGGCTTGACGTTCCGGCCCCGCACGATGAAGTGCATGTGGATCTTGGTGAACACCTTGGGGTGATCGCCGGCCCGCTCGGCGGAGACGTCTACCTCGCAGCCGGTCACGTCCTGGCGCCCCTTTTTCAGGATCATGATCACGTCCACCGAGGTGCAGCCGCCGGCCCCCATCAGCAGCATTTCCATGGGACGCGGGCCCATGTTGCGGCCGCCGATGTCCGGCGAGCCATCCATGATCATGGCGTGACCGCTTTCCGATTCGGCCATGAAACAGACGTTTTCGACCCATTTGACGCGGGATTTCATGATGTTCTCCGTGGGGTGATCAATCTCTGATGCGGTACCAGAGCACGCCGATCCATTCGTGCAGGGCCGAGTAGCTCTGATCCAGGGCCCGGGCGCTGGGCAGGAAGTCCAGCAGGTTGGCGGGCGAGGGTAGGGAATAGCCGGTGCCGGCCGGGATCACCGTCAGTCCCGTGGCCTCGAACTCCGGCATGGCCCGGCGCAGATGCCAGCAGTGGGTGACCAGATAGACCCGGTGGATACCGTCCCGAACCAGCAGGGCGGCCGACAGGCGGGCATTTTCACGGGTGTTTTCCGCCTGGTCTTCGACCCAGCGCACCTTGACGCCGAATTCCCGGTTCAGGGCCTCGGCCATGATCTCCCCCTCGCTACGGCTGCCGCCACCGGGCATGCCGCCGGTGACCAGGACCGGCTTGCCCAGGCGGCGGGCCAGCCAGGCGCCGTAGCGGGCCCGTTCCAGGGAATAGCGGCTCAGGGTGTCGCCACCGAATTCCAGGCTATTGATGTCCCGGCCGCCTCCCAGGATGACGATGGCATCGGCTTCCTTGCCGGTGATGGGGACCGGCGCCGGCTTCAGGCTGTCCAGCAGCCAGAAGGAGACGATCGGCGTGGACAGCACCACCAGGCCCAGCAGGCTGGCGCCGATCAGCAGACCGCCCAGCATGCGCCGCCTGCCTCGCAGGAAGAGGCCCGCCAGGCCCAGCATGAAGAGGTTGAGGGGCGGCAGGAGGAAGGCCGCGAGGAAATTGGTGAGGGTCCAGGACATGGGGCGCCATTATGTCGGATGCCCCGGGCGGCCGGAACCCGCCGGATCACGGCGGATGCCCGGACCGCATGCCCGCCCACCGGCCGCGGGCCTCAGCGACTGAGCCGGCGGAGCCGCGCCAGCAAGCGGCGGGCCAGTTCCCCGAACATCTCCGTCTGGGTGGGATGGGGGAAGATGGCCTCGGCCACCTGGGTGAGGCTGAGGCGGCCCGCCACCATCATCACCGCCGCGCCGATCAGCGTGTCGGTATGGTCGGCCAGGAAGTGGACGCCGATGATGCGGCCGTCGGCCTTGTCGGCCACCAGCTTGATGAGGCCATGGGTTTCCAGGGCGATCATGGCCTTGGCGTCGATGCTCATGGGCATCTTGGCTTCCACAGCGTCGATGCCCCGGGCCTTGGCCTGGGCCACGGACAGGCCCACGAAGCCCGCCTGGGGGCGGCTGAAGGTCACACCGCAATCCTTGTCCTGGTCGTATTCGGCGGCATGGCCCAGCAGGGTGCGGGCGGCCACCCGGCCCTGGGCCGCGGCGGTGTGGGCCAGCATGTAGCCGCCGATGACGTCGCCCACCGCGAAGATGTGGGGGACGCTGCTGCGGCACTGGTGGTCGGTCTTGATGGCGGCGCCGGCCAGTTCCACGCCCGCCGCTTCCAAGTTGAGCTTGGCGGTATTGGGGCGCTTGCCGGTGGCCATGAGCACGTAGTCGCACAGGTACTCGCCGGGGTTGCCCTGGGCATCCGCGAATTTGATCCGCATGCTGTCCGGCTGGCCGGTAATTTCACCGATGCTGGCGCCGGTGACGATGGGGAACTCCCCCTTCAACACGTCGGTGAGGTGTCGGGCGATCTCTTCCTCGATCTCGGCCAGGATCCGGTCCTTGGCTTCGAGCATGAGGACCTCGCCCCCAAAGTCCCGGACGATCTGGGCCATTTCGACGCCGATGACGCCGCCGCCGATGATGCCCAGGCGCTTGGGCGGGCTGGGCAGGTTCCAGATGCTGTCGGAGGTGAGCACGCCGCCGCTGGTGACGCCTTCCCAGGCGCCCGGGATGGGGGGCACGAAGGGCGGCGCGCCGGTGGCGATGACGGCGGCGCCGAAGCGGAGGGTGGACTCGCCGCCATCCGGCGCGACGATCTTCAGGGTGTGGGCGTCGATGAAACTGGCGAAACCGTGCCGCACGTCGATCTTGATGCCCTTGTCGGCCTTCAGGGCCAGTTCCCCCCGGGTTTGCAGCACATTCTTGCGGTGGGCTTCCAGGGTGGCCCAGTCCAGCTGCGGCATGGCGGTGCCCACCACGCCCTTGTCAGGGTCCCGGGCCCGGTCGCGGATGATGTCCGCGGCATGGCGCCAGGCCTTGGAGGGGATGCAGCCCCGCCACAGGCATTCGCCGCCGGGCAGGGGCGCGTTGTTGATCATGGCGACCTTGATGCCATGGTCGGCCAGGTCCCGGGCGCAGTCCTCGCCGCCAGGTCCGCCGCCGATGATGGCGACCTGGACGTCCCAGTCGCCCTGGGGTATGGCCCCGCTGGCGGGACCGGCTGTTTCATTCGTGCTGGACATGGGGCGCCTTTCAGGAGAGGGAAACCCCGTCCCACGGACGGGGCAGTCAGTCGTTCAGCAGGGCTGGTAGGTGGTTTGATTGCAGCACTTGTAGGCGCCCAGGGGTGGCGGGCAACGCATGTACGCGCATCCGGTCGGACATGCGGCTGTGGTGGCATTAAGGCGGATGCCTTTGCCCACTCGCGAGCCGAACAAGCCCTGGGTGCCCGCATCATTCTTCGCGCAGTAATAGCGGGGCGTCTTCTTCCCGATGGTCTCGCAGCCCTGTTCCTTGAAGCGCGGATCCGCCTGAAGGTCCCGATCGAGTCGTTGGAGGGTTAGCGAGCCGGCCTGGTATTGGTATAGCGTGAAGGTTTCCTGGGCTGTCGTCGTGTCTACGGCTGGTGCGGCGGGCGCGATGAGCAACATCAGGGAGGCGAGGCCCAGGGCGGCAAGGTGGATTCTCGGGGTGCGGGGGTTCATGGTGTCTCCTTTCTATTCAGTCAAGTTGCCATTGCAGGCGGGTATAGAAGAAGCGGTTGGGGGCGAAACGGGGCATGAGGGGATCGATTTCCTGGTAGCGGCCAATGCTTTGGTCGGCGGCGTTGCGCACCCCCAGGCTGAAACGCTTGCGGTTTCGGTCGAAGTTCCAGCTGGCGGCAAGATCCACGATCCAGAAACCTTCGGCATCCGTCAGGGGCAGGGGCGTGGATGTGGCAAAAGTCTGTTTGGCGTCAACGCGGGTCAGGGCCAAGTTCAGGCCCAAGCCGCCCGGGCCGGCGAAACGCCCGCCCAGGGTCCAGTGGCGGGCGATCTGCTGGCGCAACTGGGCATTGTCCAGCACGGCGTCGTGGTCATCATGGTCAAGCCGGTCCAAGGTCAGACGCAATCCACCCTGCCAGGGTTGCAGCCAGGTGTGGGGCAATCGCCAATACAGGCCGGCCTTCAGGGTCCGCTCATAGGCGGGGTCGAATACATCGCCCCCCCCGAACACCCCGGGCACCTGGATGCGGTCATTGTCCCATTCCAGCATCAGGTCCAGAGAGGGCGAGAGTGCTTGTCTCCAGCCCAGGCTGGCTCGCCGGTATACGCCGCCGATTTCATCTCCGAACCATTGCGGGGTGCCCGCCACATCAACGGGCTCCAGGCCGGCGCCACCAGTCTTGGGCAGGGCAGCCGCTTCAAGGACGGCGAATCGCAGTTCCGAACCGGTGGTCGGCCGCCAGTTGATGCCCAACTTTGGCATGGTCCGCGAATATTCGATGCTACCGCCGTCCTGGCTGTAGTGGACATGACTGATGCCCAGCGTCAGGTTCAGATCCTGGCGGGGGCGCCAGGTGCCATAGGCATAGGCCAGGTCCGCCCGGATGTCGGAAAAGTAGAGCAGACTGCCCACAGGCAACTCCACACGCCCGGATTCGTCGTAGCGACTGGCGCCCAAGGTCAGGGCGAGCTTGCCCCAATTGCCCAGGTATTGGAGTTCGGGCATGTTCGCGGTGCCGGGAAAGGCAGCTCCGAAACCCGCGCTTGTATAGTTGGCCACCAAATCCCGCCACTGACGGGCCAGGAGCAGCCGCAAACTGGATTGCTCGCCCAGACGCCAGTTCAGGCCCAGGCGGCCGATGTTGACTATCTCGTCATCCTGGATGGGGGTCACAAAGAGATCATAGGGAAAGAACACTTCCTCCCGCCGGCTGTCCACGCGCCGATATTCGAGGAAGGTGGAAATATCTTGTGCCAGACGGGCCTGGAGAAGGGCTTGCAAGACCTTGTTGTCGAGGGCGCGGCCATCAATGCCATCACTTTTCTGGCCTAGCCCGGCCAAGCCGACGCCGAGTTCTCCCAGGACTCCGCCGAGGCGCGCCTGTCCGCCCCAGGTATCGAAACTTCCTCCATTGGCCTCCACAGCCATTTGCCAGCCTTGCCGGGCGAAGATGCCGGAATATTCATTGAGGCCGGCCGGCCGGGGTTCCATGGCGACCGGCAGGCCGTGGTTGGGAATGTTGGCGGTGCCGCCTACGCCCTGGGCCACGTCCAGAGCCAGGGGCAACTGGCCCAGGGGCGCATCGAACAGACTTTGCAGGGCCAGGGAGCGGCGGGCCGGCAGGCCTCGGCTGGCCTGGGCGTACAGATCGGCCAGATTTCGGGCCGCGACATTGCCTGGCCCGCTCTCCCGGGTTGCGGTCTGGGCGGCCCAGAGGGCGGGTTCGAGGAAGCCCAGGGCCTCCTGAGCGCGGGACAGGTCGATCTGGTTCAGTGCCTGGTCCTCGTTGAGTAGGGTGCTTTCCCGGTAGACCTTGCGGCCCTCGTTGCGGTCGATGGAGCCGCGGATTTCCTCCAGGGCGCTGGCGGGCTGGTTCT
>DAOQNK010000155.1:0-5198 GCA_035332045.1 Thiobacillaceae bacterium | reverse complement strand
GGGTGTCCTCCGCCGCCACCAGGTCCGCCGAGCGGAGCACGTCCAGGGCGCGGAAACCCAGGTCGCGCAGGTTGCCGATGGGGGTGGCGACGATGTGGAGCGCGCCGGGCCGGGCCGGCTGGGGGGTGTCGAACATGGGACGAGTGCGGTTAACCTGACGGCAGTGTAGCGAAACGGGGAGCGCCATGAGTGGATTCGCCCGAGGCAAGGGCGCGGAGGCGGAGCAGCGTGCCGTCGAATATCTGGCGGGGCGGGGCTTGAAGCTGGTGGTCCGCAACCATCACTGCCGGGGCGGGGAGATCGATCTGGTCATGCGGGAGGGCGACGTCCTGGTGTTCGTCGAGGTCCGGTCCCGCGCGCCCTCCAGGTTCGGCGGCGCGGCCGAAAGCATTACCGCCGCCAAACGGGCGCGGATCGTGCTCGCCGCCCGGGATTTTCTGGCCCGCCGGGGTATCGATGCGCCCTGTCGTTTCGATGCGGTGCTCCTGGACGGCGACGAATTGAGCTGGATCAGGAACGCTTTCGACGCCTGATGGTCGGTTCCGGGTGTCGGAACGTCGGCCGCTATAATCTCCTTCCACCGCGTCCTTGCGCATCGCCATGCCCCTGACCCATCGCATCCATGACCAGTTCCAGGCCAGCATCCAGGTATTGACCGACGCGGCGGAATTCCTGGCGGAACCCATCGGCCAGGCGGCCCGGACCATGACCGACTGCCTCATGGCCGAGGGCAAGATCCTGACCTGCGGCAGCGGGCCCTCCGCCCTGGCCAGCCGGCACCTGGCGGCGATCCTGAGCGACCGCCTGGACAAGGACCGGCCGGGGCTGGCCGCCTTCGCCCTGGGGCCGGAAAGCGCCGCCATGGTGGACGATGCCGATCCCGCCCAGGGCTTCGCCCGACAGGTGGCCGCCCTGGGCCAACCTGGCGACACCCTGGTGGCGTTCACCACTTACGGCCATGCCCCCGGGGTCGCCGAGGCGGTCAGGGTTGCCCGGGAGCGGGACATGCGGGTGGTGGTCCTGGCGGGCGGCGACGGTGGCCGGATCGCCGAAAGCCTGGGGGAACACGATGTCCTGATCTGCGCGCCGGCGGAAAGCGCCAGCCGCATCCACGAAGCCATCCTGGTGACCGTCCACTGCCTGTGCGACGGCATCGACTTTTTCCTGCTTGGAGCATGAACATGATGAAGAAACTGCTATTCGCTGGTCTGTTGGGACTGTCCGCCATCACCCTGGAAGGCTGCGCGCCGCTGGTGGTCACGGGATTCGGCACCGGCGTCCTCATGGCCGAGGACCGGCGCACGCCAGGCACCTATCTCCTGGACGAGGAGATCGAATTGAAGGCCTCCTCCCGCATCCGGGAAAACACCGGGGAGTCGGCCCATGTCAACGTGACCTGCTTCAACCGTCGCGTGTTGCTCACCGGCGAGGTGGCGGATGCCTCGGCCAAGACGAAGGTGGAAGAGCTCGTCCGGGCTGTGCCCAATGTCCGGGACATCCAGAACGAACTGGCCCTCGGTGGCGTCAGCGGGTATCTGGCCCGCAGCAACGATGGCTACATCACCGCCAAGGTGAAGACCCGCTTCCTGGATGACAAGCGGTTCAATGCCCATCACGTGAAAGTGGTCACCGAGGCCGGGGTGGTCTATCTCATGGGCCTGGTGAAGCGCGAGGAGGGGGTGGCCGCCGCCGAGATCGCAGCCCGCACCGGCGGTGTCACCAAGGTGGTCAAGGTGTTCGAATACCAGGACTGAGTCCGGGTCCCTTGCGTCCCGCCCCGACTCGCGCCCACAATGGCCGCCCCACCGGCCCGTGACTGATGAAAGCATGTTCGCGCGATATTTGATCCTGGGCTTCATGGCGGTCCTGGCCTTGGACGGGTCGGCCGCCGACAAGAGCGTCAACATCACCCAAACCCTGGCTGGGGTGGATGTCCTGCATCAGGGCGCGAAGGTCCGGATCGAGCGCAATCCGGACCATGACAACATGCTGGATCCGGACTACTCCCTGACCTCACGGCCCTGCCCGCCCTTCTGCGTCCAGCCCATGAGCCTGGGTCCGGGGGTGGAAACCATCGGCGAGCTGGAGTTGCTGGAATATCTGAAGAAGTCTGGCAAGGACGCCGGTGTGCTGGTCATCGATTCCCGGGACGGGGACTGGCCCCGGCGTTCGGGGGTCATACCCGGCGCCGTGGTGATCCCCTGGCAGGAACTGCACCCCGCCCACACCGACCCGGAAAAGATCGCCGACGCCCTGATCTTCCGTTTTGGCGCCACCCGCCAGGGCGGATTATGGAACTTCGAGAACGCCAAGACCCTGGTCCTCTACTGCAACGGGCCTTGGTGCGGTCAGTCTCCCACCAACATCAAGCAACTGCTCGCCCTGGGCTACCCCGCCCATAAGCTCAAGTGGTACCGGGGTGGCATGCAGGACTGGAAGATGCTTGGCCTCACGACCGTCATGCCCAAGTAATCCCGAACCAGCAACAGCCGTTGTTCCCACAAGAAAGGAAGCTCAAATGAAACGCGCCCTCGTCGCCGTCCTGGCTCTCGCCTCCGCCATGCCTGCCATGGCCCAACAAGCCGCGCCCGGCGCCAACCCCTATCTGCAGAACGTGCCCATTTCCGCCGGCCCCATGGTGCTGCCCATCTCCCCCGGCGGCCGGGGTACCCGGCCCTATGAGATGTCGCGCATCATCCCCCCCGAGGAAAAGGCGGAGTTGATGAAGAAGATGATGCCCATGATGAGCACCATGTCGCGCATGGATGTGAAGGACGTCATGAACCTCATGTCCATCAAGTACAAGGCCAAGAAAGGACTGTCCTTCGACGACGTGAAGCAGTCCATGGAGTTGCGCGCCAACCAGCTCAACTTCAAGAAGGTGGGTGAAAGCCCCATGTGGAAGGACATCCAAGCCGTTCTGGGCGACAAGGACGCGCCGCGCATGGAGGTCTACCACTACTGCGACATCGCCGCCGGCCGCGAGGTGCTCAAGTACGCGCCGGAATCCATCGTCTTCCTGCCCTGCCGCATCGCCATCATGGAAGACGCCGACAAGAACATCTGGGTGCTGACCCTGGACTGGAACACCTCCTGGCTGGATTCCATCTCCGGCAAGATGGGCGCGCCCAGCGAGTTGATGAAGTACGCCACCGATATCCGGGACAAGATGGACGTGATCATGCGCGCCGCCGCCGAAGGCGACCTGTAAAGCCCGCCTTGCGCCCCCGGCTTGCCGGGGGCCGTGGTATTCCCTGCCCCATCACCCAGGAGAAAGAGCATGAAGCGCACCGCTTCGCTGTTGCTTGTCGCCATTACCAGTGTCGTTCACGCCGCCGGCTTCGAAAACATGTTGAATCCCCTGGGTGGTTTGAACCCCTTCGGTACCAGCAATCCCTTTGCCCCGAACCCCTTCGCCGGGACGCCTTTCGGGTATGGCGCCTCGCCCCTCGGTATGGCTTCCAGCCCCTTCGGCTATGGCAGCCCCCTGGGGCTGGGAAGCCCCTTTGGGCTAGGAAGTCCCCTGGGCCTCGGCGCGGTGGTCGCGCCCCTGGGGCTGGGTCTGTTGGGCAGTCCGTTGGGGGGCGGCATGGGCAACGCCATGTATCCCGCCTTGCAGGTCGCCCCGAACATGATGTCCTACCAGCACCTGAACCAGATGGCGAACCCCTATGGTGGCGGCCCCTTCGCGGGCAACCCCTATTTGCAGCCCAGCATGCCTAATCCCTTCGCGGCACCGGCCTTCTCGCCCTCCATGCCGACCCTGCCGACCATGCCTTTCGCGGCGCCGCAACAGCAAGGTGCTTTGGGGGGTGTGTTGCCTCTGCCCCAACAAGGGATGATCCCCTATGGGCTCGCCTTCCCCATGGCGATGCCGGCTCCTTCAACCAGCGTGGTTCCCGCCCAAACACCCTGGTCCGGAGCTGCCGTACCCGCCCAACAGCCGTCGGCCAACCTGTTCTCGGGATTTCCGGGATTTCCGACCGCGCCGGCCCCAGTCCTGGTGCCTGCTCCGGCACCTGTGCCAGCCGCGCCCGCGCCTTTGGCGCCCCAGAGCCTGTTGCCTTTCCTGCCGATGCAAGCCGCGCCGGCAGCCGCACCGGCCCAGGCCGCCTCAGCTTCCGTAAAAACCCCGGCGGCGAGCCCGGACAAGGCGGCGACGCCCCAGGCCCCGGCCAGCACCTTGCCGATGGACCCGGCCAGCTTCATGCAAATGCTGATGAAGCCGGCCGAACCCGCCAAGTAAGTCTATCGCCCGCTGGCCGGGCGGAACCCGGCCGGCCTGGGCTTACCAGCCATGACCATGGTGGTCGTCGAAGTCACGGCCATGGCGCTCTTTCCGAGAATCCCGCCGGTCGTCCCGCCATTCGTGGCGTTCCTCCCAGCGTTCATGGCGATAGACGCCCCAGGCGGGCGGAAATGGGCGGGCTTCCAGCACTACCGGTTGTACGTACCTCGGCCGTTCATACACCACCACCGGCGGGGGGGCATAGACGACCCGGGGCGGTTGGCGGACGATCACGGTACGGCGGTCGTCCCGGTCATTGGCGATGGCCACGCCCACCATGGCGCCCAAGATACCGCCCACGGCCGCGCCATCCTGGCGGTTCAGGGAATGCCCGATCAGGGCGCCCGTGCCGGCGCCGATCAGCGCGCCGGCGAATTCATCGGAGGCGTGCGCCTGGACACCCAGGGTGCCGAGGCTGGTAAGGACCAACGTGGCAAGGATTCGATTCGCATTCATCATGTACTCCGCTTGTGAAGACGATCCCAGATTAGGCAGCCCGGGTTGCCGGTCGATTTCCGGAAGGTAAGCAGGTGTTACAGGCTGTTTCCTGAAGTCGGTGTGTCTGGGGGCATGCCCCCACGCCCGGTGCGCTTGTATTAAGCCCTTGTTTGGGCTAGTTTCCCGCCCACGTTAGGGGTGCCGTCACAACCTACCAGACGGCTGAGATCACACCCTTGGAACCTGATCCGGATCATTCCGGCGTAGGGAAGCGTGCTCCGGCAGGCACCCTATGTTTTTTCGCCTTTCTGGAGCCGCACCATGAACGCCAATCCCCAGCATTTGGGTCCCTTCCTCGCCGCCACCGCCCACGTGGACGAGGCGGCCATCCAGCCCTTGCCCCATTCGCGCAAGGTGTACGTGGAAGGCAGCCGGCCGGACATCCGGGTGCCCATGCGGGAGATCAGCCAGG
>DAOQNK010000154.1:0-5239 GCA_035332045.1 Thiobacillaceae bacterium | reverse complement strand
TGCGCAAGCAGTACCCTCTTGCCGAGAAATCCATCAAAACCGCCCAGGCCAAGCTCGGCAAGGCCCTGGGTGCCGGCAAGCCTTTCGGTGGCGAGGTGGATCGCAAGGATCTGGGCGACTACCAATACATGTTCGGCATGGAGGGCTTCGAGTCCGACAAGAACCTGCTCATGGAGCATCTGGCTTTCGAGGACGCGGTGAAAGCCATTCAAGACAACTTGGCCCGGGGCTTGGGCAAGACCACCAAGGTCTACGAGATCATCCAGCCGGACAAGAAGGTGGCGGTCTTCGGCGTGGCCCTCAATGATCCGAAGGAAGGCGAGGGCTGGTGGGTAAAGACCATCGGCGCGGACAACATCGCGGCTCTTCCCTACGAAATCTACGTGGTCAACAACAAGGCCAACCATCTGTTTGCCCGGTTCCGGATTGCCCTGGGCTGGCCCAATGTGGGCATGGGGTCCTTCATGCGGATCGTGGAAGCACCGGGCATCATTCGCGATACCCTGATGGCGGTGGCGGGCGGTACCCCGGACAAGTAATGGGGTTTTGCGGCACCAAACAAGCCCCTCCTAGAGGGGCTTTTTCTTGGCTCCCCGGTGGTGGCCTTGCCATCCTTCTCCTTTTGGGTGGGGCCGGCATCGCGCTGGCGGAAGAGGGGCGCATGAGTGAAGTGCTCTATCAGGAGAAAGAGGCGGATCAATCCACCTACCAGAATCGCATTTTGATCCTGGGAAGTAGGCTCCGAATGGATTTCGGGTCGGATGCGGAAGATTACATCCTGTTTGACCGCAAGGCCGGCATGGCGTGGCATGTCGCCCGAGAAAGCCGGAGGATGGTAGGAATCGCCAGCTATGCACCCCAGTACGCCTGGCCGAAGGCCTGGGCCCTCGAGGTGGAGCACTTCCCGGCCGGGGACGGCAATCTGACCCAGGTCCGCCTGAATGCGCAGCTGTGCGCGGAATTCAAGTCATCCGCTCGGCTCAGGGAAGAGGCGGCGCTGCTCAGGGATTTCCGGCGTGCCTTGGCCGGCAATCATTCGACCACGTGGACGGCGACACCCGAAGCCTACCGGCACCCTTGCGAGCTGGCGATGGACGTGCGGGAAGCCGGCATTGAATATCGGGATGGCCTGCCCTTGGCGGTTCGCTACTGGGATGGGCGCAGCCGCGTCTTCCAGGGCCAGAAGAGCCTACCCGCCCGTCCCGAATTGTTCGAGTTGCCGGCGGATTTCGAGCGCCTGGTGATCGCCGCGCCTCAGCTCAAACCTGCGGCGAAGCAACCCCGCTCATCGCAACGCAAGTAACCCCCCCCTTCGTACCAGTCCGGCAGCACCCATCGCTCGCCTTGCGCATCGTCCAGGGCCACCCCATGGCGGGCGGGCCGATGGGTATGGCCGTGGATGATGCGACGGACCCCATAGTCCTGGAAAGCTTGGCGAACCGCTTCTTCATTGACGTCCATGATCTCGGGCGATTTGCCCGCCTTGGCCGTTTCGCTACGCAGGCGCAGGTCTTCGGCAATGGCGAGACGGGCCTCAATGGGCTTCGCCAGAAAGGCCGCTTGCCAAGCCGGAGCACGTACCTGGGACCGAAACGCCTGGTAGGCGCGATCATCGGTACAAAACAGGTCGCCATGGCAGAGCAGGGTGGGAACGCCAAACAAGGAGAGGCGCATGGGGTCCGGCAGCAATGACATCCCGGCTGCGCGGGCCAGGCCCTCTCCCGCCAGGAAATCACGGTTACCCGGCAGGAAACCGATGCGAACGCCCCGCTCGCCAAGCCCCCGCAATTCGCCGACGATGCCGGCCAGGAAAGGGTCGGCGAGTTGGTCGTCCCCTACCCAGGCCTCGAAGAAATCACCCAGGATGTACAGGCTTTCCGCCTGAGAGGCGGTGTCTCTGATAAACCGCCTGAAGCGCTCGACACCCTCCGGACGGAGGGGTGACAGATGCAGATCGGAGATGAACAGGGCGGGCTGACTACTTTCCATGGTACGGGTTCAGGCCAGGGCCGCCCTGGGCGCGCGGGGGAACCTGAGGCTCAAGGAGCCAGGACTTCCGCCCGCTCGATGATCACATCCTCGACCGGGACATCCTGGTGGCCGGCGCGCATACCGGTGCGCACCTTGCGGATTCGATCCACCACGTCCTTACCTTCCACCACTTTGCCGAAGACGCAATAGCCATAACCGGAAGCGCTGGGTTCCCGGTAATCCAGGAAGGCATTGTCCGCCACGTTGATGAAGAACTGGCTGGTGGCGGAGTGGGGATTGGGGGTCCGCGCCATGGCGATGCTATAGGCGGCATTCTTGAGGCCGTTATGGGCCTCGTTCTGGATGGGCTGGCGCGTGGCCTTCTGTTCCATGGCTGGCGTGAAACCGCCCCCCTGGATCATGAAGCCGTCGATGACCCGGTGAAAGATCGTACCGTCGTAGTGTCCGTCCCGGGCGTAGTGGAGAAAGTTGGCCACTGTCTCCGGCGCGGCCTTTTCATCCAGTTCCAGCGTGATGGGGCCGAAGTTGGTTTGGAGCTTGACCATGGGTGCCTTTCGTTTGAGGGATTCGGAATGGGCCGCACCGACTGGTAGCCAGGCCAGGGCGGCAATCAGGAGGAGGGCTCTGCGTCTGGGGTTGCACATGGGCTCAACGCATGGCGTAGTTGGTGGTGGTGGGCGAATCCATGGCCTTTTCCAGGGCGATCCGCCACTGTCCGTCTTCGATGCGCCAGTAGAGCCGCTTCCTGGACACGCTGGACAACTTGTCACTGTCGTAGCGCTGGGTGAACTCCGCGTAGGCCACGTCGCCACCCGGATAAAGGAAGAGGCTTACATCCTGCAACTGGAGGCGAATCCAGTCCTTCTCCAGGATGTTGCGGCGCTTGGCGCGGGTCCAGCCCTGGGCGTCTCCCACCTTGAGGCTGCTGGAATAATGGGTGAGGAAACGGTCTGGATCCTTGGACTCCCAATCCGCCTTCCAGGCATTCAGGGCCGACAGCAATTCATCGCGACTTTCTTCCCAGGCCTTGCGGTCAACCCAGTCGGTGCGGTCGGCGATGACCACGGGCGTGACGCCCACCTGCACCCAGCGGCTGATCTCCTTCAGATCGGGGTTGGTCACCACCACGCATCCGTCACTGGAGCGGGGGGGGCGGCTATAGGTGTCGGAAGGCACGCCATGCAGCCAGATGCCGTGGCCGCTCCTGCCCTGGGCCTGATCCCAGTCGTTGGGATAGTTGAGGGGAAATGCGCCGATGCCATAGAAATCAGAGAGTTTCCGCTTGGGCAATTGCTCGGCGATCATGTAGACCCCGACGGGTGTTTTCTTGTCGCCCTCGGCGCGCTTGTCGGTGCCGTTGCGGCCGATGGTCATGTAGTAGTCCCTGACCAGCCGGGGTTCCCCGTTCACGTTCTCGAACAAGTACAGGCGGGCGCGGGCCGCATCGGCCACCAGAGCGTATTTCTGGGCGGCGGCGAGTTGCAGGATCTGCCTGGGCAGCTGGGCGGGGTCCGGCTGGTCGATGTAGCGCATCAGGCGAACCCGGGCTTCATCCCTGAGGTCGGTCAGGGACTGGGCCGGCGCGGCCGGCACCGCGCCCAGGCCGGAAAGCGGCTTGGCCCGGGCCATGAGGATGTCACCCCGGATCAGGTGGGCGAGCTTAAAGTCCGGGCGTATGGAAATGACCCGGTCCACTTCCCGGAGGGCGTCATCCAGCCGGCTGGCCTGGATGTCCTGAAGGGTCTTGCCGATCAGTGCATCGGGAGAAGCCATGAATCGGCCGCTGTCGGCCGCCGCTAGGACCATGGGTTTGTCCCCTGCGAAACTGGCGCAGGCCACCAGGGCGATGAGGCCCAGGAGAAGACGGGTGAACAGTCGATAACTCTCGCTCATCTTTCCTCAAGGATTTTCCAAGTCTGATCCTCGCGAACGAGGACCAGGGTTTTCTTGCTCACATCCTTGAGGATATTGGACTCGTAGCGCTGAAGAAAGCGGATTTTCGCGCTATCCCGCTTGATCTCGAACTTCGGCTTGTCGATTTCCACCTTGATGAATTCGGGCCGGGTCAGGCGCTCCTTCCGTTCGGCGGCCCATTCCTCCCGGCTCCGGTTGTCCGGCACCTTGAAGCCGGAAGCGTAGAAAGCCAGATAGGCGTCGGGGTCCCGGGCGCGCCAGGCTTCCAACCAGCCTTTCAGGGTCTGCTCCACTTCTGCCCGCGGGCTCAGGTGGGGCTTGTCGGCAGGCTTCGCGGCCTTGGTGGGGAGGGGCTTTTCGCTGGCGGGCTTTGCGCTCTCCACGGGGGCCGGTTTTTCCGGTGCGGCGGCGGGTTCGTCGGGACGCGGCCAGATGGGCTCCACCGGCGGATTGGTTTCCTGGGTCAACTGGGGCGGCTTGACGGGGGGCTTGGCCTTGCCGCTCTTGCTGGCGTCGGCCACTTTTACCGGGTCCGCGGCGCGGGGCGCGGGGCTGAACAGCTCCTTGATGAGGGACAGTTTGGTCTGGGCGGAGGTGTTTGACTTGTCCAGTTGAAGCGCCTTGTCGTAGGCCTGGGAGGCCAGCTTGGCATAGATGTCGCCCAGGTTTTCGTGGGCCGTCGCGTAGCTCGGATGCGTGCGGATGGCCATCTCCAGGCTGTGCTTGGCGCGTTCATAGTCGGCCTGGGCGGCGTAAAGGACAGCCAGGTTATTGTAGGGTTCGGGCAGTTCGGGGTAGTCGTCGGTCAGGTCGGAAAATACCTTGATGGCATCCGGATAGCGGTTCAGCTCCGTCAGGATGAGGCCCTTGAGGAAGCGGCCCTGGGCGTCTTTGGGGTTGGCTACGAGAAAAGCATTGACCTTGTCGAGGGCGACGCTGTTGCTGCCCTGGCGAAAGGCCTGGTTCACCTCCTGGAGGGTGGGCACGGCGGCCAGAGCAATGGCCGGAAGCAGGGCCGCGACAAAGGCGAGGGAAAAACGGGATAAATGCATGTGTGCTATTCTTTTCGAAGTTTTTTGCGGTTAAGCGGTAGATGCCCAAAGCACGCGAATTCTAGCCTTGGCGGGACACAATTCAAAATCGTCCCGCGTCTTGATTCCAGCCCTCCCATGAGTGACAAGAAACCCGATTCCACCGCGTCTGCGGCGCCCGTTCAGCATTTCATCCGCTCCATCGTCGAGGCCGACCTGGCCAGTGGCAAACATGGCCGAATCGCCACCCGCTTTCCGCCGGAACCCAATGGTTATCTGCATGTCGGCCACGCCAAGTCCAT
>DAOQNK010000153.1:0-5315 GCA_035332045.1 Thiobacillaceae bacterium | reverse complement strand
CGTCGATGGCCGCCGGCGTGGTGCCCCAGTCCTCGTGCAGCTTGAGGCCCATGGCGCCGGCCCGCACCTGTTCCCGCAAGGGTTCCGGCTGGCTGACGTTGCCCTTGCCGAGGAAACCCAGGTTCATGGGAAAGGCGTCGGCCGCCTCCAGCATGCGGTGGATGTGCCAGGGTCCCGGCGTGCAGGTGGTGGCGAAGGTGCCCGTGGCCGGGCCGGTACCGCCGCCGATCATGGTGGTGACGCCGGACATCAGCGCCTCCTCGATCTGCTGGGGGCAGATGAAGTGGATATGGCTGTCGATGCCCCCGGCGGTGACAATCATGCCCTCGCCGGCGATGATTTCCGTAGCAGCGCCGATGGGGATGTCCACGCCCGGCTGCACGTCCGGGTTGCCGGCCTTGCCGATGCGCCAGATGCTGCCGTTCTTGAGGCCCATGTCGGCCTTCACGATGCCCAGCACCGCATCGACGAGGAGGGCGTTGGTGATGACCGTGTCGGCCACCTCGGCGGCCAGCTTTTGCCCTTGGCCCATGCCGTCCCGGATCACCTTGCCGCCACCGAACTTCACTTCCTCGCCGTAGCGGGTGTAGTCCTTCTCCACCTCGATCCACAGGTCGGTGTCCGCCAGGCGCACCCGGTCGCCCACGGTGGGGCCGAACATCTCGGCATAGGCTTGTCGCGTGATCTTCATCACTTCGTCTCCGTAGGGCCGCCCCAAGGAGACGGCCCGTCATTGATATGGAGCGGGCCTGGCCCGCGAACCGTGATCACCCCCTTCCTCGGGAAGGGGGATGGGAGGATGGCGGTCATAGCTTGCCCATCACCTTGCCTTGAAAGCCGTAAACCTTCCGCTCACCGGTGTAGGCCACCAGCTCCACCGTCCTGGTCTGCCCCGGCTCGAAGCGCACCGCCGTGCCGGCGGCGATGTTGAGGCGCATGCCCCGGGCCTGGTCCCGGTCGAAGGCCAAGGCTTCGTTGGTCTCGAAGAAGTGGTAGTGGGAACCCACCTGGATGGGCCGGTCGCCGGTGTTGGCCACGGACAGCGTGATGGTGGCGCAGCCGGCGTTGAGTTCGATGTCGCCGGGTTGGATAGCGTATTCACCTGGGATCATGTTGGGCACCTCGAGGGTTCCCCCCTTTGGAAAAGGGGGGTTAGGGGGGATTTAACGACGGTGGCTATACGTGAGGGCGGCGAAATCCCATCCCGCCCCCCTTTAAAAAAGGGGGGAGTGGCGCGGGGGGTGGGCCGCCGTTTCACGCCTGTCTCAAACGATGGGGTGATGGACGGTCACCAGCTTGGTACCGTCCGGAAACGTGGCTTCCACCTGGATTTCGGGGATCATCTCCGGCACGCCGTCCATGACCTCGTCCCGCTTCAGCAGGGTGGTGCCGTGGCTCATCAGCTCGGCCACGGTGCGGCCGTCCCGGGCGCCCTCCAGGATGCCGGCGGTGATGAAGGCCACCGCCTCCGGGTAGTTGAGCTTCAAGCCGCGATCCTTGCGCCGTTCGGCCAGCAAGGCGGCGGTGAAGATGAGCAGCTTGTCCTTCTCTCTCGGCGTCAGTTCCATGGTGTGTCCTCAGGTGTTCCAGATGCGCGGTGGCACCGCTTCTCGGCCCGCGTAGACGGGCCGCAGCACATGCCAGAGTTCGGTGAACCAGCGCCGGGCGGCTTCCGACGAATGGCCCAGGTAGCGGGCCACCAGCAGGTCCGGCAGGGCGGTCAGGGCGGCGCGGGCGCCAGGTTCGGCCGGTGGCACGGCACGGCAGGCTGCCAGCTGTTCCGGGCCGACCTCGGCGCCGCTGGCCAGCAGGGTGCCGGCGACGCTGAAGCCCGCCAGGCCGGCGGGCGAATCCAGCAGATCGCCGCCGCCCTCCACCCGGCCCCGCTCCAGCCAGACAGGCCGGCCGTCCCGCTCGACGCGGGTGGCCAGGTTCAGGGCGCCGTGGGCAAAGCGCTCGCCGGCGGCGCGGCGGCCCAGGCACAGCACTTCCCAGCCGAGGAAGCGGGCGCCGCCAGCCAGGGCCACGCGGGTATCCATGCGGGCCCGGGCAGCGTCGAAGACGATGGTTTCCTGGGGCAGCCACTCCAGGCAGCCGCCCGCCGCCACGCGGAAGTCCAGGGCCTGGGACGCTTCCGGCCCGGCACTGCGGTACCACTTGCCGGCGCCGGGGGTGGTCAGCAGGGCCTGGGCGCCGGCGGCCACGCGGACACCGATTTCCAGATGGTCGCCGCCGGCGATGCCGGAGGGGGGGTGCAGGACGATGGCGTGGCAGACCGCCTCACCTTCCGGATAGAGGGCCTTCTGCACCCGCAGGGGGCCGAAGTGTTCGCGGCGGCTGAGCACGGTGGCACCTGTGCGGCGCTCGAAGCCCAGGTCCAGGCGGGCGTGCCACCCGGGCTCCCCACCCCCGCAAGCGGGGGAGGGATGGAGGGAGAGGGGCTTCCGCGGGCTAGGCGGCACCCCTGGGAAGCACGGGGCGTTTCCCTCTCCCCTGCCCTCTCCCGCTTGCGGGAGAGGGGGAAAATCGGCGTGGCGGGAGATCATGCCGGCCATCATACCGACAGCAGTTCCCGCACCCCATCCTTGTCCATGTCCGCCCCGGCGCCGCGCCGGATGATCTCGCCCCGTTCCATGACCAGGTACTGGTCCGCCAGGGCGCGGGCAAAGTCGTAGTACTGCTCCACCAGCAGGATGGCCACTTCGCCCGTGGCGGCGACCTTCTGGATGGCCTCCATGATCTCCTGGCGCTCGGCGTTCTTCTTCGCCTGTTCCAGGTTGGGCTGGCTGGCCGCCACCACGCGGATGGCCCGCTCGATGTCCTTGATGATGGAGGGCTGGATGCCCTCGGTGGGCTCGTCCAGGATCAGCAGGCGCGGGTTCATGGCCAGGGCCCGGCCGATGGCGAGCTGCTGCTGCTGGCCGCCGGAGAGGTCGCCGCCCCGGCGCTTGAGCATGGACTTCAGCACCGGGAAGAGCTCGAAGATGCGCGCCGGCAACTTGCTGCCCCGAGGCAGGCTGGCCATGCCCATGAGCAGGTTTTCTTCCACCGTCAGGCGCGGAAAGATCTCCCGGCCCTGGGGCACGTAGCCGATGCCGGCCCGCACCCGGCCATGGGAAGGCAGGCCGGTGATGTCCTTGCCCTCGAATTCGACCCTGCCGGTACGGGCGGGCACCAGGCCCATGAGGCACTTCAGCAGGGTGGTCTTGCCCACGCCGTTGCGGCCCAGAAGGGTGGTGACCTGGCCCGGCGCGGCGGTGAAAGACAGGTCCCGCAGGATGTGGCTGCCGCCGTAATACTGGTTGAGGGAGTCGACTTTCAGCATGGTCAGCGCCCCAGGTAGACCTCGATGACCCGCTCGTCGGCCTGGACCGTGGCCAAATCGCCTTCCGCCAGGACCGAGCCTTCGTGCAGCACGGTGACCTTGCCGCCCAACTGCTCGATGAAGGCCATGTCGTGCTCCACCACCACCAGGCTGTGCTTGCCGGCCAGGGATTTGAACAACTCGCCGGTGCGGGCGGTCTCGTCGTCGGTCATGCCGGCCACGGGCTCGTCCAGGAGCAGAAGCTTGGGGTCCTGCATGAGCAGCATGCCGATCTCCAGCCACTGCTTCTGGCCATGGGAGAGCAGGCCCGCCTGGCGGTCGGCCTCGTGATCCAGGCGGATCAGTTTCAGGGTGTCGGAAATCTTGTCGCGGCCGTCCCGGTCCAGCCAGGCGAACAGGCTGGTGAGAGCCCGCTTGTCCATCTTCATGGCCAGTTCCAGGTTCTCGAAGACGCTGTGGTTCTCGAAGATGGTGGGCTTCTGGAACTTGCGGCCGATGCCCAGGTGGGCGATCTGGGGCTCGGTCAGGCGGGTCAGGTCGATGGTCTGGCCGAAGAAGCAGGAGCCGGAGTCGGGCCGGGTCTTGCCGGTGATGACGTCCATCATGGTGGTCTTGCCGGCGCCGTTGGGCCCGATGATGCAGCGCAGTTCCCCGGCGTCGATGGCCAGGTTCAGGTTGTTCAGGGCCTTGAAGCCATCGAAGCTGACGCTGATGTCCTCCAGGTAGAGGATGACCTTGTGGGAGGTATCCACGCCCGGTTCCAGCACCCGGCCCACCGCCGGCGCGTTGTCTTCCCAGCCCAGGCCCTGTTGATCCTGCGCGGTCATGCCGGCCTCCGCTGACGAATGCGCTTCCACAGGCCCACCACGCCCTCCGGCAGCCACAGGGTGACGCCCACGAACAGGGCCCCCAGGAAGAACAGCCAGTACTCGGGGAAGGCCACGGTGAAGAAGCTCTTGAAGAGATTCACCAGCCAGGCGCCGATGATGGGGCCCACCAGGGTACCGCGCCCGCCCACCGCCACCCAGATGGCGATCTCGATGGAGTTGGCCGGCGACATCTCGCCCGGGTTGATGATGCCCACCTGGGGCACATAGAGGGCGCCGGCAATGCCGCACAGCATGGCCGACAGGGTCCAGACGAAGAGCTTGTAGTGCAGGGGGTTGTAGCCGATGAACATGACCCGGCTCTCGGCGTCGCGGATGGCCGCCAGCACCCGGCCGTACTTGGAGGTGGTGAGCCAGCGCCCCAGCAGCAGGGTGGCCATGAGCACCAGGGCCGACAGGCCGAACAGGGTGGCGCGCATCTCCGGCGAAGTGATGTCGAAACCCAGGATGCGCTTGAAATCCGTGAAGCCGTTGTTGCCGCCGAAGCCGGTCTCGTTGCGGAAGAACAGCAGCATGGCGGCGAAGGTGAGGGCCTGGGTGATGATGGAGAAGTACACCCCTTTGATGCGGGAGCGGAAAGCGAAGTAGCCGAAGGCGTAGGCCACCACGGCGGGCAGCGCCAGCACCAGGAAGGCGGCCCAGAGGAAGGAATCGGAACCGGTCCAGTACCAGGGCAGTTCCTTCCAGTCCAGGAAGACCATGAAGTCGGGCAGGTCCGACTTGTAGGAGCCGTCCCGGCCAATCTGGCGCATGAGGTACATGCCGAAGGCATAGCCCCCCAGGGCGAAGAACACCCCGTGGCCCAGGGAGAGGATGCCCGCGTAGCCCCAGATCAGGTCCATGGCCACCGCCACGATGGCGTAGCACATGAGCTTGCCGCCCAGGGTGATGACGTAGTTGGAGACGTGCAGGGGGTGGCCTTCCGGCAGCATCAGGTGCAGGGCCGGCAACAGCACCACGGTGACGGCGGCGAAGGCGGCCATGGCGATCCAGCCCGAGCGGGGCATGGAGGCGAGAAAGCGGACGACGAAGGGGGTGCGCATCTCAGCTCTCCACGAAGCGCCCCTTGAGGGCGAACAGGCCCTGGGGACGCTTCTGGATGA
>DAOQNK010000152.1:0-5350 GCA_035332045.1 Thiobacillaceae bacterium | reverse complement strand
CTGGTCAACGAGATCGACCGGCTTACCCTCATGAAGGGTGCCGACCGCCTGCTGCAATATCTGCTGGACCATTCCGATCCCGACGACACGGGCCGGCAACGGGTGGAATGGGAGGCGCCCAAGCAGGTCATCGCCTCCCGCATCGGCGTCAAGCCGGAGACCCTGTCCCGCCTGCTGCACAAGCTGACCGATCAGGGCTACATCGAACTCCAGGGTCAAGTGCTCTATATCCGCGACGCCGAGGGATTGCGCCAGGCCGACGTGGATTAGGCCGGAATCAGCGCCGCCGCCACCCGACGGCCCTCGGCGGCCAGGATGTTGTAGGTGCGGCAGGCCGCGGCCGTGTCCATCACCTCCACGCCGATCCGGGCCTTGATCAGGGATGAATAGAGGGTGGGGGAGGGGAAGCGCAGCCGGGCGCCGCTGCCCAGCAGCACGATTTCCGGGGCGCGGATGGCCAGCGCGTCGAAATGGGTGAGGGCGAGTTCCTCGAAGCTGCCCACCCAGTTGGCCATGACCTCGTCGGGCAGCACGATGAGGCCCGTTTCGAAACGCAAGCCGTTTACCAGCACGTGGCCTGGGCCATGGCCAGTGATTTCGTTCAGTCCCTCGGAGCGGGAAAGGTGCAATTTCATGATATTTCCGGTGGTCCCGGGGCAATCCTGACCATGTCGGATTGCCCGTGAAATGGGGGCTCGGGTAAGATTACCCGCTTTTACAGCGCCCCGTCAGAGATGGAAGAATTTCCCAGAATCAAACGACTGCCGCCATACGTCTTCAATATCACCGGCGACCTGAAGATGGCCGCCCGGCGGCGGGGCGAGGACATCATCGACTTTGGCATGGGCAACCCGGACCAGCCCACGCCAGCCCACATCGTCGAGAAGATGATCGAGACCGCCCGGCGCGGCGACACCCACCGCTACTCGGTGTCCAAGGGCATCCCGCGCCTGCGCAAGGCCGTCTGCAACTGGTACAAGACCCGCTACGGCGTGGACTTCGACCCGGAGAAGGAAGCCATCGTCACCATCGGTTCCAAGGAGGGCATCGCCCACCTGGCCCTGGCGACCCTGGATCGGGGCGACATCGTGCTGGTGCCCAACCCCAGCTACCCCATCCACATCTACGGCCCGGTCATCGCCGGCGCGGACATCCGCCACCTGCCCATGACCCCGGGGGTGAATTTCTTCGAGGAGATGGAGAAGGCCATCAAGGACTTCTGGCCGAAGCCCAAGATGCTCATCCTCAATTTTCCGTCCAACCCCACCACCCAATGCGTGGAGCTCGAATTCTTCGAGAAGGTGGTGGCCATGGCGAAGGAGTACGGCATCCTGGTGGTGCACGACATCGCCTACGCCGACATCGTCTTCGACGGCTACCAGGCCCCCTCCATCATGCAGGTGAAGGGCGCCAAGGACGTGGCGGTGGAGTTCTTCACCCTGTCCAAGAGCTACAACATGCCCGGCTGGCGGGTGGGCTTCATGGTGGGCAATGCCAAGCTCTGCGCCGCCCTGGCCCGGATCAAGAGCTACCACGACTACGGCACCTTCACCCCCATCCAGGTGGCGGCCATCGCCGCCCTGGAAGGCCCCCAGGATTGCGTCCATGACATTTGCGAGATGTACCGCAAGCGGCGTAATTCGCTGATCAAGGGCCTCAACGAGGTGGGCTGGCATGTGGAGGCCCCCAAGGCCACCATGTTCGTCTGGACGCCCATTCCCGAGCCCTACGCCCACATGAAGTCCCTGGAGTTCTCCAAGAAGCTCCTGGCCGACGCCAAGGTGGCGGTGTCCCCCGGGGTTGGCTTCGGCGATTATGGCGACGACCACGTGCGCTTTGCATTGATCGAGAACGAGCACCGTACCCGCCAGGCCATCCGCGGCCTGCGCGACATGTTCCGGAAGGATGGATTGCTGAAATGATGAAACCGATCAACGTAGGCCTGCTGGGCATCGGCACCGTCGGTGGCGGCACCTGGACCGTCCTGACCCGCAACGCCGAGGAAATCACCCGCCGCGCCGGCCGGCCCATCCAGATCACGGTCGTGGCCGACCGCAACCTGGACCTGGCCCGCTCGGTCACCGGCGGCCAGGTGCGGTTGACCGACGACGCCTTCGCGGTGGTCAAGGACCCGGACATCGACATCGTCGTCGAACTCATCGGCGGCTACACCGTGGCCAAGGAACTGGTGCTGGCCGCCATCGACCATGGCAAGCACGTGGTCACCGCCAACAAGGCCCTGCTGGCCGTGCATGGCAACGAGATTTTCGCCGCCGCCCAGAAGAAGGGCGTCATGGTGGCCTTCGAGGCCGCCGTCGCCGGCGGCATCCCCATCATCAAGGCCTTGCGCGAGGGACTCTCCGCCAACCGCATCCAGTGGATCGCCGGCATCATCAACGGCACCACCAACTTCATCCTGTCCGAGATGCGCGACAAGGGCCTGGCCTTCGCCGACGTGCTGAAGGAAGCCCAGCGCCTGGGCTATGCCGAGGCCGACCCCACCTTCGACATCGAGGGCGTGGATGCGGCCCACAAGGCCACCCTCATGTCCGCCATCGCCTTCGGCATCCCCGTCCAGTTCGACAAGGCCCACATCGAGGGCATCTCCAAGCTGGAGGCCGCCGACATCAAGTACGCCGAGCAGTTGGGCTACCGCATCAAGCTGCTGGGCATCACCAAGCGGGTGGAGAAGGGCGTGGAACTGCGCGTGCATCCCGCCCTGGTGCCTACCAAGCGCCTCATCGCCAACGTGGAAGGCGCCATGAACGCCGTCCTGGTCTGGGGCGACGCCGTGGGCGCCACCCTCTACTACGGCAAGGGCGCCGGCGCCGAGCCCACCGCCAGCGCGGTCATCGCCGACCTGGTGGACGTCACCCGCCTGCATACCGCCGACCCCCTGCACCGGGTGCCCCACCTGGCCTTCCAGCCGGACCAGCTCACCGACCTGCCCATCCTGCCCATGGACGAGGTGGAGACGGCCTACTACCTGCGCCTGCGCGCCCAGGACAAGCCCGGCGTGCTGGCCGACATCACCCGCATCCTGGCCGACCTGGAAATCTCCATCGACGCCATGCTCCAGCGGGAGCCGGAGGAGGGCGAGGACCAGACCGACATCGTCCTGCTCACCCATGTGGCCAAGGAAAAGTCCGTCAATGCCGCCATCGCCAAGATCGAGGGCCTGGGCAGCATCGCCGGCCAGGTGACCCGCATCCGCATGGAAGAACTGAAGGGCTGAGCCGGTCCTGGATGCCCCGGCCGTAGGCATCTGTGTTCTTGACATCCGGGTGGCCGGGAATTGCGGTTCGTTCGCGGTAGTCTTGCGGTCAGTTTCCGACTAGGTGGGATGCAATGAGCGATGACGCCAGCAGCCAGTTGAGCCCTGATCGGGCAGGTTTGGTCCGCCTTTTCGAGGACAACCTCGACGGGTTGCGCCGCATGGACGAGTTGGCCAGCGAGCCCGGACAGGTCGCCATCCGGCGCGAGGACGTGCTGAACTGTCTCGCCGCCGCCCTGGTCCACGACGATTTCACGGCTTGTGAACATTGGATCGCCCGCCTGTACAGCGACGATGTCCCGTTCATGATCATCGTCAACGAGCTGGCCAATTTCCGGGACAACCTCATCAAGCTTGCCGCCAATGCCAACGACATGGCCACGGTCCATGACGCCGTCGTCTTCTTCGACGCGTTCAAGGATCGGCTGGCAAGCCTCTATCTGGTGCATTTCCTCCGCAATCTGGAGGGGCGCAACCATGTCCGCCTGCGGCATATCTCCTCCCTTTCCGAGAAGAATCTGCTGATCCATTTCGGGAGCCATCTCCAATGGATGAAGCAACTTGTCGATGCGGTGTCCACCCGAAACCACGCCACCATGCCGGAGACCCATCACGAACTGTGCGAGTTCGGGGCCTGGCTGCATCAACACGGACGGACCCTGATCCGCGACGAAAGCCATTACCAGCTGATCGACCGCATCCACGCGGCCATGCACGACGTGGTGAAGGATATCGAGGAGGTGCTGGACAAGGACAGTGACCGCCATCTGCCCTTGCTGGCCCTGATGAAGAAAACGGAACGCCATTCCCTCGAGCTGGGTAACGAGATCTCCATGTTGAACAACATGGTGATCATGAGCGTCTACAACAAGGACGCCCTCACCGGCGCCCTGACCCGGCGCAACCTGGAACGGATCCTGATCAACGAGCTGGAGCTCTCCCGGGCCACCGAAACCCCGTTCTGCCTGCTCATGGGCGACCTCGACCACTTCAAGGCCATCAACGACAACTACGGACACGTGGTGGGCGACCGGGCCATCGCCCATTTCGCCGGCGTGGTGCGTGCTTCCCGCGCCAGGTGGACCTGCTTTTCCGCTATGGCGGCGAGGAGTTCCTCATGGTGCTGCCCTCCACCCACTATGAACAGGGCAAGATCCTGGCGGAGCGGGTGCGGGCCAACCTCAACGGCCAGCCCTTGCAGATGGACGACGTCTCGATCACCCTCCATGCCAGCTTCGGCCTCATGGAAGTGCATGGCACCAGCATGGCCTTCATCGACAGCGAGCGGGTCCGGGACATCATCCGGGAATGCGACCAGCGGCTGTACACCGCCAAACAACGCGGACGCGACCAAGTGGCCTGACTGGCGCGCGTCCTTTTTCCATTACCCATCCAAGAGCGCAACATCATGAAGTACATCTCCACCCGGGGCCGGTCCTCTCCCCTGAGTTTCTCGGAAATCCTGCTGGGCGGCCTGGCGCCGGACGGCGGCCTGTATTTGCCCGAGACCTACCCCCATTTCGATGCCGCCGACCTGGCGGCCATGCGGAAGATGGACTACCGGGAACTGGCTTTCGCCATCCTGTCCCGGCTCGCCGACGACATTCCCGCCGCCGACCTGAAGGCCCTGGTGGACAAGACCTACACGGTGGAGGCCTACAGCCACGGCCGGCCGGATTCCGACTTCAGCCAGATCACCCCCTTGCGCAAGCTGGAGGAGGGCCTTTTCATCCTGGAACTCTCCAACGGGCCCACCCTGGCCTTCAAGGACATGGCCATGCAGCTCCTCGGCAACCTGTTCGAGTACGCCCTGGACAAGGTGGGCCAGGACATCAACATCCTGGGCGCCACCTCCGGCGACACCGGCTCCGCCGCCGAGTACGCCATGCGCGGCAAGCACAACGTGCGGGTGTTCATGCTCTCCCCGGCGCAAGGCATGACCCCCTTCCAACAGGCCCAGATGTACAGCCTGCAGGATGCCAACATCTTCAACATTGCCGTGCGCGGGGTGTTCGACGACTGTCAGGACATTGTGAAGAGTGTTTCCAATGACCTTGAATACAAAGCGAAATACCG
>DAOQNK010000151.1:0-5371 GCA_035332045.1 Thiobacillaceae bacterium | reverse complement strand
AGGTCCTTCATCTTCCAGTCCGGGTGGAAGGCGCTGAAGTGCAGCGGTACGTCGGGGCCCAGTTCTAGTGCGATCCATTCGGCCAGACGGCGGATTTCCGCGTCCGAGTCGTTGAGGGTGGGGATGAGCAGGGTGGTGATCTCCACCCAGACCGGGGTTTCCTTCACCAGATAGACCAGGGTATCCAGGATGGGCTGGAGCTGGCCGGCACAATATTTGACATAAAAATCGTTCGTAAAACCTTTCAGGTCCACGTTGGCGGCATCCATGCTGGCGTAGAACTCCACCTCGGGGGCGTGGTACATGTAGCCGGCGGTGACGGCCACGTTCTTCAGGCCCCGGGTGCGGCAGGCCAGGGCCGTATCCATGGCGTACTCGGCGAAGATGACCGGGTCGTTATAGGTGTAGGCCACGCTCTTGCAGCCCATTTCGTCGGCGCGGCGGGCGATGAGTTCGGGGCCGGCGGCGTCCATGAGCCGGTCCATGTCCCGGGACTTGGAGATGTCCCAGTTCTGGCAGAACTTGCAGGCCAGGTTGCAGCCGGCGGTGCCGAAGGAGAGCACCGGCGTGCCCGGATAAAAATGGTTGAGGGGCTTCTTCTCGATGGGGTCGATGCAGAAGCCGGAACTGCGGCCGTAGGTGGTGAGGACCATCTTGCCGCCTTCCATCTTGCGCACGAAACAGGCGCCACGCTGGCCTTCGTGGAGCTTGCAGTCCCGGGGGCAAAGGTCGCACTGGAGGCGGCCGTCCGCCAGGCCGTGCCACCAGCGGGCGGGATGGCTGGTTTCAGGCAGCGTCATGGTCGGCTTCCTCGAACTTCTCGACGCGGTAGCGGGAAATCCGCAGATCCGGTCCCCAGAAATCCGTCGCCAGGCCAGCCTTGCGCTTCAGCTGGGCCATGAATTGGCGCGCATCGGGCAGTTGTTCCCACACCTGGGGCAGGAAGGTGGCCCGGTGCCATCCTTGCTCCAGGATCACGCCATCCAGACCGGGCCGCAATTGCGCCAGGCAATCAGCCTCGTCGCGGCAGTGCATGGGCTCGGCGGGCGAGAGGAGGGAAACCTCCACCCGGGTGCCGGGCCATTCGCCGGCCGTAAGCGGTGGGAAACGGGGGTCGCCAAACGCGGCGGCCCTGGCATTGGCCGCCACATCCTCCAGGAGGCTGCGATGGGCTTCGAGGGATCCGATGCAGCCTCGAAGCTCGCCCGCCTGAGTGAGGGTCACGAAAGTGGCGCCGGAGTTTCGCAACCAGTCTGGGGGAAGACCGCTGTTTGGCCAGGGCGCCCGGCTCGCCTCACCCAGTTCCTGACTGATCGCGGACCGGGCCAGCGCCAGCAGCATGCGGCCTTGCTGGGCATCAAGCATGGCCGGCCTCGATGAAGGCAAAGGCGGCGTAGCCCACGACCCGACTCCTGCCGCCCGCCGTGTCGCCCGAGTTTCGCAAGTCCAGCAGCTTCGGTGACAGGCCGCGACGGCGCGCCGCCAGCAACAAGCCATTGAGGGGATGAGCCCCGCAGGCCTGCTCGCCCTCCAGATGGCCGTCCAGGGACAAGATGGCCCGGACGGTGGCACCATCCGCATCCCTGGCCCGGTCATAGGGCAGGTAATGAGACAGATCGGTACTCACCACGATCAGGGTCTCGTCGCCCCCCCAGAGCCGGTCCAGAACCTGGGCCACCTCCTCGGGCGTGGCGTCGCCCACCACCAGGGGCACCAGGCTGAAGGACTTCAACACGGTCTGGAGGAAGGGCAGGTGCACTTCCAGGGAATGCTCCTGGGCATGGGCGGCGGGCGACAAGCTGATCTGGGGAAGGCCGGCGATGGCGTGGATCGCTGCCTTGTCCACAGGAATTTCACCCAGCGGCGTGGCGAAGGCGTCGGCGCCCGCCAAGGCCAGTCCCGGCACCCAGACCCGGTGCACCGGCCCCAGCAGAACCACCCGCCGGATGGCGCCACTCCAGCTTTCCAACTGGGTGTAGGCCGATGCCGCCACCGGCCCCGAATAGATATAGCCCGCGTGGGGCGCCACCAGGGCTTTGGGGCGAGTCAGGTCACCCGGGGTCCTGGCCTGTTCGAAGCAATCGTTGAGAGACAGGCGCAAGGCCTGGGCTTGGGCGGGGTAGAACATGCCCGCCACCGCGGGCGGTCGGACATTCATCATGATCATCTCCTGTGGACCAGGATTTTGAGCCGATTTCAGCAGGAATCAGGCCGAGGCGCTTCACGGAAAATGAAAGCCCTCACTTAAAATCTAGGGCACTTCACCCGTCAGACAAGTCCAAGCGATGCCTCAGCCCATTCGACATTTCGCCCTTCTGCCCGCCGCCGGCGTGGGCGCCAGGATGGGCGCCGGCCATCCCAAGCAGTACCTGGATATCCTGGGACATCCGATGCTCTGGCACGCGATCCGGATTTTCGATACCCACCCGCGCATCGAGCGGGTCTACGTGGTGATTTCCGACGAGGATGGCTGGTGGTCCGGGTACGACTGGTCCGGGTTCGGCAAGCTGGCGGTGCTGCGCCGGGGAGGCGCCACGCGGGCCCAAAGCGTGCTCAATGGCCTGGTCGCCATGGCTGAAGCGGTGGCAGCCAACGACTGGATCCTGGTCCATGACGCGGCGCGCCCCTGTCTGAGCCAGACGCTGCTCGACACATTGCTGACCGAGTTGGAAGGGGAATCGGTGGGCGGCATCCTGGCCGCCCCGGTGGCGGATACTCTGAAGCGGGCGGGCCCGGACGGGCGCATCGGCGAAACCGTGCCCCGGGCCGGGCTGTGGGGCGCCCAGACGCCCCAGATGTTCCGCTACGGCCTGCTTCGGGAGGCCCTGGAGAAAGCCGGCGAGGACATTACCGACGAGGCCTCGGCCCTGGAGCGCCTGGGCTGGGCACCCCGGCTGGTGGAAAGCGGCTTGGACAACCTGAAGGTGACCTATCCCCGGGACCTGGATCTGGCCAGACTGCTGCTCGGCGCGGGCACCTAGCGGGCCGGCTTGGCCCGGCTTCCGCCACCCGCCAGCGGTTTAGGGTCCGGGACCTCGAAACGGTAGGCATCGTGGCAGCCGGAACAATAGGTCAGGACTTCCGCCGTCTGCTCCAGGGCCGCCGAGACATCGCCATTCTTCTCGCCGATGCGGGCCAGGGCCTGGAAAGCCTCATTCTGGGCCACCGCCAGCTGGGTGAATTCCTCGGGAAACTTGTCCCTCAGAGTGGGGGGCAGCCGGTCCAGTAATGGCCCCATGGGCTTGGCCGTGGTGGCCAGGGCCTTCATGTCCTTGCGGCCCAGGGCGTGTTGGATATTGTGGAAGCCGTGCAGGAATTCCCGCATTTCCGTGAGCATCAGGTTGCGTTCCGACTTGGTGACCTGAATGGCCTGGCGGTTGTCCGGCGGTATCCGGCCGGTCCCCTGGGCGAAACTGGAGGAGGTGATCAGGAGCAAGGCAAGGGAAACGACCGGACGCTGCATGACACCTCCTGGTGATGAACTTTGACTTAAGTCATCAAGGATATCGCGGGAGAGCCGATGGAAACAGGGGTTTCCCCTATTTTCTGCGGGCTTCGTGCATGCCCCGGACATGTTCCACCCGGGCCAGGAAGCGGGTGAGCTGGTTCAGGTCCTTCACCTCCAGGGTGAACTCCATGCGCGCGGTGTGCTGCTGGGAGAGGGTGTTGACCCGGATGACGTTGATCTTCTCCTGGGCCAGGATTTCCGAGACATCCTTCAGGAGGCCCTGCCGGTCCTGGGCCAGCAGTTCCACGTCCACGGCAAAGAGCTGGTCCTCGCCGCCGCCCCATTCCGCCCGCAGCAGCCTGGCCTTCTTGTCGTCGGCCAGGTGGACGATCATGGGGCAGTCGGCCCGGTGCACGGTGACACCGTGGCCCTGGGTGATGTAACCGACGATGGGGTCCGGCGGCGCCGGCTTGCAGCAGCCGGCCATCTGGGTGAGCAGACCGGCCTGGCCTTCCACCAGGACACCGCCGGCATCGGCCTTGCGCTTGGAAGCGGTAACCAGGGGCTTTTCCGCCGGCGGCACGAATTCGTCGTGCAGGGCCCGGTCCAGCTGGCCCAGGCCCAGGTCGCCCCGGCCCAGGGCGGCGCAAAGCTCGTCCAGGTTGGGGAACTTGAGCCGGGCCGCGATCTTGTCCAGGTTGGCGTTGTCCAGGTTGAGCCGGTGCAACTCCTTCTCCAGCACGGCACGGCCTTCCTGGACGTGGGTGTCATGGTCCTGCTGCTTGAACCACTGGCGTACCTTGGCCCGGGCCCGGTGCGTCTTGAGCACGCCCAGATGGGGATTGAGCCAGTCCCGGCTCGGGCCGCCCTGCTTGACGGTGAGGATCTCCACCCGCTGGCCCGTGGCCAGGGCGGTGTCCAGAGGCACCAGGCTGCCGTCCACCTTGGCGCCCCGGCAGCGGTGGCCCAGCTCCGTGTGCACCGCGTAGGCGAAATCCAGGGGCGTGGCACCGGCGGAAAGCGCCACTACCTTGCCCTGGGGCGTGAGGACGAAAACCTCGTCCTGGAACAGCTCGTTGCGGAAGTGCTGGGCCAGTTCCTGGCTGTCGGCCAGTTCCTGCTTCCAGGCCAGCAGCTGGCGCAGCCAGGAAATCTTGTCCTGGACGCCTTCGCCGCCACTGCCCTTGCCGCCGCCTTCCTTGTAGCGCCAGTGGGCGGCCACGCCCAGCTCTGCTTCCTGGTGCATGTCGAAGGTGCGGATCTGCACCTCCACCGCCTTGTTCTCCGGCCCCACCACAGCGGTGTGCAGGCTCTTGTAGCCGTTGCCCTTGGGTCGCGAGATGTAGTCGTCGAACTGGCCGGGGATGGGCTGCCACAGGCTGTGCACCAGGCCCAGGACGTGGAAACAGTCCTTCACGTCCTTGACCAGCACCCGCAGGGCGCGCACGTCGTAGACCTCGTCGAAGGACAGCCGCTTCTTGCGCATCTTGGCCAGGATGCTGGCGATGTGCTTGGGCCGGCCACTCACCGAGAAGCCGGCCAGGCCATCGTTCTCCAGGGCGGTGGAGAGCTGCTTGATGACCTGTTCGATGTACCACTCCCGGTCCAGGCGACGCTCGTCCAGCTGTTTGGCGATCTGCCGGTAGGTGTCGGGCTCCAGGTAGCGGCAGGACAGGTCTTCCAGCTCCCACTTGAGCTGCCAGACCCCCAGGCGGTTGGCCAGGGGGGCGTAGAGCTCGCGCACATCGGTGGCCACCTTGCGGCGGCGGGCTTCGTCCTGGTCCGACAGCTCGCGCAGGGCCTGGGTGCGCTCCGCCAGCTTGATGAACACCACCCGGATGTCGTCGGTCATGGCCAGCAGCATCTGCCGCATGGCCTCGCTCTGGCCGCCTTCCGCGGTGATCTGGGTGAACAGGTGGTCCA
>DAOQNK010000150.1:0-5433 GCA_035332045.1 Thiobacillaceae bacterium | reverse complement strand
TGGAGGAACGAAAAACCCATGTGCGGCATCGCCGGCCTCATCGACAAGCACGGCAAGCTGGGCGCCCCGGCCCTGAACGCCATCCTGGCCCGCATGACCGATGCCATCGCCCATCGGGGTCCCGATGACGCGGGTATCTGGGTCTCCCCCGACGGCCGGGTCGCCCTGGGCCACCGCCGCCTCTCGGTCATCGACATCAGCAACGCCGGCCACCAGCCCATGCTGGAGGACACAGCCACCGGCCCCCGGGCCTTGGTCTTCAACGGCGAAATCTACAACTACCGGGAACTGCGCCGGGGACTGGAACATCAGGGCCAGGTCTTCCGCACCCAGACCGACACCGAGGTGCTGCTGGCCCTGCTGGGCCGCCAGGGCATGCAGGTCTTGCCCCTGCTGGACGGCATGTTCGCCTTCGGCCACTACGACGGCGCCAGCCGCACCCTGCTGCTGGCCCGGGATGCCTTCGGCGAGAAGCCCCTGTATTACTGGGACGGGCCGGACTATTTCCTGTTCGCCTCGGAACTCTCCGCCATCCTGGCCTCGGGCCTGTTCGACGGCGCCATCGAGGCGGCGGAACTGGCCGCCTACCTGCACTTCCGCTACATCCCCCAACCCTTCAGTATCTTCAAGGACATCCGCAAGCTGGAGCCCGGCTGCCTGCTGACCTGGCATGACGGCAAACTGGAGAAGAAGCGCCATTTCGTCTTCCAGCTGCCCGAGAACCTGCCCCTGGCCGATCCACGCCAGGTGGCCGACATCCTGGAGAACGAGCTGACGGCGGCGGTGAAGTCGCGGCTGGTGAGCGACGTGCCCCTGGGGGCCTTTCTCTCCAGCGGCGTGGATTCCTCCCTGGTCTGCGCCCTGGCGACCAAGAAGCTGGGCATCCCCCTGCACACCTACACCATCGCCTTCGACGGTGGCGAATCCGAGCACAAGGACGCGGCCCGCATCGCCCAGGCCCTGGGCACCACCCACCACTGCCACCCGGTGAGCCACGCCGACCTGCTGGACGTGGCGGCGCGCATGGGTCGGATCCTGGACGAGCCCAATGGCGACCGCTCCTGCGTGCCCACCTACCTGCTGTCCCGCTTCGCCCGCCGGGACATCACCGTGGCCCTGTCCGGCGACGGCGGCGACGAGCTGTTCGCCGGCTACGGCCGCTACTTCGGCGCCCAGGCGGCCCTGGGCGATGGCCTCACCCCGGCCCAGTTGGCGCCCCAGTACTTCGACCGCTTCCTGCCGGTCATGCCCCTGGAGCAGCTGGTGAAGCTGTTCGGCGGCCTGCCCGATCGCTTCCAGGACATCTACGCCGCCATGCTCGGCGCCATGGCGCCCACCAAGGGCACGATCAACACCCTGCGCATGCTGGATGCCAACAGTTACCTGCCCGGCGCCGTGCTGGCCAAGGTGGACCGCATGAGCATGGCCCATTCGCTGGAGGTGCGGGCCCCCATCCTGGCCACCGGCATCGCCAAGCTGGCCGGACGCATTCCCCTCGCCCAGCACCTGGCGGACGGCAAGGGCAAGTTCCTGTTGCGGGCCATCCTGAAGAAATATCTGCCTGCGGACTGGGTGGACCGGCGCAAGACCGGCTTCGGCATGCCCCCCGCCTTCCTCAAGGCCCACGCCGAGTTCTTCGGCCACCAGCTGGCCGAGGCGGTCCACGATGGCGCCGCCCTGGCCGCGCATCTGGATGTGAAGCGGCTGCGCGCCCTGCTGCCCCAGGCCAACAACAACATCATCTGGGCCGTCATCGTCCTCAATCAATGGCTGGAGAAGGTACGGGGCCACCGGCGGCCGATGGATGAAACCCGGGCGGAAACCCTGCGCGGGGTGCATTTCGGCCAGGAGGAGACCGCTCCCAGCCACGGCCGCGACATCCTGGACATCCTGGCCAAGCCCCTGCCCCGCCGGCTGGAATCGCCGCCGCCGGGCATCGAGGGCCTCATGGCCGCCTTCGACCAGGCCGGCATCGGCCCCGCCCCCGTCAACGTCTTCACCTACCACACCCGGGTCGAGGCCGATTACCAGCCCATCGACACCTTCGACATCAAGGGCCTGGACCATCGCAAGTTCGACTACGACTACATCCTGGCCTACTTCTCCCACGCCGCCGCCGGCTTCTTCCCCGGCGCCAACGTCATCCTGGTCACCGACGCCGACTCGCCGGCGCCCCCCGAGCATCGTTTCAGCCATGTGGTCCGCCTGGATGTGAACAAGGACGAACCCATGTACCAGCGGGTGCGGGCCATGGCCGCCTACGTGAACTCCAAGGCCTTCACCGCCACCACCCTGTTCCTGGATTCCGACGCCTTCGTGGGCAACGACTTCCGCACCGTGCTGGCGGGCGACTTCGACATCGCCACCACCTTCCGGCCAGACCCGGCCATGGTGCTGAACGAGGGCGTCCAGGCCGCTTCCCATCGCCGGCCGGAGAAGGTTCGCGCCTTCTACAACGGCTATCTCGCCACGTACGAACAATTGGCGGATGACCCCGACGTGCAGGCCCGCTATCCCCACGGCATCAAGAAATGGCGGGGCGGCCAGCTTTCCCTCAACAGCGTGGGCTGGGACGGCGCCTACCCGGAAGCCGGGGAGATCCGGGAGCTGGACGGCACCCGCGTCCTCTACCTGCCCTGCGCCGACTACAACCACAAGCCCGGCCCCTCCGACGGACTTCTCGACCTGCTGGCCAAGCAGGTGGTCCACTTCAAGGGCAACGCCAAGGAATTCGACTTCCTGCGCCGTTACACCCTGGAACGCAATCTGCCCGGCTGGCCCCTGGCGGACCTGAAGCTGGGCCTCAAGACCGGCGCCGATCCCGACCCGGAGGCGGTCATCGAAGCCTGGGCCGGCCTGCTGGAGCGTCGCCACTATGGCGCGGCAAGGAATCTTTGCGAGTCCCTCCTGGCATCACACCTGGACCCGGGCCTGGCCCACGCCCTCCTGGCCCTGATCCATTTCCGCGTCGATGGCGACTGGGACCGGGCCCGGACCCGCGCCCACCAGGCCCTGGCGGCCGGCGGCCTGCCGGAAGGCGTACACCAGGAAATCGAACGTCTACTGAAAACCACGGGAGCCCCGACCCCATGAGCCTCACCCCCAACTTCGCCCTGTTCAACAAGGAATTCACCAAGCCCCCCTTCGACAATCCCCTGGTGAAGAACCTGTTCGTCATGCACGTCCAGGCTCTCGCCCAGATGCTGGGTCTCAACCAGGCCGGCAGCGGCGCCGCGGCCCACGACGACATGATGGTCTGGTACCGCAACCTGGGCTTCCTGGAGGACATCGACTTCATCCGCGCCATGGGTCCCCACGCCCAGGACCCCATCCTGCTGGCCAGGGTCTGGCGCATCTACACCCTGTGCTGGGCGGCGCGGAACTGCCTGGGCGTGGAAGGCGATTTCGTGGACCTGGGCTGCTACGACGGCAAGACCGTGGAGGTGATGGAGCGCTTCTGCGACTTCCGCCAGGTGGAAGGCAAGACCTGGTGGCTCTACGACATCTTCGACAATCCGCCCCAGGAGGCGAAGAAGTCGGGGCATGGCCCCCAGCTCTTCGACCGGGTGCGCGGCTATTTCGAGCCCCTGGGCAACTTCCGCGTCATCCAGGGCGCGGTGCCCGGCAGTTTCGAGGGGGGCTTGCCGGAGAAGATCGCCTTCGCCCAGATCGACCTCAACGCCGCCGAACCGGAACTGGCCGTGCTGCCCACGGTGGTGGAGCGCCTGACCCCCGGCGGCATGATCGTGTTCGACGATTTCGGCTTCAAGCGCTACCGACTGTCCCATATCGGCGAGCGGGAATTCTTCCGGGCCCGGGGCGAACTGGTGTGGGAAAGCCCCACCGGCCAGGGGCTCTACATCAAGCGTTGAGCATGGACCTGGATCAGTACGAAAAGCTCGATCCCCAGGTGGCGCTGAAGACCGCCGACGGCGGCCGGGTGGTGTTCAAGACCCCCAACCGCCTCAGCCTGGCCCGGGTGCAGACCCTCTACAGCAAGGAACCCCACACCATCGCCTGGCTGAACAGCCTGGCGCGCGACTCGGTGCTGCTGGACGTGGGCGCCAACATCGGCCTCTACAGCCTCTACGCCGCCACCGCCCGCCACTGCCGGGTCTACGCCTTCGAACCGGAATCCCAGAACTACGCCCTGCTCAACCGCAATATCCAGGCCAACGGCCTGGATGAACGCATCACCGCCTTTCCCTGCGCCCTGTCCGACCGGGTGGGCCTGGACCGGCTCTACCTGTCCGAGTTCGCCCTGGGCGCCTCCTGCCACAGCTTCGGGGCGGAGGTGGATTTCAAGCTGGAGGCCCGCGCCGCTCCCTTCGCCCAGGGCTGCGCCAGCTGGACCCTGGACGCCGCCGTGACGGCGGGCGTCCTGCCGGTGCCCCGCTACATCAAGATCGACGTGGACGGCTTCGAGCACAAGGTCATCGCCGGCGCCCGGGACACCCTGGCCGGGAATGGGGTCGAGGAACTAATCATCGAAGTGAATCCCCATCTGGCGGAACACCGGGCCATGGTGGAAGAACTCGCCGGCCTGGGCTTCCGCCACGATCCCGAGCAAGCCGCCACCGCCAGCCGGCCGGACGGCGTCTTCGCCGGGGTGGGGGAGTGGCTGTTCCGCAGGGAGAAAACCCATGGCTGACAGCGTCCATCCCAGCGACGGCTACGCCACCGAGATGGCTGTCCTCTACCGGCTCATGAACGCCGAGGTGAAGACCTGGCCCTTCCCCCATTTCCACGTCACCGACGTCTTCCCCCCGGCGATCTACCAGGCCCTGATCGACCAGCTGCCGGCCGATGCCGCCTACACCCCCATCCAGGAATACGGCACCGTGGGCGCGGACAACAGCAACGACCGCCTCATCCTCTCCCTGGGGGAAGGCCGCGCCGACGTGCCGGAAGTCTGGAACGAACTGGCCGGCTGGCTGCTGGGCAGCCGCTTCGCCAACGCCATGCTGAGCAGGTTCAGGCCCTTCGTCACCCGCCAGTGGGGCGAGACCATGGCGAACAAACGCCTACTGAAGGATGCCCGCCTGCTGCGGGACTTCACCCACTACGCCCTGCCGCCCCACACGGACATGGCGGAAAAGGTGCTGGCCCTGCTGTTCTACCTGCCCCGGGACGACAGCCAGGCGCTACTGGGCACCACCGCCTACGTGCCCAACGATCCGGCCTTCCGCTGCCCGGGCGGCCCCCACCATCCCCGGGAGAACTTCACCCCGGTGGCGACCGCCCCCTTTCTGCCCAATTCCCTGTTCGGCTTCGTCCGCACCGACAACGCCTTCCATGGCGTGGAGCCGGTGGCGGCACCCGGCCGGCCCCGGGACCTGCTGCTCTACAACCTGTTCCTGGTGGATTGATGGCCGACCGTCCCCTGTTTCCCCTGCTCTTCGTCTCCGGCCTGCTGCTGGCCTATTACCAGCG
>DAOQNK010000149.1:0-5467 GCA_035332045.1 Thiobacillaceae bacterium | reverse complement strand
TGAGGCCGAAGGAGTCGGCCAGGTCGGCGGTGACGTCCTGGATGACGATGCCCAGGCGGCCACGGCTGACCTTGCCCCTGGCCTTCAATTGGTCGGCCACGTCCATGGCGACGTCGATTGGAATGGCGAAGGACAGGCCCATGTAGCCGCCACTGCGGGAGATGATCTGGGAGTTCATGCCCACCACTTCGCCGCGCAGGTTGAAGAGGGGGCCGCCGGAATTGCCGGGATTCACTGCCGCATCGGTCTGGATGAAGGGCACGTAGTTCTCGTCCGGCAGACTGCGGCCCTTGGCGGAGATGATGCCGGCCGTCACCGAGTTTTCGAAGCCGAAGGGAGCGCCGATGGCCAGCACCCATTCGCCGACCCTGAGGCGGTTGGGATCGCCAATGGTCGCGCGGGGCAGGTTGTCCGCGCTGATCTTGATGAGCGCCACATCGGTGCGGGCATCACTGCCGATGACCTTGGCCTTGTACTCCCGCTTGTCGTTGAGCTTCACCATGACTTCATCCACGTCGTCCACCACATGGGCGTTGGTCAGGATGTAGCCGTCCGAGGAAATGAGGAAGCCGGAGCCCTGGCCCTTGCGGGGCGGCATGAAACGCTCGCCCTCGGGAGGCATGAAATGTCGGAAGAAGTCCATCATGTCCTCGGGTTCCGGCATCCGTTTGCCGCGCTTCGCCTGCTTCGCGTCCTGAGTGGTGGTGATGTTGACCACGGCGGGCGCTTGTTTTTCGGCCAGTTCGGTGAAGTCCGGAAGCTCGGCTCGAGCGCCCGCAGCCAGCAGTCCCAGTGTCATGCCCATCAGGGCCAGCCATTTCTTCATGTCTTACCTCTAGAGGTGTGGTTCAGGATGCCCGTCGGTCAGCCAGCACGACGGCTACAAGTAGGCGTGGCTTCATCCGTGGAGCGCCGCAATATCACCGGCACGACGGAGGGGCCTCGCCAGTGCCGGAGCAAGAGGCCCGCCAGCGCCAAGCCCAACAGACCGCCCAGGACCGCGCCGGGTTCCAGATACAAGGTGTTGCCCAGCATGGCGCCCAGCAGCAAGGCGGAAATCGGCATCAGATAGCTTGCCGTGGCGGCCTTCACCAAAGCCCCGTCGGGCAGGCCCACCACGACCCGTTCATCAAGGTCGGCCCCGATGGGATTCAACACCCGATATTCGGGTTCGCGGGGGTGCCAGACACGCGAGAAGAGGGATGAACCGCAGCCTTTCCCGCCGCAGGCTCCGCAAGAGGAGGGCGCTTCGCTGGCCACCCAGGCGGCACCGCCTTCCAGGCGGACGATGCGGGCCGCGGTCTCGATCAACGGCTGACTCCGGCGACCTGGCGGGCTTCCAGGCCCAGGGCGATGGCTTCCACCGCGGGCCAGGGCGCGTCTCCCAGAACTGTGGCCTGCAGGGAGCCCACCTGGCGGGTCAGCATGTTGATCATGCCCAGCTTGCTCTGGCCGCGAAGTGTTTCCACCGGCTGGGTGGTGTTCTCCAGAAAGAGGGAGATATGGGTGAGGCCGTCGCTGAATACCCAATGCTCCACCTCGCCGGGTTTATTGGGCAGCTTGCGTCTGACGGCGGTGATGCGGACGAAGCCAGGGGGCAGATTCCGCACGCCAACCCTTTCGCTGGCCACGGGTGAAGCTTGGGACGCGACGTCCACGGCGGGAGCGGGCGGGGGGGTGGACGAGGCGCCGAGCTTGATTTCGGCGAAGCTGTATTGGATGAGCGCCTTGCCCGTTTCGTTGACCATGCTGGCTTTCAAGGGCAGCGCTGTGTCCTTTTCCGCGCAAAGCACGTAGCCCCAGCGGTAGGCATCCTTGGGAATCAATTCCACCTGGCGGCAATCCAATCCTGCCACTCGGCTCATGTCGCCCAGTTTGACCGCATACCAGTTGGCCAGGGGGGCGGCGCTGATGGGCAGCAGGTCGGGGAAATGCCGGGAATTGAGGCGCTTCTCCACCTTGATCTGGCCGCCCTCCGTCGACAGGCTCATGGAAATGCCCTGGCTGCAGCGGACTTCCCGCTGGATGCCATCCATGGCGGTCAGACGGCTGTCCTTGCCGCCTCCGACCGGCTTGTTCAAGACCCGCAGGGACTGCACGGGCGCGTCACCATGCTGGAAAACGAAGACTCCCTCGTAAGACAGGTGCCGGGAGGCGTCCGCCATCCGCTGCAACCAGGCCGAGGCCTCGGCGCTGGGCAGGTTATCTCCGGCCCAGGCGCCGTATGGGATCAGTGCGACAAGCCAGACGCCTCTCACTGATCGGCCCCAGCCAGGCTGACACGGGTGATGCGCATTTCAGAAGGTGCAACCACCGCCTGAGCGAAGTCCTGGTGGGCAGCCAGGTAGGGCATGATGTTGCCGGCTTCTCCCGCTGGCGGCGGCTGGTTGGCGGCCAGGGGGGCGAGGGTTTCTTCCCTTGGTACCGCCGACCACAAGCCCCAGGTGATCGCCGCCACCGTGGCGGCGGCCAGCCAGAGGGCGGGGCGCCGCGGCGAGCGGGCGGGCATCGGCGCGAGGAGAGTGGGTTCCCGTTCCAGGGCCGACATGACCCGGTCGGTGAGGTTGGGCGTATCGTGGTGATAGCCCCGCAGGGCATCCCCGACCAGGCAGTATTCGCGGTAGGTGTCCCTGTCGCGGGCATTGCCGAGCACGGCTTTCAGGGCGGCCTTGGCCTCCCCGTCGTCCAGTTCCCCATCCACCAGGGCGGAAAGGGCATCGTCGTTGCTGGAGGGGGCTGGGTTGAGATTATGTATTGTCATATTTACCACCTTCTGTCTTCAGAAGTGCCTAGGATCGGCCGCAATTTCGCGGCGATGGCCTCGCGTGCCCGGAAGATGCGGGAGCGCACGGTGCCGATGGGACATGCCATGTAGTCAGCGATTTCCTCATAACTCATGCCTTCGATCTCACGTAGGGTGATGGCTTGCCGCAATTCCTCCGGCAAGGCCTCCACAGCTTCGTTCACTGCCAGGGCCACCTGCTTCGACAACAATTCCGATTCCGGTGTTCCTATGTCCTTCGCCATGAGCCGCTCGTCCGGCTCGTCGTCATCGTTCATCGCCTGGTCGGACACCGTGGGCATGGCCCGGCCACGGGTGGCGAGATAGTTCTTGGCGGTGTTGACGCCAATTCGGTACAGCCATGTATAAAAGGCCGCGTCGCCGCGAAACTGGGGCAACGCCCGGTAGGCCTTGATGAAGGTCTCCTGGGCGATGTCCTCGATCTCGTCCGGATCGCGCACCATGCGGGACAGCAGGCGAAGCAGCTTGCGGCGGTACTTGTCCACCAGCAGCCCAAACGCCTGCTTGTCACCATTGCGTACCCGCTCGACCAATTGAAGGTCGATTTCCCGGTCGCTCATTCTCTTCCCTGAATCACGGTCACTGGTTCACTTCTTCCCGCTATGCATCGTCAGCCGGCGCGAGTATAACTTCCCAACCTTGACCGTCGGCGAAGAGACCATGCGGCCCGCGCTCAAGTTCCCCACGGATACATTCCATGCCCTACCACGACGTCCTCATCATCGGTTCCGGACTTGCCGCCGCGACCTTGGCCCTGTCCCTGCCGGAATCCCTCCGGGTGGCCCTTGTCACGAAGAAGGCGGCCGAGGACAGCTCCAGTTTCTGGGCCCAGGGCGGCATCGCCGCGGTCATGGGCCAGGATGACAGCTATGACGAGCATGTGCGCGATACCCTGGTGGCGGGAGCCGGATTATGTGACGAAGCCACGGTGCGCCATGTGGTGGAGTCGGCGCCGGCGGCGGTGCGCTGGCTCATCGACCAGGGCGCGGCCTTCGACACGGAAGGGGCGGCTTTTCACCTGACCCGGGAAGGTGGCCATTCCCGCCGCCGGGTACTGCACGCGGCCGACGCCACCGGGCGGGCGGTTCAGGAGACCCTGCTGGGCCGGCTGGAATCCCGGCCCAATATCACCCTGTTCCGCCAGCACATCGCCGTGGACTTGATCACCGACCGTCGTCTGGGACTTGAGGGCAAGACCGTGTACGGTGCCTACGTCCTGGATAACGCCACGGGCAGGGTACAGACCTTCCAGGCCGGCGCCACGGTGCTGGCCACCGGTGGCACCGGCAAGGCCTTTCTTTACACCACCAACCCGGATACCGCCACCGGCGACGGCATTGCCATGGCCTGGCGGGCGGGCTGCCGGGTGGCGAATATGGAATTCATCCAGTTCCATCCCACTTGCCTCTACCATCCCCACGCCAAGTCCTTCCTGATCACCGAAGCCATGCGCGGCGAGGGCGCCATGTTGCGCTTGCCGGACGGCACCCGCTTCATGCTTGACCACGATGAGCGGGCGGAACTGGCGCCTCGGGACGTGGTGGCCCGGGCCATCGATTTCGAAATGAAGAAGCGGGGTCTGGATTGCGTCTACCTGGACATCACCCACAAACCCGCCAAATTCATCATCGGGCACTTTCCCACCATCCACGCCCGCTGCCTGGAGCTTTCCATCGACATCACCCGGGAGTGGATTCCGGTGGCGCCAGCCGCCCACTACACCTGTGGTGGCGTTCTGGTGGACAGGGATGGGCGGACTGACGCCGAGCGGCTCTATGCCATTGGCGAGGTGGCGTGTACCGGTCTACATGGCGCCAACCGCCTGGCCAGCAATTCCCTGCTGGAATGCCTGGTCTACGGCCGGGCGGCGGCGGCCCATATCGCCGGCCAGCTAATCCGGCCGGCGGAAGACCTGCCAGATTGGGACGAAAGCCGGGTGACGGACGCCGACGAGGAGATCGTCATCGCCCACAACTGGCACGAGCTGCGCCGTTTCATGTGGGACTACGTGGGCATCGTGCGCACCACCAAGCGCCTGGAGCGGGCCGCCCACCGGCTGAAACTGCTCAACGAGGAAATCTTCGAGTACTACAGCAATTTCCGGGTGAGCAACGACCTCATCGAACTGCGCAACCTGGTGCTCACCGCCGACCTCATCGTCCGTTGTGCCCGGGAACGGCGTGAGAGCCGGGGCCTGCACTTTTCCCGCAACTATCCTGACCTGCTGCCGACGGCGCGGAGCACCATCCTGATGTCCTGAGGCCCGGCGAGCCGCTCAACGGCTTTCGGCCCGCTTGGCCAGGAAATGCACCAGGAGGGGCACGGGCCGGCCCGTGCCGCCCTTTTCCTTGCCCGACTTCCAGGCCGTGCCGGCGATATCCAGATGGGCCCAGTCGTACTTCTTGGTGAACTTGGCCAGGAACGCCGCGGCGGTGATGGTGCCGCCGGGGCGGCCGCCAATGTTGGCCATGTCGGCGAAATTGCTCTTCAGTTGTTCCGCATAGTCATCCCAGAGGGGCAGCTGCCAGGCCCGGTCATACGCTTCCTCGCCGGCATGGAGCAGTTCCCGGGCCAGGCCGTCGTCGTTGGCCAGCAGGCCGGAGGCGACATGGCCCAGGGCGATGACGCAGGCGCCGGTGAGGGTGGCGATGTCCACCACGCAGG
>DAOQNK010000148.1:0-5711 GCA_035332045.1 Thiobacillaceae bacterium | reverse complement strand
CAGGGTGCCGAATTCACGAATAGCCCGTTCAATCTGGTTCTTGTCCGCATCCAGCAGGGCCTGCTTGCCAACCAGTTCAAAGCCCAGATCCTTCATCAACTCGGCCATGGCCTTGGCGTCGTTGGTGGGATTGGCGAGGGGAGGGGCGGCCTTGTAGGTGGCATTGCCAATGATGAGGGCAATGCGCTTTTCGGGTTTTGCCTCGGCCGCCTTGTTGGCTGCGGCGAGTCCGAAATTCCGCTCTTGGGCGGCGACCGGAAGGAAGCAAGCCAGCCCCATGCACAGCAGGGTTAGCAACACGATCCGCATGTTCATGAAGTCACCTCGGCAGCTATTGGCCCGCCCGGCTGGCAATTACTCGTTATCCATCCCCGGCCATGGCAGGCCCTGAGGCGATCATGTTAAGGGAACTTCCCCGGCCAGAGAAGGCGGCCCCATCCCGGGAGACAGCCTTGAAGAACTTCTCTCAGGATGCTGACATCTTGAGCGCCGCCAGTTGACGGTCGTGCCAGCGGCCCAGCAGGAGTTGGGAGGATACCGCGCCCAGCAGGGCCAGGAACATGTCCCACTGGGTGTCCCAGACATCGCCCTGGGTGGCCAGAAATGCCACCGCCTGGTCGCCGGAGGCCTCCGCCACCCACCATTCCAGCATCTCGTAGAACGCCGAGATGGCCAGGCAGACGCAGGTCACCAGGAAGAACAGCCACTTGCCCGGCCGCAAGGGCGAGCGGCGCAGCAGGATCTCCCGGGCGATCATGGCGGGCACGAAGCCCTGGGCCACGTGGCCCACCCGGTCATAGTGGTTGCGGGAGAGGTCCAGGGCGTCCCGCAGCCAGTTGAACAGGGGCATCTCGGCGTAGGTGTAGTGGCCGCCCACCATGAGGATCACGGCGTGCATCGCCATGAGCCCGCACAACAACGGGGTGAACGGGAAACGGCGCCAGGCCAGCGCAAGGACGGGCAGGCCGATGAGCACCGGCACCCCCTCCAGGAACCAGGTGAAGCGATCCCTGGGTCCGACGCCGGACCAGGCCAGCACCGCCAGCACCAGGGCCAGCCAGGGCAGGGACGAGGAGAAGAAGCGGAATCCGGGATTCGGCATGGGCGGCAGTATAGGCCCCGACCCGGGCAAGCCGGGGCGACGGTGTTACCATTCCGGACCTCTTTGACTTGTTTTTCGGGGGAGAACGGTCATGTCCGTTAAACATCCCATCGTCGCCGTCACCGGCATGGCCGGGGCCGGCCTGTCCACGGTGCGGCACGCCTTCAAGGACATCTTCAAGCGCCAGGACATCAAGCCCGCCATCGTCCACGGCGATACCTTCCGGCGCTTCACCGACCGCCAGTTCGCCGCCCTCCTGGAGGAGGCGAAAGGCAGCGGCCGGCGGATCTCCTGGTTCGGGCCCGAATGCAATCTGTTCCCGGAACTGGAAGCCTTCTTCAAGACATATGGCGAGACCGGCAGCGGTGTGGTTCGCGACTACGCCCATAACGACACCCGGGGCCAAACCCTGGGAGTGGCCGCCGGCGAGTTCACGCCCTGGCACCCCCTGCCGGCGGGCAGCGACGTCCTGTTCTATGAGGGCCAGCACGGCGGCCTGGTAGCCGAGACCTGGACCCGGCGCAAGGTGGACTCCCGCCACTTCCCCCCGGAGATCGACCGGCGCGTGGGCCGGAAGGGCATCGACGTGGCCTGCCACGTGGACCTGCTCATCGGTGTGGTGCCCGCCATCAATCTCGAATGGATCCAGAAGATCCACCGGGACGTGGACCGGGGCTATTGCAGCTTCGAGGAATCGGTGGAAACCATCCTGCGCCGCATGGACGACTACATCCACTACATCGTTCCCCAGTTCGGCCTCACCGACATCAACATCCAGCGCATGCCCCTGGTGGACACCTCCAACCCCTTCATCGCCCGGGATGTGCCGGTCCCGGCCGAATCCATGCTGGTGATCCATTTCCGCGACAGCCGGCGCTACAACTTCCCCGACATGCTGCGCCGCATTCCCGGCTCCTTCATGTCCCGGCCCAGCACCCTCGTCGTGCCCGGCGGCGAGCTGAAGCTGGCCCTGGAAGTGATCTGCGCCCCGCTGCTCCAGGACATGATGGAGAAGCGGGCGGCCGCCGACTGACCGCCCTCCCCCGCGTTCCGAGACGGCCTAGGCCGGCGCCCGCCGGGCCCGGCCCAGCAGTCTGGCCGCCCCGACCAGGGCGTCGTCCACGAAGGTGAACAGTACCGGAATCACCAGCAGGCTCAGGAAGGTGGAGGTGATCAGGCCGCCGATGACGACGATGGCCATGGGGGCCCGGAAGCTGGGGTCCACCCCCCAGCCCATGGCGATGGGCAGCATGCCGGCGCCCATGGCCAGGGTGGTCATGACGATGGGCCGGGCCCGCTTGCCGGCCCCGTCCAGCAACGCGTCCCAACGCGACAACCCGTCGCGGCGGCGGGCCAGGATCACATAGTCGATGAGCAGGATGGAATTCTTGGTGGCGATGCCCATGAGCATGATGAGCCCGATCATGGACGGCATGGACAGGGCCGTATGGGTCAGGAACAGGGCCAGGAAGGCTCCCGGCACCGACAGCACCAGGGCGGCCAGGATGGTGACCGGCTGGACGAAATCCCGGAACAGCAGCACCAGGACGATGTAGATGCACATCACGCCCGTGGCCATGGCCAGGCCGAAGCTCTCGAACAGCTCGTTCATGGCCTCGGCGTCGCCGACGCTGGTCACGCTCACGCCCGGCGGCAGCTGGGCCAGGCTGGGCAGGGCGAAGGCCCCGCGCTCCACGTCACCCAGGGGCTGGCCGTTGAGTTCCACCTCGAAATTCACGTTGCGCAGCCGATCATAGCGGTCGATCTGGGCCGGGCCGCTGTCGATGGAAAGGCTGGCCACGTTGGAAAGGGGCACCGGCCCCCGGGCGCCGGGCACGGGCAGCCTGGCCAGCAGGTCCAGATCCTGGCGGGCCGCGTCGGGCAGGCGCACCACCACGGGCACCTGGCGCTGGGAAAGATTGAGCTTGGCCAGGCTCTGGTCGTAGTCGCCGGCCGTGGCGATGCGCAGGGCTTCGGCGATGGCCTCGGTGGTCACCCCCAGGTCCGCGGCCCGGGCCGCGTCGGGCCGGACAAGGAGCTCGGGCCGGGTCAGGCTGGCGGTGGAAGTCACGTTGCCGATGCCCGGCAGGCCCCGCAAATCCCGCTCCACCCGCGCGCCGTGCTCGGCAAGCAGGCGGCCGTCCTCGCCGGACAGCACCAGCATGTATTTCTCGTTGGAGCCCCCCAGGCCCACCTTCACCCGGGCCCCAGGCAAGGCCTCCAGAGCCTGGCGGAGCTGAGTCTCGATGGCCTGCTTGCTCAACCCCGGGCGCTGGGTCCTGTGGGTCAGATTCAGGGTCAGGGTGGCCTTGCGGACTTCCGCCGCGCCCTGGGATTCGAAGGGATCGCCGCCGGACTTGCCGCCACCGATGGCGGTATAGACCAGCTTCACGTGGGGGTTGCGGACCACCAGGGCCCGGGCCTGCTCGGCGGCGGCGTAGGTCTGGGCGAAGGTGCTGCCCGGCGGCAGGGTCAGGCTCACCTGGGTCTGGGACAGGTCGTCGGGAGGAATGAAGCCGGTGGGCAGATAAGGCAGCAGGGAGAAGGAACCCACGAAGAAACCCGCCGCGCCCAGCGTGGTGAGCAGCCGGTGGCGCAGGCAGGCGACGGCCCAGCCCCGGTAGATCTCCAGCCAGCGGGGCGAGCCGGCCGCGGCGACGGGGCGAAGCAGGTAGGCCGCCATCATGGGCGTCAGCAGGCGGGCCACCGCCAGGGAGAAGAACACGGCGATGGCCGCCGTCCAGCCGAACTGCACGAAGAACTTGCCCGCCACGCCGCTCATGAAGGCGGTGGGCAGGAACACGGCGATGAGGGTGAAGGTGGTGGCGATGACCGCCAGGCCGATCTCGTCCGCCGCCTCCATGGCCGCCTGGTAGGGGCTCTTGCCCTGACGCAGGTGGCGCATGATGTTCTCGATCTCGACGATGGCGTCGTCCACCAGGATGCCCACCACCAGGGACAGGGACAGCAGGGTCACCACGTTCACCGAGAAACCCAGCCAGTGCATGACCGCGAAGGTGGGGATGGCGGACAGGGGCAGGGCCGTGGCCGACACCAGGGTGGCGCGCCAATCCCGCAGGAACAGCCAGACCACGATCACCGCCAGCAGGGCGCCCTCGTAGAGCAGGGTCATGGAGCCCTCGTAGTTCTCCACCACCGGATCGACGAAGTTGAAGGCCTCGGTGATGGCGATGTCCGGATGGGCCGCCTTGAGTTGCTCCAGGGCGGCGCGCACCCCCTCCGCCACCTCCACCTCGCCGGCGCCCCGGGACCGCACCACCTCGAAGCCCACCACCTCCCGGCCGTCGAGCAGGGCCGCCGAACGCCGCTCCGCCACCGTGTCGGTCACCGTGGCCACCTGGTCCAGGCGGATGCGGCGGCCGTCCGAGAGAGGGATTTCCAGGGCGCCGATCTCCGCGGCGCTGCCCACCGTGGCCAGGGTGCGCACCGACTGCTCGCCGGAACCCAGGTCGGCGCGGCCTCCCGGCGCCTCCTGCTGGGTCTGGCGCAGGCGGCGGGAAATGTCGGCGGCGCTCACGTTCAGGGCCAGCAGCCGGGCCGGGTCCAGCTCCACCCGCACCTCCCGGCTGACGCCCCCCCCCCGGGCCACCGCCCCCACCCCCTTCACCGCCAGCATGGCCTTGGTCACCTGGTTGTCGACGAACCAGGACAGGGCCTCGTCGTCCATGCGCCGGGACGCCACCGTGTAAGTAAGGATGGGCATGCCCGCCAGGTCAACCCGGGCGATGACCGGATCCCGCAGGTCCGCCGGCAGGTCCGAGCGGATGCGGGACACCGCGTCGCGGACGTCATCCACCGCCTCCTGGGTGGGCTTCTCCAGGCGGAATTCCACGTTGGACGTGACGCTGCCGTCCTGGATCTTCGAATAGATGTGCTTGACCCCCTGGACGGCCGCCACCGAGTTCTCGATCTTGCGGGCCACCTCGTTTTCCAGCTGGCCCGGCGAGGCGCCCGGCAGGGTCGCGGTCACCGACACCATGGGCAGGTCCACGTCCGGGAAGTTCTGGATCTTCATGGCCCGGAAGCCGGACAGCCCCAGCACCGTCAGCAGGATGAAGAGCAGGACCGCCGGAATGGGGTTGCGGATGGACCAGGCGGAGACGTTCATGGAGTCATTGCCTTGGCGTTCGGGGTATCCACCACCCGCACCAGGTCGCCGTCGGCGAGGAAGGCGCCGCCAGCAGCCACCACCCGGGCCGCCGGGTCCAGGCCGCCGGTGATCTCCACCAGGTCGCCCCAGCGTCGGCCCACGCCCACCTTGGTGAGGGCCACCCGGGAATCCGCGCCCACCCGGAACACGTAGCTGAAGCCTTCCCGCAGCACCACCGCGCCTTGCGGCAGGGTGAGAGCCCGGGCGGCGCCGATCTCGATGTCGCCCCGGGCGAACATGCCGGCCCGGGCGGGACCGGGCCGGGGCAGATCCACAAAGACGATGCCGTTGCGGGTGCGGGCGTCCACGGTGGGGGCCAGCATGCGCAGGCGGCCGGACACGACCGCGCCGTCGGCCAGGGTGACCCGGGCCGCCATGCCCGGGCGCAGCCGGGACAGGTCGGCGGCGGCCACCTCCGCCCGCCATTCCAGGCGGCCC
>DAOQNK010000147.1:0-5730 GCA_035332045.1 Thiobacillaceae bacterium | reverse complement strand
ATCCGGCCCTTGGCCTTGGTTTCGGCGGTCTTCTCCGCTTCGATGAAGGGCACCAGGTAGGCTACCGCCTGCTTCATGACCCGGGCCGACTTCACCACCTGGGGCAGGAACATCTTGCCGGCGCCGAACAGGTCGCCCACGTGGTTCATGCCGTCCATGAGGGGGCCTTCGATGACCTTCACGGGGTGGCCCAGGGCCACCCGGGCGGCTTCCGTGTCCTCGGTGATGTAGGTGGTGATGCCCTTCACCAGGGCATGGGCCAGGCGCTGTTCCACCGGCAGCTCGCGCCAGGCCAGGTCTTCCACGGCCTCCTTGGCCTTGCCCTTCACCGTCTCCGCCAGTTCCACCAGGCGGTCGGCGGCGTCGGGGCGGCGATTGAGCACCACGTCCTCCACCCGTTCCCGCAGCTCGGCGGGGATGTCGTCGTAGACGCCCAGTTGCCCGGCGTTGACGATGCCCATGTCCATGCCCGCCTGGATGGCGTGATAGAGGAAGACTGTGTGGATGGCTTCCCGCACCGGCTCGTTGCCGCGGAAGCTGAAGGAGACGTTGGAGACGCCGCCGGAGACGTGGCTGCCGGGCAGCTTGTTCCGTATCCAGCGGGTGGCCTCGATGAAGTCCACCGCGTAGTTGGCGTGTTCCTCGATGCCCGTAGCCACCGCGAAGATGTTGGGGTCGAAGATGATGTCCTCGGCCGGGAAGCCCACCTGCTCGGTGAGGATCCTGTAGGCCCGGGCGCAGATCTCGGTCTTGCGCTGGAAGGTATCCGCCTGGCCCTGCTCGTCGAAGGCCATGACCACCGCCGCGGCGCCGTAGCGGCGGGCCAGCCGGGCCCGGGCCAGGAACTCCGCCTCGCCTTCCTTCAGGGAGATGGAGTTGATGATGGGCTTGCCCTGGATGCACTTGAGGCCCGCTTCGATGATGGACCACTTGGAGGAGTCCACCATGATGGGCACCCGGGCGATGTCCGGTTCGCTGGCCACCAGATTGAGGAAGCGCACCATGGCCGCCTCGCCGTCCAGCATGCCCTCGTCCATGTTGATGTCGATGACCTGGGCGCCGGCCTCCACCTGCTGGCGGGCGATGGCCAGGGCCTCGTCGTAGTTGCCCTCGATGATGAGGCGCTTGAACTTGGCGGAGCCGGTGACGTTGGTGCGCTCGCCCACGTTGCAGAACAGGTCGCCCTTGCCCAGGTTGTAGGGCTCCAGGCCGCTCAAACGCAGCTTCGGCGCGATCTCCGGCAGGGCGCGGGGCGCGCAGTCGGCCACCGCCTCGGCGATGGCCCGGATGTGGTCCGGCGAGGTGCCGCAGCAGCCGCCGACGATGTTGAGCAGGCCCGCCTGGGCCCATTCGCGGATTTCCGCCGCCATCTGGGCCGGGGTTTCGTCGTAGCCGCCGAAGGCGTTGGGCAGGCCGGCGTTGGGGTGGGCGGACACCAGGCAGTCGGCCTTGTGGGCCAGCTCGTCGATGTGCTGGCGCAGCTCCTTGGCCCCCAGGGCGCAGTTGAAGCCGAAGCTCACCGGCTCGGCGTGGCGCAGGCTGTTCCAGAAGGCTTCCGCCGTCTGGCCCGAGAGGGTGCGGCCCGAGGCGTCGGTGATGGTGCCGGAGACCATGACCGGCCAGGTGCGGCCCGCGTCGTCGAAGTACTTCTTCACCGCGAACACGGCGGCCTTGGCGTTCAGGGTGTCGAACACCGTCTCGATGAGCAGCAGGTCGGCACCGCCCTTCACCAGGCCGTCGGTGGCCTCGTAGTAGGTGGCCACCAGCTGGTCGAAGGTGACGTTGCGGAAGCCCGGGTCGTTCACGTCCGGGGAGAGGGTGGCGGTGCGGCTGGTGGGCCCCAGGACCCCGGCCACGAAGCGTGGCTTGTCCGGGGTGCTGAACCGGTCCGCCTCCTCCCGGGCCAGCTTCGCCGCCGCCAGGTTGATCTCATGGACCAGGGCTTCCATGCCGTAGTCGGCCATGGAGATGCTGTTGGCGTTGAAGGTGCAGGTTTCCAGGATGTCGGCGCCGGCCGCCAGGTACTGGCCGTGGATTTCACGGATGACGTCCGGCCTGGTGAGCACCAGCAGATCGTTGTTGCCCTTCAGGTCGGAAGGCCAGTCGGCGAAACGCGCGCCCCGGTAATCGGCTTCTCCCAGGCCGTAGCGCTGGATCATGGTGCCCATGGCGCCGTCCAGGATGAGGATGCGGCGGGCGGCCAGGGCGAGGAATTCGGCGCGGCGGTCGGTCATGGAATGCTGCTGAAAAAATGGGCGGAGATTGTATCACCCCCCGTATTTCCGCCTCGGGAATAGGCTTTTCCTGAACTCATGCCTTGTATTCATAAAAATTATTGTTGTATCCATAAAATACATGAATAGAATAAAAGCACAGGATGGAGACTCTGATGAATGGCCCTTGGATTTTCGTGATGTTTGCGCGCGGGATCGCCGCCCGATGTTAGGGCGCGTGTCGTTCACGTTCTAGCCCCCGCCACGAATCGATTCAGGAGAACGCCATGAAGCATCTCACGCCCGTAGAAACTGCCGAATTCCTCAAAGCCAACCCCAGCGCGGTGTTCATCGATTGCCGCTCGGAATGGGAATTCCTGTTCGTGGGCCACGCCAAGGATTCCCTGCTGATCCCCTGGTACGAGGGGGAAAACTGGGATCTGAACCCCCGCTTCCTGGGAGAGGTGCGCATCGCCGCCTCCCATCACCGGCCGGTGGTGCTGATCTGCCGCTCCGGCAACCGTTCCAAGGAGGCCGGCGAGTTCCTGGAGCAGCACGGTTTCACGGACGTCTACAACGTGCTCTACGGTTTCGAGGGGGAGCTGGACGAGGACCACCACCGCAGCACCCAGAACGGCTGGCGCCACGACGGCCTGCCCTGGGAACAGTGCTGAAGCGTCCGCCACACACCCCAAATTATGAGGAGACCATCATGATGAATGCCGCCTTCAAACCCCTTCCCGACGAAACCACCGACTGGTTCGACCGGGACGGATTCCTGCTGGACCCCGAAAACTGGACCCCGGAGTTCGCCGCCCGCATCGCCTGGCTGGACGGTATCAGCGAACTGACGCCCAAGCACTGGGAAGTCATCCGCCATGTGCGCAAACAGTTCCACGCCACCGGCGCCCTGCCGGTGATGCGCCTGGTCTGCCGCGCCGCCGGCCTGGACCGGCACAAGGCCCACAAGCTGTTCAGCAGCTGCAAGGGCCTGTGGCGGGTGGCGGGCCTGCCCAACCCGGGAGAAGAAGCCAAGGCCTACATGGACTGACGTCCACCTGGAGCCCACCCTGGACCGCGCTGGAAGGTCCGGCGGTGGGGCACTAGGTCCTGAACTGGGCGATCACCTGGTTCAACGCGGCGGACAGCCGATCCATGTTGGCCGCCAGGTCGGCGGCGAGGGCGGCGGCGTTGTCCGTCTTTTCGGTCATCTGGGCGATCTGCTCGATGTTGACGGCGACCTGCCGAATCCCGGCATCCTGTTCCTTGATGGCCACCGAGATCTGGTTGACGTTCTGGTCCACCTGGTCGGATTCGCTCTCGAGCCTTTCCAGGGAGTTTTCCGTATCGGTCACCAGTTCCATGCTTTCCCGTGCCAGCCGGGTGGCTGAAGCCATGGATTCCACGCTCTTGTCGACCCCGAGTTGCATCTCCTGGATCACGTCGCTGATTTCCTGGGTGGCGGAGGAGGCGCGCTCCGCCAGCTTTCTCACCTCGTCGGCCACGACGGCGAAGCCACGACCCTGCTCGCCGGCCCGGGCCGCCTCGATGGCCGCGTTCAAGGCCAACAGATTGGTCTGGTCGGCGATGTCCCGGATGACCTGGACGATGCCACCGATCTTCATGGAAGACTGCTTGAGGCTGCCGATGGTGGTGGCCGCCTGATCGATATCCGTCGAAACGCCTTTCATGTGACTGACGGTGTTTTCCATCGCAGACAGGGCGTTTCGCGTGCTGGCTTTGGCGGAATCCACGAGGCGCGCCGCGTTTTCCGTGTGTTCGGCCGTCTCGCTGATGCTGACTGAAGACTGTTCGACCGCCGCGGCGACATGGGAGGTGGCATCGGCCTGGGAGGCGGCATCGGACTTGATGACCTGGCTGGTGTGGTTCAGGGTGACGGCGGCCTGGCTGATCTCGCTGCTCGATTGGGTCAGTTGCCTGATGGTGTCCTTGAAATGTCCGATCAGATGGTTGAAGGCCTCGCCCGCCCGAACCACTTCACTGGGTCCAGCCACGGGCACGGTTTGGGTCAGGTCCCGGCTGCGGATGATTTCCTCGGTCCCCTCCACCTGGGCCCGCAGGGTGTTCACCACGCTGGAAACGACCCAGAAGGCGAGGACCGCCACCAGCACCACAGTGATCAGGGAGCCCAGGCTGTAGGCGGTGAATTGCCAGCGTTTTGTCGACGCGGTGTCCACGGCGGATTGGGAGATTTCCTTGGCGAGCTCTTCCTCGGTCTTGTGCATGCCGTTGATCTTGCCGGTGATGCTGGCGAACCAGGCTTCTGGCGCCACGTCGAAGCCGCCCGATGTGGCTTTGGTGATCAGCGTGCCCCGCATTTCCTGAACTTTGCGGGCGTCTTCGGATTCCAGGGCCGATTTCAAGGAGGCGAGTTGGTTCGGACTGGCGAAGCTGGCGAATCCGTCGAAATAGGCCTCGCCCTTGTGGATTCGCTCCAGGATGGCGTTGAACTTGTCCGGGGTGGTGGCGTTGGCCGCGAAGGCGGCGGTCACCATGGCACGTTCTTGCCCGGATTGCTCCTTGCCTCGGACCAGGGACAGATACGCCGCGATGTTGCGGAGGTTGCGGGGGTCCTGGGTGTATTGGCTGGACTGGCTGATGATGCCCATCAGCGCGCGAACCGTCGCGGTGTAGGCCTTGATCGCATCGGGTACCTCGATGCCCTGGCCATCGACCTTGCCGCGCAGCGCCGGCATTTCATCCAGCTTGGACCGGGCTTCGGAAAGGGCCTTGTCCAGATCCTCCAGGTGCCCCTCCCTGGCCACGCCGGCAGCGGAAATGAAGTCTTTCAGCCGGGCATCGGAGTCGGCGCGGACCGTGGGCAGCTTGTCGGCGAACTTGGCGCCGTGGGATTGGAGGTAGCCGGCTGTCGTGCCCCGCTCGATCTGTAGGGTGTGAATGAGGCCGCCAGCGGCCACCGCGGCGTTCAGGGTGGTCACCGTCGCGCTGGCGCTCTGGAAGTCGCCGTAGGAATCTCGGATAAGGATGGCGGCCGCGAAAACCAGGGCAAGAAGGGGGATGACCGAAAGCAACAGGATGCGACTGCGCACGCTATGCAACATATTGCCTCCGTCTGGTACATATTGTCGCCAAGCTATCGGCCTGGACTCTGAATTCTTGAAGATATATTTCGCCGTACGACGGCTCTCGGGGCGGTATTTAAGGGAAACGCCCCAATCAGTGGCTTCCTTGCCGGGCTCATTGGGGCGGCTGTCCGCAGCCCGGCAGGCGGGATGCGGGGCGGCAGTCGGGATGCGGGGCGGCAGTCGGGAATGCGCTGGCCGAATGGCCTCGGCGGCGCGATGTCAGCGTTTTCCGGTGCTGCCGAAGCCGCCTTCACCCCGGTCGCTGGACTCGAATTCCTCCACGACCTGGAAATTGGCCTGCACGACCGGCACGATGACCATCTGGGCGATGCGCTCGAAGGGCTGGATGGTGAAAGCTTCCTGGCCCCGGTTCCAGACCGAGACCATGAGCTGGCCCTGGTAGTCGGAGT
>DAOQNK010000146.1:3329-5736 GCA_035332045.1 Thiobacillaceae bacterium | reverse complement strand
CGCATGCTGGGCGCCGGCAGCCTGGTGGCCGGCGTGGTGTACAACGAGGACGACAGCTATGCCGCCTACCAGAACGACTACGCGGGTCGCTACACCATCAGCACCGCTGTGTCCGACGTGGACAAGGGCAGTGTGCTGGGCACCCAGGAAGCCAGCGGCAGGCAGTACAACTATTTCGAGCTGGAAAAACGCATCGTCCACGGCATTCTGGATGCCCTGGGGGTGAAGGACATTCCGCCGGCGGTGGACAAGATCCACACCAAGAACTGGGAGGCCTATGCCCGTTTCACTCAGGGTCTGCGCCTGCTGGAGGAAGACAATTTCGAAGCCGCCCGGCAGGCGTTTTACGCCGCGCTGACTTTCGACCCGGAATTTGCCCTTGCCGAGGAGGCCTACCTCAACACGCCCCGGCGCGATCCCGGCCTGGAGGGGATCAAGGCGGAGGTGGCGGCGGCTCCCTGAGCGCGCCTCAGCCCCAGGTGCGCGCCATCTCCAGGAGCTTCGCGACGCGCTGCTCGGTGGCCGGGTGGGTGCTGAACAGGCCGCGCAGATCGCCCCCGGACAAGGGGTTGATGATCATCATCTGGGCGGTTTCCGGGTGCATCTCGGCGGTATCCATGGGTGTGCCCCGTGCGTAGGCTTCGATCTTGCGCAGGGCCGAGGCTAGGGCCTCGGGGTCGCCGCAAATCTCCGCGCCACCCCGGTCGGCGCCGAACTCCCGGGCCCGGGAGATGGCCATCTGGATGAGCATGGCGGCCAGGGGCGCCAGGATCATCACGACGATCTGGACGATGGCGTTGGGCCGCTCCCGGTCGCCGCCGCCGAAGAACATGCCGAACTGGGCCAGGGAGGAAATGGCGCCGGCCACGGTGGCGGAGATGGTGGAAGTGAGGATGTCCCGATTCTTCACGTGGGCCAGTTCGTGGGCCATGACGCCACGCAGTTCCCGGGTGTCGAGCAGGCGCAGAATGCCCGTGGTGGCGGCCACAGCGGCGTGTTCAGGGTTGCGGCCGGTGGCGAAGGCGTTGGGCTGGGCCTCATCAATGATGTAGACCTTGGGCATGGGCAGTTCGGCCCGCCGCGCCAGGTCGGCGACGACGCCGTAGAACTCGGGGGCCTCCACGGGGCCGACTTCCTGGGCGTTGTACATGCGCAGGACCATCTTGTCCGAGTTCCAGTAGGCCCAAAGGTTCATGGCGCCGCCCAGCAGCAAGGCGATGAGCATGCCCATGGCGCCGCCCAGCAGCATGCCTACGGCGCCGAACAAGGCCACGATGGCGGCCATCAGGAAGGTGGTCTTAAGCCAGTTGTTCACCATGGGTCTCTCCAGGGTTGCGTGGGATTGCCGACAAATTAGGGGCGAAGCAACAATAATTCAATGGGTTGTGTAGGACAAATGGCGTGAACTGGGCCGTCCTGTCGGAGACGGTGTGACGTGGGTTTGTGGCCCCGCGTCAGGCTATTCGAGCCGGTCGCCGACCCGCAGGCTATGTCCGGCCAGGAAAGCGTCCACCGCCAGCCGTTTGCCCCCGGCGAGTTGGACTTCCAGGATGTCCAGAGCGCCTTCGCCACAGGCTACACGCAGGGCTTGACGGTCCACCTTCAGGAGGCTGCCCGGCGGCCCCGAGTCGGGTGCCGGGGCGGCCCGCCAGATTTTCAGGGGCTGGCCCGAAAACAGGCCATGGGCACCGGGGAAGGGGTTGAAGGCTCGAATCTTGCGGTCCAGCTCCCGGGCGGGACGGGTCCACTCGAGGCGGGCGTCGTCCTTGCCGATTTTCGCGGCATAGTTGGCCAGGGCATCGTTCTGGGGCGTGGCCTCGACCCGGCCCGCCGCCAGCTCCGGCAGCAAGGCGACGATTTCCCGGGCGCCCAGTTCCGCCAGCTTGTCGTGGAGGCTGCCCGTGGTGTCGGTGTCCAGTATGGGCAGGGCGGCCCGCCGCAGCATGGCGCCGGTGTCCAGGCCCTTGTCCATCTGCATCAGGGTGATCCCGGTTTCCGCGTCCCCCGCTTCGATGGCCCGGTGGATGGGGGCGGCGCCGCGCCAGCGTGGCAGCAGGGAAGCGTGGATGTTGACGCAGCCTAGAGCCGGCATGTCCAACACGGCCTGGGGCAGAATGAGGCCATAAGCGGCCACCACCATGAGATCGGCGGAAACGTCCCGGATGGGCTGGCGGGCTTCCTCGGTCTTCAGGTTCTCCGGCTGGGCTACGGGAAGGCCATGGGCCAGTGCCACCTCCTTCACTGGACTGGCCTTCAACTTCATGCCACGTCCAGCGGGCCGATCCGGCTGGGTCAGGACCAGCGGGATGTCATGGCCTGCCGCGATCAGTGCCTTGAGGGCGGCGGCGGCGAATTCGGGGGTTCCGGCGAAGATGAGGCGCATTGTGGGTGAGGCGTGAGGCGTGAG
>DAOQNK010000146.1:0-3229 GCA_035332045.1 Thiobacillaceae bacterium | reverse complement strand
ACCTTGCCATCCAGGTGGTCCATCTCGTGCTGGATGCAGACGCCCAGCAGACCCGTGGCGTCCATTTCGAAGGGCTCGCCTCGCAGGTTGAGGGCCTGGACCCGGATGTGTTCGGCTCGGCTGACCTTGTCATAGATGCCGGGCACCGACAGGCAGCCCTCTTCGCGCACGGCCTCGCCTTCTTTGAGCACGATACGGGGGTTGATGAAGGTCAGCAGGCGGTTTTTCTCTTCGCTGACATCCACCACGATGAGCCGCACATGCTGGTCCACTTGGGTGGCGGCCAGGCCGATGCCCGGGGCGGCATACATGGTTTCGGCCATATTGGCCGCCAGCTGGCGGATGGTGTCGTCCACCGCGGCCACGGGCTTGGCCACGGTGTGCAGGCGCGGATCGGGGAAATGAAGGATTTTCAGCAGGGCCATGTCGAATGTCTGCGGGCTATTCCGTGCAAAATCTAATAAATTGGTTTAAGTTTTCAGTTGTCTGAATTATAACGGCCGACAATCCGCCGCAAGCCAAGAAGGGCAGGAATATGCGCATATTGATGCTGATCGCCGCTTTGGGACTCGCCGCACCAACCTGGGCCGACGAGATTCGCCTCCAGGACAACGCGCCCAGCCGCCACGTGGTGGTCAAGGGTGACACGCTCTGGGATATCTCGGAAAAGTTCCTCAAGGACCCCTGGCTTTGGCCGGACATCTGGCGGCTGAACAAGGAACAGATTCGCAATCCCCATCTCATCTACCCCGGCGACGTGGTGGTCCTGACCATGGAAGACGGCAAGCCCCGCCTGTCCCTGGAACCGAAGACCCTGGAAACGGTGAAGATGAGTCCCCAGGTCCGGGGCGAACCCATCATCATCAAGGAAGCGGGCATCCCGAGCATTCCGGTGAAGGCGATTCAGGCCATGATGGTCAAGGGAGGCGTGGGCGACGCGGGCGATCTGGAACGGGCGCCGCGCATACTGGGATCCAGCGATGCGAGGGTGATGTTCGGCGCCGGCGATTCCGTCTACGCCAGCAAATCCGAAGGCGAGAACGTGGACTGGCGGGTGGTGAGGCTGGGCCAGGCTCTCCACGATCCCGGCAATCCCAAGGAAGTGCTGGCCTACGAAATGCTCCAGGTGGGTATCGCGCGTACCGAGGTCAAGGGAGATCCCCAACAGGTGCGCATCCTGCGGACCGATCAGGAAATCCTGGAGCGGGACCGCCTGCTGCCTGCCGAGAAGCTCGACGTCGTGCAGTTTGTTCCCCATGCCCCGGCCAAGCCCGTGGACGCCAAGGTGGTGGCGGCTCTGGGCGGCCCCGTGTTCGCGGGCACCTACATGACCCTGGTGCTGGACAAGGGCGCCAGGGACGGCCTGGAGGAAGGCCATGTCCTGGCCCTGTTCAAGGCGGGCCGCTCGGTGGCCGATCCGAAGTGCATCCGGGCGGAGAAAATCGGCTTTTTGGCAAGCGGGGGCCGTGGCCAGGCCGAGGAGTGCAAGCCCAACAAGAATGCTCGGGACGCTTTGCCGGACACCCGGGTGGGCCTGGCTTTTGTCTACCGGGTATTCAACAGGGTGGCCTACGCCTTGGTGATGAAGGGCAAGGAGCCCGTCACCGCCGGCGACAGCGCCCGCAATCCCTGATTCCGGCCTGATTTGCCGCGGCCTGCGGACGCTGCCGCCTGGCTGGGCCTGGATGCCATTCCGGGTCTGGGGCCGGAGGCCGCCTTCCGGCTTCTGACGGCTTTCGCCACGCCCGAAGCCGCCCTGGGAGCGGGAATCGCCCAACTGGCTCCGGTGGTGGGCGATACCCTGGCCAGGGCCATACACCGGGGTGTCGAGCCGGCCGCCATCGCCCCGGGCATGGAATGGCTGGCCGGTCCGGACAACCATCTTGTCACGTGGTTTGATGCCGCCTATCCCGCCAGACTCAGGGATATTCCTTCTCCCCCGGCTTGGCTCTATGTGCGGGGCGATCCGGATTGGCTGGCCCGGCCCATGCTGGCCATCGTCGGCAGCCGCCATGCCACGCCCCAGGGTTTACGCGACGCCCGCGCTTTCGCCCAGTCCTTGTCGGATGCCGGACTGACCGTGGTCAGCGGTCTGGCCCTGGGGGTGGACGCCGCCGCCCATGAGGGCGGCCTGGCCGGTCTGGGGAGCAGCGTGGCGGTGGTGGGCACGGGGCTCGACCGTATCTACCCCGCCCGCAACAAGGCCCTGGCCCACCGGCTCGCGGCGGAGGGCGCCCTCGTTTCGGAATTTCCCATCGGCACACCTCCGAAGAGCGGCCATTTTCCCCGCCGCAACCGCATCATCAGCGGCCTGTCCCTGGGCGTGTTGGTGGTGGAGGCGGCGCTGGAGAGTGGTTCCTTGATCACGGCCCGGCTGGCCTCCGAACAGGGGCGTGATGTCTTCGCGTTGCCGGGTTCCATCCATTCGGCCCTGAGCAAGGGGTGCCACCAACTCATCAAGCAGGGCGCCAAACTGGTGGAATCCGCGGCCGACATCCTGGAAGAACTGGGACGTCTGCTACCGCCTGCTACGCCTCAAGCGTCCCTCGCCACGGGGGCGGGCGACATCCTGCTGGCCTGTCTGGCCGGGGGCCCCCTGGCGCCCGACCAACTGGCCGAGCGCCTCGGCTTGACGGTGGAAGAGGTCTCCGTCAAGCTTCTTTCGGCCGAGTTGGAAGGTAGCGTCGCCAAGCTGCCAGGCGGCCTCTACCAACGATTGTTTCCATGATGTTCGACATCCTCCTCTACCTCTACGACACCTATCTGCACGCCGAGCGCTTCCCGGACGCGGAACAGCTCAGCCGCAAGCTTTCCGCCGCCGGCTTCGAGGACGATGCCATTGGCGAGGCGCTGGACTGGCTCGCCGCCCTGGACGACCTGGCCCCCGCCGAGGAAGCTTCGCGGCCCCCGGCGATGCGTGTCTACGCCGAGGACGAGGTCCGCAGGCTGGCCAGTGGCGGCCGGGGCTTCCTTGCCTACCTGGAAAGCACAGGCCTGCTGCCGACCCACGCCCGGGAATGGATCATCGAACGCGCCCTGGCCCTGCCCGACGCCCATGTCTCCGCCCAGCGGGTCAAATGGATTGCCCTGCTGGCCCTCTGGAAACTGAAGGGTGCGGGGGAGGTGCTGTGGCTGGAGGATCTGGTGCGCGCCGCCGACGAGGCGGATGACGAAGGCTGGAAGCCCACCTTCCACTGATGTCCAAACAACTCATCATCGCCGAGAAGCC
>DAOQNK010000145.1:0-5805 GCA_035332045.1 Thiobacillaceae bacterium | reverse complement strand
AGGTAGTCCTCGGCGGTCTTCTTCATCTTGCGCAGCACTTCGGCGGAAACCTGGGGCGGCGCCTTCTTCTCGCCGCGCACTTCCACCCAGGCGTCGCCGTTGTCGGCCTGGAGGATCTTGTAGGGCATCAGGTCGATGTCCTTCTGCACTTCCTTTTCCTGGAAGCGGCGGCCGATCAGGCGCTTGATGGCGTACAGGGTGTTCTTGGGGTTGGTGACGGCCTGGCGCTTGGCCGGGGCGCCGCACAGGATTTCGCCGTCTTCCGCGTAGGCGACGATGGACGGCGTGGTGCGCGCGCCTTCCGCGTTTTCGATGACCTTGGTCTTGCCACCTTCCATGATGGCGACGCAGGAGTTGGTGGTGCCCAGGTCGATGCCGATGATCTTGCCCATTTTGTTGTCTTCCTCAGAAAAAATTGACTTGTCTGCGATATGGGATTGGCGGGTCCGGTTTCAAGCCCTCTGTTTGTCATTCCGGCAAAAGCCGGAATCCAGTGCATTGGCCTTTCCTGGACCCCGGCCTACGCCGGGGTGACCGTCATTTGGGTTTCACCACCATCACCAGGGCCGGGCGGATGACTCGCTCGTTGAGCAGGTAGCCCTTCTGCAACACGGTGGCCACGGAATTGGGCTCGCCATCGCCCTCCAGCAGGCTGATGGCCTGGTGGCAATTTGGATCAAATTTCTGTCCCAATGGATTGATTTCGTTGATGGCATTCTTCTCGAACACGCTGGCGAGCTGCTTCAGGGTGAGCTCCACGCCTTCCTTGAGCTTCTCGACGCTGGCGGCGTCGCCGGTGGCCAGGGCGGCTTCCAGGCTGTCCTTCACGGCCAGCAGATCACCGGCGAACTTCTCCAGGGCGAACTTGCGCGCCTTTTCCACATCGTCCACGGCGCGGCGGCGCACGTTTTCGGTTTCGGCCTTGGCGCGCAGCCAGGCGTCGTGGTGCTCCTGGGCATTCAGCTCCGCCTGGCGCAGCAGTTCTTCCAGGCTGGGGGTGCTTTCCTTCTCGGCGCCGGTTTGGGCAGGCGCTTCCGCACCCTCGGCGCCCTGTTGCAGCAGTTGTTCCTCTGACACGGGTATTCCCTCCAAAAAACCGGGTTGGTTCTGGGGGTGAAACCCGGGGTTTCAAGGGCGGGAAGCAGATTATTTTTTCAGCCGGGCGCAGGCTTCGGCCATGCGCCCCAGGGCCTCCATGACCACGCGGCGGGGCGCGCCCAGGTTGAGCCGCATGAAGCCGCCGCCGCCGGTGCCGAACACCGTGCCCGGGTTCATGCCCACCCGGGCCTCTTCGACGAAGAAGCGCTTGAGCGCGGCATCGTCCAGCCCCAGGCCCCGGCAATCCAGCCAGAGCAGGTAGGTGCCTTCGGGCCGCACCGGGCGGATGGCGGGCAGTTCCTGTTCCAGATAAGCCAGCACCGCATCCCGCGTTCCGGCGAGATAGGCCAGCAAGGCATCCAGCCAGGGGCTGCCTTCCTGGTAGGCTGCGCAGAAGGCGGCGATGCTGAAGGGGTTGGCGCCGCTGACGTGCAGCAGGTCGAAGGCCCGGCGCAGCGTGTCACGGTGCGCGGGGTTGCTGGCGATCAGGGCCGACAGGCCCAGCCCGGGAATGTTGAAGGTCTTGCTGGGCGCCACGGCGGTGACCACCTGGGCCGGGTCGTCGGCCAGCAGGGCCAGGGGCGTGTGGCGTTCGCCGGGATAGACCAGGTCGTGGTGGATTTCGTCGGACAGCACCACCAGATCATGCCGGCGGGCGATGCGCAGCACTTCCCGCAGTTCGTCCGGGTGCCAGACCCGGCCCACCGGGTTGTGGGGCGAGCAGAGGAACAGCAGGCGAGCGTCGTCGCGGGCGGCGCAGGCTTCCAGGTGGGCGAAATCCATGCGGTAGCGGCCGCCCTCTTCCAGCAGCGGGTTCTCGATGACCACCCGACCGGGAGTGGTGACCGAGGAAAAGAAGGGGAAATACACCGGCGGCTGCACGATGACGCCCTCCCCCGCGCCGGCGAAGGCCAGGGCGGCGGCATGCAGGGAGGGCACCACGCCCGGCACCAGGAGGATCCAGTCCCGCTCCACGGTCCAGCCATGGCGTTCTTTCATCCAGCTGATGACGCGCTCATAGGCGCTGTCCGGGAACAGGGTGTAGCCGTAGACCGGGTGTTCTGTGCGCGCCGCCAGCGCCCGGGTCACCGCCTCCGGCACGGCGAAATCCATGTCCGCGACCCACAGGGGCAGCACATCCTCGGTGCCGAAGTAGCCCCGGCGGCCGTCCCATTTCACCGAGTCGGTGCCGGTGCGGGGGATGACGCGGTCAAAGTCGAAAAGCACAGTGTTCCCCCCCTTTCTTAAAGGGGGGCCAGGGGGGATTTGGCGACATCGGCCAACTTGAACCGGCCGAAATCCCCCTCACTCCCCCTTTATAATAGGGGGAAGTCACTGTCCCAAGCTGGAATCGTACCGGGATGCGCATCACCCCAGCCGCTCCCAGATCGTCACTTCCGACAGGGTGTGCTGAAACTTGCGCTTGGTCTCGCGGATGACGAAGGGCACTTCCAGCGGCCCCCGGATCAGTCGGAAATGCTCGCCCAGGTGGGCCTTGAGCCCGTCCAGCGTGGTGACGTTTTCCCCGTCGCGCTTGCAGCCGCCCAGCCACTCCTCCCGGGGCGTGTGTTCCGCCAGCCAGGTGTAGGGCGAGGCGATGAGCAACAGGCCGCCGGGCCTGAGCCGTTCGTGGATGCCGTCCAGGAACTTGGCCGGGCTGTAGAGCCGGTCGATGAGGTTCGCGGCCAGGATCAGGTCGTAGTCGGAGAAGAGGGGCTTCAGGTTGCAGGCGTCACCCTGGAAGAAGGCCACCCGGGCGCGGGTTTCATCCAGGCCCAGATCAGCGAGGCGGCGCTCCCGGTAGGAGACCAGTTCGCCCTCGTCCGCCAGCGTGTAGCGCAGCACGCCCTGCTCGGCGATTTGCACCCCCAGACCGATGAAACGGGCCGAGAAGTCGATGCCGGTCACTGCGTCGAAGGCGCGCGCCAGTTCGAAGCTGGCCCGGCCCGCCGCGCAGCCCAGGTCCAGGGCACGCTGTTTGGGCTTGTCGCCCATGGCCGTGATGGCCAGTTCCGCCAGGGCCTTGGAGAAGTTGGCCACGCCGAAATACTCGTCGCCGTAGTGGAACTCGGCATATTCCGACAGCAGCTTGTCGGTCTCGTAATGGGAGGCCACCGGCGCCTTGGGGGGCTCGCCCACCACGTAACGGAAGCCCGCGTGCTGGAAGAAGTGGCGGCGGAAGGCGTAGCGGGCGGCCAGGCGCGCTTCGTTGCCGCAGGATATCCAGGAGCCGCCCTTCATCAGATTGTGACGCTCGTCGAAGGTGGGCGTGGTGAAGTCGTCGTAGAGGGGATGGACCCGAAAACCCTCGAAGGGGTAGATGGGGGTATCCGTCCATTGCCAGACGTTGCCCACCACATCAAACAATGGGCCGTGAGCGTGGCGGGTCACCGGGCAGGAAGAGGCGCCATGGTCCAGATGCAGACGGGCATTCACGGCCTGATGATCCGGCACCTCCTCCAGTCCGGCAAACGCGACCAGGCGGCTCCACTCATCTTCGCTGGGCAAGCGCACCGGGAGGTCTGTCTGCGCGGACTTCCAGCGGCAGAATGCCCGGGCCTCCAGGCAATTCACCTCCACGGGCCAATCCCAGGGCATGGGTACTTCCTCGAGCATCAGGCGCAGGTTCCAGCCCGTACCCTGGCGAATCCAGAAGGTCGGATGGCCGGCATGGGCAAAATCACGCCAGGCCCTCCCCTCCTCCTCCCACCAATCGTCCGCCTCATAGCCGCCGGCCTCGACGAATTCCAGGTACTCGCCATTGGAAACCAGATGGCGCGCCGCCTGGAATCCGGGGATTGAAGATTCGTGCCGGCCATATTCGTTGTCCCAGCCGTAGCAATCCTCATCGAAGGATTTGCCCAAACGGACACTGCCTGCCGGTATGTCCACCAACACGTTGGCGGGGGCCGGCCCTGTGGCGGGTTCGGGGGCCCACTCGGGGTCAGGTTGGACGTATTTCAAGGCATGTTGCCTGATCAGGACCGACGAGGTTTCCAGGTGGATCCGCTCATGTTCGATGCCCATGAGGATGGGCCACCAGGCGTGGTCCCAGCCGATGGGCAGCGAGAGCGGCAGGCGGTCAATCAAGCCGGTCACCACCTCGCGGACGTGCCTGCGATAGGTCTTCACCTCAGCGACGGCAGGCCAGTCGTAGTGGGTGTCGTTGAGGTCATCCCAGCTCATCTCATCCACGCCCACGGCGAACATGGATTCGAAGCGGTGGTTGATCCGCTCCGCCAGCAATCCGGCGAGGACCAGCTTGTTGATGAAAAAGGTGGCGGTATGGCCGAAATAGAAGATCAGGGGATGACGCAGGGCGATGGGCTTGCGGTAGTAAGCCTCGTCATTCCGGAGAACGTCGAAAAGCCGCTCATAGCGATCGAAGGTGGCCAGGAAATAATTTCGGATCTCGGCGCGTTTTGCATCGGCGTCGCCTCCGGAGAGCCCTGGCGTTCGTGGAAATAGGGACACGGTATTCAAGGTACGAGTGCGAAAGGGACATGCTACCCCGTGGGCCAGGTCTCCAACAGCGGGGAATCCCCCGTGGGATTCGGCCGCTTAGTCGACCCACGCCACGAGGGACTTGGACGCCTGCCTCGGTTACCATCGTCGCAATCGGTCATCCGCATCCACGTCATAGAGCGCATCGAGACAGGAGCCTGCATTGCCCCCTGAAACATTGGTAGAGATCAAGGATTTGCGCTACGCCTACGGTGAGCGCCAGGTTCTCAGCGGACTCAATCTTTCCATCCCCCGTGGCCAGGTGGTGGGTCTGCTGGGCTCCAGCGGCTGCGGCAAGACCACCCTGCTGCGCCTGATCGGCGGTCAGGCGACCCCGAGTGGCGGTTATGTAAAGGTGGCAGGCCAGGTTGTCCACGAGTTGGGCAACGATGCCCTTTACCGCCTGCGCCGCAAAATGGGGATGATGTTCCAGGCGGGTGGCTTGTTCAGCGATCTCTCGGTATTCGACAACGTGGCATTTCCGTTGCGCGAACATACCGACCTGCCTGAAGACATGATCCGTGATCTGGTGCTCATGAAGCTGCATGCCGTGGGGCTACGCGGGGCACGGGATCTCATGACCGGCGAGCTATCCGGTGGCATGTCCCGGCGTGTGGCTCTGTCCCGGGCCATTGCACTGGATCCCATGCTGATCATGTACGACGAGCCCTTTGCCGGCCTGGACCCCATCTCCCTGGATGCCATCGCCAACATCATCCGCCGCCTCAATGACGCCCTGGGCCTGACCTCCGTGGTGGTCACCTACGACATTGCCGAGGCCCTGAAGATCATCGACTACGCGTTTTTCATCGATAACGGCGTGGTGGTGGCTGAAGGCCCCGTCCAGGAGATTCGGAACTCGGACCACCCCTTCGTCCACCAATTCGTCCATGGCGAGGAGGACGGGCCGGTGCGGTTCCATTTTCCTGCGCGTGAATTGGCCCAGGATTTCGGCGTGGTCACCGGCGGACGCTGATGCCCCCATGGGGTATTGCGCGGTGTTCTGGACGACTCAGTCCAGGGGTGGAGAGGGAAACCGAGCCGCCTAGCAGGCCAGCTGCACCTCGTCTCCCTGATGAGGCACGTCGACTGGCCAGCCCAGCCGCTGCCTGATCAACTCGGCAAAACCAAGGGCGGTTTCCTCTTCGCCATGGACCACGAATGTCTGTTTTGGCGGCTTGCTGAAGCCCGACAGCCAGGCCA
>DAOQNK010000144.1:0-5816 GCA_035332045.1 Thiobacillaceae bacterium | reverse complement strand
CCCTCTCCCGTCCGGGATCGTTTCAGCCACGCCTCAATTCCCTGGGGATATGCAGCCCCTGGAAAAAATTACTCAAGTATTTATATAAGCGGTCGTTAATATTTGAGCACACCCTCCACCACGCTGCTCATGTCCCTGATTCGCACCGCCTCCCTCCCGGCACTCTTGCTGAAGCTCCTGTTGGCAGCGGGGGGGGCGATGGCCGGCTACGACGAGGGCATCCAGGCCTATACCAGCGGTGACTTCGAGGGCGCGGTCCGGGAATTCCGGACGCTGGCGGGCCAGGGCCACGCCGAATCCCAATACATGCTGGGCATCCTTTACGAGGAAGGCCAGGGCCTGCCCCGAGACGACGTGGAGGCGGCCTACTGGTACAGCCGCGCCGCGGAGAAAGGGCTGGCCGACGCCTACTTTGCCCTGGGCCAGCTCTTCGTGCATCGCCAAGGCGCGCGCCAGGACCGTATGGCCGCCCACCATTGGTTCAGCCTGGCCAAGGAACATGGCCATAGGCTGGCCGACCAGGAAATGCAGCGCAACCTGAACGCCATGAGCCCCGAGATGGCGGAGGTTGCGAGGAACCGATTTCGCGGCCGGCGCCTCGTCCAACTCGACTAACCCCTGAACCGCCGGGGTCCGCACGGCGAAAAAGCCCTACTGAAGGACCACCAGAAGCACACGCCGATTGCGGCTGCGGCCATCCCGCGTCTTGTTGTCGGCCACCGGCTTGCTTTCTCCATAGGCGGCAATAGCCAGCCTGTGCAGGGGAATACCCGCCACTTGGTTGAGGTAGTCGCGCACCGCCTGGGCCCGCTCCCGGGAAAGCCGCAGGTTGGCGTCGGCGGGACCCAGGTTGTCGGTATGGCCCTGGATTTCGATGAACACGCCCTTGTTCTCCACCTTCAGGCGGGCCGCGAATTCCTCGAGCTGCTTCTTCGCCGACTCGTTCAGGCTGGCCTCGGCCACACCGAAATGGGTGATCTCGTCGGACAGGGTCGTCTCGAACACCAGCTTGCCTTCCGCCAGCTTGCCGGCCTGCCTGGCACGATCCAGGGCCTCCTGGGCCGTGGCGGAAATCCGCCCATTTTCAATCTCGCTGCGAGAAAGCCGCTCGCTCTGCCCCTTCACCAGTTCCTGCACCAGGGTCAGGCGCAGGCCGGTTTCCGCCACGGCTTTCTCCTCGGCCTCCACCCGGGAACGGGCGGCTTCCAGGTGGCCGCTCAAGGTCTCGACGCGGGTATCCACCTGACTGATGGCCTGGCCGTTGCCATCTGACTTGGCTCGCACCTGGGCCAAGTCGCCACGCAGGTCGTCAAACCGCCGATTCAGGGCCGCGATCAGCGCGCCCTGTTCCTGGCCGCGTTGCAGCAGATCGGCCATGCGGACCTCAAGGGCGGCCAGGCGATCCCCCGCCGGATCCGTCTTGACCGGCGTCGGCGCCGCAGCCGGGACGAGGGCCGGGGCCGTCGGCTCAGGCACGAACACAACGGCAGGATTGCCGGCCGCAGGCACCGCCTGGGCTGGCGCGCTCATCTGGACCATGCCCGCCGAAGCGGCTTCGGCCCGGCCGGACGAAGGGGAAACGGCAGCCAAGGACTGCTCGAGTCCGGAGAGCCGGGTGTCCAACCTGGACATGCCCTCTGCGACGCCCTCCAGGCGCCGACCCTGGCCGGCCGACTGGCTACTCTGGGCATCCATCTTCCTGCCCAGATCAGCCAACATCGCGCCCTGCCCGTCGACGCGGCTCGCCAGGGCGGCCGTATCGGCAGCCATGCTGTCGAGGCGGGACTGCCGGCTGGCTTCGCCCTTGTCCAGGCGGGTCTGTTGGATTTCCAGCTCCCGAATCCGTTTCGCCTGGGTATCCAGGCCGCTGTTGATGGCGTTGAACCAGGATTCCATGTTTTGCATGCGATCCGAGTAAGGCTGGACTTCCTTTTTCAGGTCTTCCCGGGTGGCGCAGCCCGCCAGCAGGCCCATCAGCAGCACCGGCAACAGGCGAAGAGTGAAATGGGGCAGGGGACGAAACTGGGTGTTCATCGAAGCAGGCCTCCCGGCAATGACGGATATCTATCGAATATACCTCGCCGGCACGGATAATGGCCGTGACCACCGGCAACATGCCAGTAGATTGACCCTGTCCAGACATCCACCGTGCCCGTCACCCGCCCCGCCTCCTGCCCCTGTGGCTCCGGCAAGTCCCATGCGACCTGCTGCGCCCCCTACCTGCTCGGCGAACGTCCCGCCCCCAGCGCGGAGGCCCTCATGCGCTCGCGCTATTGCGCCTATGCGCTGGGGAACGCCCCCTATCTCCTGGCCACCTGGCATCCCGACACCCGTCCGGATCGCCTGGACTTGGAACCCAGCCCCACCTGGCTCGGCCTCAGCGTCAAGGCCGCCCAGGACCAGGATGCCAGCCACGCCACGGTCGCCTTCGTGGCCCGCTACAAGGTGGGAGGGCGGGGCTATCGCATGGCGGAAACTAGCCGCTTCGAGCGCATCGAAGGGCGCTGGTATTACCTGGATGGCGATGTCCGATAAACCGGGCTTTTCTCTCTTACCCGACAGACTAATATGGACTTAGTGGGTGGATAGACACCACCCCATCGCCAAACGAGAGCGAGGAGACCGCCATGGAACCCCAAACCGCCACCACCGGCGTGAGCCATCACGAACGCCGCCGTCACTACCACCTGCGTTCCATCTACGAAGACGCGCGTACGCGCATCGATCACTTCTTCCATTCCGGCAACGACTGGGCCAACAGTCCCATGGACTACCTGGCCCACCGGGTCGTGCACGAGGCCTATCCGGCCCTCACCACCCAGGATGTACGGGAACTGGTCAACGCCATCGAACGCCACTATCGGCCCGCGTAAGGTCCCTGCCTATCCAGGCGGATCGACGCCGGTCCCGGCCGAAATCCGGCTGGCGATGAAGCCTGGCCGCCCGGCCGAGGCCATTCTGTCGCCGTAGCCCGGACTCAGGGCGAGGGACATGATTACCTGGGGAATAGGCACTAAGATGAGTGCCCTTCCCCACTCTGCCCGTTTGTCCATGGATTACGCCTTCCTCCGCGGCCTGCATATCGCCACAGTCCACATCACCCTGGTGCTCTTCCTGCTCCGGGCCTACTGGATGGTGACCGAGTCGCCAAAGCTGGAGGGGCGCTGGGTACGCATCGCGCCCCACGTCAATGACACGCTGCTGCTGACCGCGGCCATCGCCATGCTCGCCGTGGGCGGCCTCAATCCCCTCGCCCAGCCCTGGCTGCTGGCCAAGATCATCGGACTGCTGGCCTACATCGGCCTGGGCACCCTCGCCCTCAAGCGCGGCCGCACCAAGGCCACTCGCCTCAAGGCCCTGATCGCCGCCCTGGGGGTATTCGCCTACATCGTGGCGGTGGCCGTCACCAAGCAGGTCATTCCTGGAGCCGCCTGATATGCACGCCATCGCCGCGATCCACGCCAACCGCGCCCAACTGGTGGCCCTGCGCCACGACCTGCACGCCCATCCGGAACTCGCCTTCCGGGAACAGCGCACGGCCGATCGGGTCGCCAGCTTTCTCCAGGCCCGGGGCATCGAAACCCACCGGGGTCTGGCGGGCACCGGCGTGGTGGGCGTGCTGCGCCAGGGAAGCGGTTCCCGGGCCATCGCCCTGCGCGCCGACATGGACGCCCTGCCCATCGCCGAGCAGAACCTGTTTCCCCATCGATCGCGCATCGACGGCCGCATGCATGCCTGCGGCCATGACGGCCATACGGCCATGCTCCTCGGCGCCGCCGAATACCTGGCCGCCCATCCCGATTTCGACGGCACCGTGGTGTTCATCTTCCAGCCCGCCGAAGAAACCGACGGCGGCGCCCGGGTGATGATCGAAGAAGGCCTGTTCGAGCGCTTTCCCGTCGACGCCGTGTTCGGCATGCACAACTGGCCGGGCCTGCCCGCCGGCCAGTTCGCCGTCCATGAAGGGCCGGTCATGGCCTGCGCCGATCAGTTCGACATCCTGCTGAAGGGCCACGGTGCCCACGCCGCCATGCCCCACCAGGGCCGGGATCCCCTGGTCGCCGGCGCCGCCCTGGTCCAGGCCCTGCAATGCGTGGTGAGCCGCAAGCTGGACCCGTTGGATTCCGCCGTGCTGTCCATCACCCAGTTCTTCGCCGGTGGCGAGGCCTACAACATCATCCCCGCCGAGGCCCGCATCGGCGGCACGGTGCGAGCCTTTCGGCCCGAGGTGGAGGACGCCATGGAAGCCGCCATGGAGCACCTGTGCGCCGGCATCGGGTCAGCCCACGGCATCCAGGCCACCCTGGACTACCGGCGCGGCTATCCACCCACCGTCAATACCATCCCCGAGGCGGCCCGCTGCCGGGCGGTGCTGGCCGAGCTGGTGGGTCCCGACAACGTGCGGGCCGACCTGCGGCCCTCCATGGGGGCCGAGGATTTCGCCTACATGCTGCGGGAGAAGCCTGGCTGCTACGTCTGGATCGGCAACGGCATGGCGGAAGGCGGCTGCATGCTGCACAACCCCCGCTATGACTTCAACGACGACATCCTGACGCTGGGCGCCAGCTACTGGGTCCGGCTGACCGAGAGCCTGCTTCAGGCCGGCTGACGGGCGCCCCCGTGGCTCTCGGCGTAATAGCTGACGCGGCTGCGGGGGTTGAGGTACTCGAACACTTCCTTGGACAGGCTGGAAGGCCGCAGGGTGGACACCACGGCCAGGTCGGACTCGTCCGCCAGGTTCACCAGCAGGGCCTCCTCCTTGGGCACGTCCGGGTCGTAGAGCAGGATGGTGGGGTGTAGCAGGTTGGCCGAATTGACGCTCACCACGATACCCACGCCGTCGTTGTTGAGCTTCACCAGGCTGCCCGGCGGGTACACCCCCAGGCAGCGGATGAAATGCTGCATCAGGCCCGGATCGTATTTTTCCTTCTCCTTGCGGAACATGAAGGAAAGGGCCTCGGAGGGAATCATGGAATCGGCCGGGTTGGGCCTGTTGCAATAATTGTCGAAAGCGTTGGCGATGGCCGCGATGCGGGCAAAGCGGCCGATGCGGGCGCCCGAAAGCCGGCCGGGAAAGCCGCTGCCGTCCAGGGCCTCGTGATGCAGGGCGATGACCTCCATGGCTCCCAGGGGCAGGCCGGGAAGCTTCGCCGCCATGTCCACGCCATAGACCACGTGCTGCTGATAGAAATTGCGCTCGGCGGCGGTCCAGGCCGTGCGCTTCAGCAATATCTGGCTGGGCACCTTCTCCTTGCCCAGGTCGTGGAGCAGGGTGCCCTGGCCCAGGTCGTGCATCTCCTTGGCCGAAAAGCCCGCCTCCTTGGCCAGCATCAGGGCCAGCATGGTGACGTTGAGGGCGTGATAGTAGGCGCCCTCGTCGCCGCTCTTGGCATTCATGAGATGCAGCAGCACGTCCTTCTCGGCGAGCAGCGAATCCACCATCTCGGTGACCAGGGCCTGGGCCTGTTCCAGGGATTCCTGGGGCTTGGAGAAGAGGTTGCGGAGCAGGCCCTTCACGGTCGCCATGCCGCCCGCGAACTTCTTCTCGCAGCGACCGAAGGCCTCCCGCTGCTTGGCGAGCTGCTCGCGCCGGGCCTTCTTGGCCTGCCACATGGCCTCCACTTCCGGATCCACTGCCGGGGGAGGTGGCGGGGGGGCTTCCGGGCGGGCCGCGGGCAACGGCGCCGCGTCGCTCTTCTCCGGGGAATAGAGAATGTCCTTCAGGCCCAGGGAACGCAAAGCGTTGAGCTGCTTCTCGTTTCGGATCTTGAAGCTGCTGAACAGGAAAGGATGGTCCATCCAATCGTCCAGCCGGA
>DAOQNK010000143.1:4091-5868 GCA_035332045.1 Thiobacillaceae bacterium | reverse complement strand
GGTCCGCCCATTCGCTTCAGTCCACCTCGGTTCGATAGCCGATGCGGAAGCCACCCCAGTGCCGGCCATGGACATGGATCGGGGCGGAGACGTCGTGCATGATCTCGCCGGTATCCCGTCGGTAGGTTTGCAGCAGGAACGGCAATTCGTGGGTACCCACCCGCTTGCCTACCGGATCGTCGAAGATGCGCTTGGTCCGGTTGCCCAGCAGGTCTGTTTTTTCGTCGCCGGTGAGGGGCAGGCTGAAACGCCGGTTGTGGGTGGGCACGTAGCCGTTGCCATCCGCCGTGATGGCATAGGTCACCGCCGTATAGCCATCCAGGAGGGGTTCCTGGATGCGCGGCAGAATCTCGTCCAGCAGGCGGTCGCTGGGGGTGTGGTATTTCTGGGGACGGGTATCGGCAATGGGCTGGTAGTCTCGGGCGAAGAGTTTCTCCTCGGAGATACGGCCCATGGCGATGGCCTGTTCCATGGCCTTGCCCACGGCTTCCGCCGTCTGCCTGGCCAGACCGGGCATGCGTCCATGGATGGCCAGGGCCTTTTTGCCGCCTTCGCCCAGTTTCAGGACCGTGCCCACTTCCTTCAGATTGCCGGCCATGCGGCCCAGGCGTTCGGCGAGTTCCAGTGTCTGGCGGGCGGTGGCGTGGTTGTCCGCGATGTTTCCCGCGATGTGGTTCAGGTGGGCGGTGGCGTCCTGGCTGGCCAGAGCCTGTTGGCGGGTGGCTTCGGCGATGGCGCCGATGCGGTCCCGGGTTTCGCCCACCTGGTGGTGGATGTCATCCAGCAGCAGGGCGGCGGCCCGGGCTTCCTCGGCGCCCTGGTTGGCCGTCTCGGCGCTGGCACCGATGGCGGCCACCACTTCCTGGGTGTCCTGGCGCATGGCGCCGATGGTCTGGGCGATTTCCCGGGTGGCCTTGCTGGTGCGCTCGGCGAGCATCCGCACCTCGTCCGCCACCACGGCGAAGCCTCGCCCCTGCTCGCCGGCCCGGGCCGCCTCGATGGCGGCGTTGAGGGCGAGCAGATTGGTCTGTTCGGCGATGTCGCTGATCAGTTTGATGACCTTGCCGACTTCCTGGGATCGTTCACCCAGGCGTCCCACCAGGGTGGCGGAAGCGCTCACGGAATCGGCGATCTGGCTGATGCGCGCGGCCGCCCCGCCCACCATCCGGCCGCCCTCGCCGCTCATGTCGCTGGCCCTGATGGCGAGACGCGAGGCCTCCTCGGCGTGGCCGGCCACTTGGCCGATGCTGGCGGAGAGTTCCTCCATGGTGGCCGCCGTGGCCTCGGTCTCCCCGGCCTGCCGGGCCGATTCCTCGTCCACGTGCTGGGCGTTGCGGGACACCGATTCCGCCGCGCCGGACAACTCGTGGGCATTGAAGTACACCTGGCTGACGATGCCTTGCAGGTTGATCAGCATGGCGTTGAGTTCCCCGCCCAGTTCGCCTGCCTCGCCGCGCGGGTCCAGCCCGCTGCGGATATCCAGGTCGCCTTCGACGCGTACCCGGGTCACCATGCCCTTCAGGGATCGCAACTGGCGGACCTGGACGGCCTGGAACCAGGCCAAGGCACCAGCCAGGGCGAGGGCCGGGAGCAGCCACAGGGAACGGACCAGCCAGGGGCTGTCGGGCAGGAAAGTCTTCAGGGTTTCCAGGGCGCCGACGCTCAGGATCAGGCAGGACAGGCCCAGGCCATAGGCGATGAGGATGCTGCGGGATATCTGTTTCATAGGCGCGCTCCCGAACAAGGCGGCTGTGGCGGCAAGTCCACGGTCAACTCC
>DAOQNK010000143.1:0-3991 GCA_035332045.1 Thiobacillaceae bacterium | reverse complement strand
GAGGCCCTGGTCGAGACGGTGATCTCCAGCGGCCGGGTGATCACGCCCGACCGCATCGTGGTGGGGTCCGAGCTGGTGGGCAAGGCGATCAAGGTGCCGGTGGAGGAGGGCGACCGGGTCCGCGCCGCCCAGGTCCTGGCCAGTCTGGACGATGCGGAGCAGCTCGCCGCCGTGGATCAGGCCCGGCGCGCCCTGGAGGAGGCCGCGGCCCGCCAGGCCCAGTTGGAACAGGTGAACCGTCCGGTGGCCGACCAGGCGCTGCTCCAGGCCGAGGCCAACCTGGCCCAGGCGGCGGCGGAATACGAGCGGGTGAAGCCCCTGGCCCAGGCGGGCTTCTACAACCAGTCGCGGCTGGATGAGACCCGCCGCGCCGTGGAGGCGGCCCGGGCGGCCCGGGAGGCGGCCAGAGTCCAATCCCAGGGCAACGGCCCCGGGGGGGTGGAGGCCCGCCTGGCCGCCGCCCGCCTGGAACAGGCCCGGGCGGCGCTGGACCTGGCCCGGGCCAGGCTGGCCAAGACCGTGATCCGGGCGCCCGCCGCCGGGCTGCTGGTGCGCAAGCAGGTGGAGGCCGGCGATACCGTCACCCAGGGCAAGCCCCTGTTCGAACTGGCGGCGGACGGCGAGACCCAGATCGTCCTGCAGATCGACGAGAAGAACCTGGGGCGCCTGGCCACCGGCCAGCGGGCCAGCATCCTGGCCGATGCCTATCCCGACCGCGCCTTTGAAGCCGAGATCTTCTACATCGCCCCGGCGGTGGATCCGGCCAAGGGTTCCGTGGAGGTGAAGCTGCGGGTGGCCAAGCCGCCCGAGTTCCTGCGGGCCGACATGACGGTGTCGGCGGAAATCGGGGTGGGTCGCCGTCAGGACGCCCTGGTGGTGCCGGCCGAAGCCCTGCGGGACGCGGGCTCGGCCCAGCCCTGGGTGCTGGTGGCCGAGGCTGGCCGGGCGGTGCGGCGGCCGGTGAAACCGGGCTTGCGGGGCACCGGGCGGGTGGAAGTGGCGGCCGGCCTGCGGGCCGGGGAGCGGGTGTTCCTACCGGAATCCGGTGTGGCGCCGGGCGACAAGGTCCGCCAGTAGGTGTCGCCCATGCCCTTCGAATGGGTCCTGGCCCTGCGCTTCCTGCGGGAGGGGCGCATGCAGACCGCGCTGATCATGGCCGGCACCACCGTGGGGGTGGCGGTCATCATCTTCATCACCACCCTGGTCAACGGCCTGCAAATCAGCCTGGCCAGCCGCACCCTGTCCACCCAGGCGCATATCACCGTGCGCGCCCCCGACGACGCGCCCACGCCGGTGCTGGACCGGACCCGCCAGGCCGTGGCCGCCCACGTGGAACCCCGGGTCCAGCGCTTGCGCTCCATCGACCAGTGGGAACGCATCTACCGGGAATTGCCGACCCTGGCCCACGTGGTGGACGTGTCGCCCATCGCCACCGGCTCCGGCTTCGCCTTCCGCGGCAGCGCCAGCAAGTCCATCGCCCTGATGGGCGTGATCCCGGAGCGCTACAACCGCATCGTCAAGGTGGCGGACAAGCTCAGCGCCGGCCAATACCGCGTCGGCCCCGGCGAAGCCCTGGTCGGCATCGAGCTGGCCAGGGACCTGGGGGCCGCCGTGGGCGACCGGATCCGGGTGTTGAGCAGCGAGAACCGGGAGGATGTGTTCCGCATCACCGGGCTCTTCGATCTGGGCGTAAAGGACCTGAACCGGCGCTGGGTCATCGTTCCCCTGCGTTCCGCCCAGACCTTGCTGGATCTGCCGGGCGGGGTCACCCACATCGACATGACCGTGGACGACATCTTCCTGGCCGAGGACGTGGCCCAGCGGGTCGCCTCCCAGAGCGGGCTGACGGCTGAAAGCTGGATGGCCATCAACACCCAGCTCCTCACGGCCTTCAAGAACCAGAACATGACCACCCGCACCGTGCGGGCCTTCCTGGTCCTGATCGTGGCCCTGGGCATCGCCAGCGTCCTGGTGGTGTCGGTGGTGCAGAAGCAGCGGGAGATCGGCATCCTGCGGGCCATGGGCGCGTCGCCGCGGCGGATCATGAAGGTCTTCCTCATCCAGGGCGGCATCTACGGCGCGTCGGGGGCGCTCCTGGGCTCGTTCCTCTCCACCCTCATGGTGAAGGGGGCCTCCGTGGCCCTGCTCCAGGACGACGGGACCCCCGTCCTCTCCGGCGACATCGAGCTTTCCTATTACCTCACCGCCGCCGCCGTCGCCCTGTTCACCGGTCTTCTGGCGGCCGTGGCGCCGGCCCGCCGCGCCGCCCGCATGGACCCGGTGGAGGCCATCCGCTATGGCTGACGCGATCCTGGGCCTGGCGGGGGTGCGCAAGTCCTACAACGTGGGCACGCCCATCGAGGCGGAGGTGCTGCACGGCATCGACCTGGCCCTGGACCCGGGCGAATTCGCGGCCCTCATCGGTCCCTCGGGTTCGGGCAAGAGCACCCTACTGCACATCATCGGCCTCCTGGAGCGGCCCACTTCCGGTCGCATCCTCATCGCCGGCCGGGAGATCGGCAGTCTGGACGAGGCGGGCATGACCGAACTGCGGGGCCGCACCCTGGGCTTCGTGTTCCAGTTCCATCACCTCTTGCCCGAATTCTCCGCCCTGGAAAATGTCATGATGCCCATCCTCATCGAGGCGGGCCGCCCCGGCAAGGCCATGCGCGACCGGGCCCGCTGGCTGCTGGGCAAGGTGGGGCTGGGCGACGCCGTGGACAAGCGGCCCAGCGCCTTGTCGGGCGGCATGCAGCAACGGGTGGCCATCGCCCGGGCCCTGGCCATGAACCCGCCCCTGGTGCTGGCCGACGAGCCCACGGGCAACCTGGACAGCCACACCGCCGATGACATCTTTGCCCTCATGCGCGAATTCAACCGGGAGGAAGGGGCCGCCTTCCTCGTCGTCACCCATGACCCGCGCCTGGCGGCCCGCTGCGATCGGCGGGTGGAGTTGATGGACGGCCAGATCAGACAGGAGACATAGCCATGACCCAAAGCGTCCGCTTCTTCGAAACCCAGTTCCAGCGCCAGGTGGCGGCTGCCGAGTTCGCGCTCAATCCCTTCGAGCGCCTGGCCCTGCCTTTCCTGAACGGGGAAGTGCTGGACCTGGGCTGCGGCCTGGGCAACCTGGCCCTGGAGGCGGCCCGGGCGGGATGCCGGGTGGCCGCCCTGGACGGCAGTCCCACGGGCATCGCCCGCATCCGGGAGGCGGCGTTGAAAGAGGGCCTGGCGGTGGTGGCCCGGGAGGCCGACCTGGCCGGTTACCGGCTGGACCGAGACTACGACGCCATCGTCTGTATCGGTCTGCTGATGTTCCTGCCCCGGGAGCGGGCCGAGATGATGCTGACCGACATCCTGGCCCACGTGCGGCCCGGCGGCGTTGTCGTCCTCAACACCCTGACCGAGGGCACCACGTTCCTGGGCATGTTCGAGCCGGGCCATTACCACCTCTTCCCGGTGGGCGCCCTGAAGGCCGCCCTGGCGGGCTGGGCGATCCTGGCCGAATCCCACGACCGCTTCCCGGCGCCCGGCGAAACCGTGAAGGTGTTCGATACCCTGGTCGCCCGCCGGCCATGAAATCCATCCTCATCACCGGCTGTTCCTCGGGCATTGGCGCCGCAGCCGCCCGGGCTCTCCACGATCGGGGATGGCGGGTGTTCGCCACCGCCCGCAAGCCCGCCGATGTGGAGCGGCTCCAGGCCGAGGGCCTGGAAAGCCTGGTCATGGACCTGGACGACTCCCCCTCCATTCGTGCCGCCGTCTCCCAGGTGCTGGAACGCACCGAAGGCCGCCTGGACGCCCTGTTCAACAACGGCGGCTTCGGCCAGGTGGGGGCGGTGGAAGACCTGACCCGGGACGCCCTGCGGGCTCAGTTCGAGACCAACCTGTTCGGCTGGGTGGAACTCACCAATCTCATCATCCCGGTCATGCGTGCACAGGGGGCCGGTCGCCTCGTCATGAACAGTTCCGTGCTGGGCTATGCCGCCTT
>DAOQNK010000142.1:0-6003 GCA_035332045.1 Thiobacillaceae bacterium | reverse complement strand
ATGATCGACAACTACGATTCCTTCACCTACAACCTGGTCCAGTACTTCGGCGAGCTGGGCGAGGACGTGCGGGTGCACCGCAATGACGAGATCGGCCTGGAGGCGATCGAGGCCCTGAAACCCGAACGGATCGTCATTTCCCCCGGCCCCTGCACGCCCACCGAGGCCGGGGTGTCGGTGCCGGTCATCAACACCTTCGCCGGGCGCATTCCCATCCTGGGGGTGTGCCTGGGGCACCAGAGCATCGGCCAGGCCTTCGGCGGCCGCATCGTCCACGCCAAGGAGCTGATGCACGGCAAGACCTCCCCCATCCACCACGCCGACAAGGGGGTGTTCCGGGGCCTGCCCAATCCCTTCACGGCCACCCGCTACCACTCCCTGGTCATCGAGCGGGAAACCATCCCCGACTGCCTGGAGATCACGGCCTGGACCGACGACGGCGAGATCATGGGGGTGCGCCACAAGACCCTGGCGGTGGAGGGCGTCCAGTTCCATCCCGAGTCGGTGCTCACCGAGCATGGCCATCAACTGTTGAAGAACTTCCTGGAGGACCCCCGGCGATGAAGCCCCAAGAAGCCCTGGCCCGGGTCATCGAGCACCGGGAAATCTTCCATGACGAGATGCTCTCGCTGATGCGCCAGATCATGACCGGGGAGATGAGCCCGGTGATGATCGCCGCCCTCATCGCCGGCCTGCGGGTGAAGAAGGAGACCATCGGCGAGATCGCCGCCGCCGCCACGGTGATGCGGGAGTTCGCCACCCAGGTGCCGGTCAAGGAAAACTTCCGCCTGGTGGACACCTGCGGCACCGGCGGCGACTCGGCCCACACCTTCAACATCTCCACCGCCGCCGCCTTCGTGGCCGCGGCGGCGGGCGCCCGGGTGGCCAAGCACGGCGGCCGCTCGGTGTCGTCCAAGTCGGGCAGCGCCGACGTGCTGGAGGCCCTGGGCGTGAACATCAACCTGACCCCGGAGCAGGTGGCCCATTGCATCGAGGACGTGGGCCTGGGCTTCATGTTCGCCCCCAATTACCACGGCGCCATGAAATTCGCGGCGCCGGTGCGCAAGGAACTGGGGGTGCGCACCCTGTTCAACATCCTGGGCCCCCTGACCAACCCGGCCGGCGCCGCCAACCAGGTGATGGGGGTGTTCCATCCCGACCTGGTGGGCATCCAGGTGCGCGTCCTGCAGCGTCTGGGCAGCGAACGGGTGCTTATCGTCCACGGCCGGGAAGGCCTGGATGAAATCTCCATCTCCGGCGAGACCTTGGTGGGTGAGCTGCGGGACGGCGAGGTGCGGGAATACGTGCTGCATCCGTCCGAATTCGGCTTCCAGACCCACGACATCGCCTGCCTGAAGGTGGAAACAGTGGAGGAATCCAAGGCGCGCATCCTCAAGGCCCTGGATGACACGCCCAGCCCGGAGCGGGATATCGTCACCCTCAATGCCGGCGCCGCGATCTACGCGGCCGGCGTCGCGGATTCCCTGGCCGAGGGCGTGGAGCGGGCCCGCGCCAGCATCGCTTCCGGGGCCGCCCTGGCCAAGCTGGCGGAGCTGGCGGCCTACAAGGCCGGGTAGGCAAGAATTGGCGCCCACGGCAGGAATCGAACCTGCGACCCTCCCCTTAGGAGGGGGATGCTCTATCCACTGAGCTACGAGGGCGGGGTGGACGGCGATTCTACCTCAGGCCCGCCCGTCCCATGGCCGCGGAGACCGCCATGTTGAGCGGCCTGCTGGCCAGTCTGGGCCTGGCCGCGATCTGGCTGTTCGCCCGAAACAGGGGCATGCGGGCGCCGGCTCCGGGGGAGACGGCGCCGGATTTCGCCCTGGCCGATGCCGACGGCGGGGAACGGCGGCTGGCGGATTACCGGGGGGCCTGGCTGGTGCTGTACTTCTACCCTCGGGACGACACGCCGGGCTGCACCGTCGAGGCCTGCGCCCTGCGGGATGCCTGGGCGGAATTCGCGGCGCGGGACGTGGCGGTGCTGGGGCTTTCCCTGGATCCGCCAGGGCGCCATGCCCGCTTCGCCGCGAAGCATGGCCTGCCCTTCCCGCTGCTCTCCGATCCCGGGGGCCGGGTTGCCAGGCGCTATGCCGCCCTCCTGGATCTGGGCGTGGTCCGTCTTGCCCGCCGCCACAGCTATCTCATCGATCCGGCCGGCCGGGTGGCCCGCCGCTTCGCGCCGGTCTCTCCGCGCCGCCATGCTCGGGATATCCTGGCGGCCCTGGATGAAATCCTCCTTGAAGGCAGCGCGGGCGTCTCCAATAATCCGGATATGCCTCTCCGATGATCGAGAACGCCATGACGCACCTGAACAACGCCGATCGCCAAGCTATTCGGACCGCTCTCTCGGACCAGAAAGCAAGGCTTCTCAGTGGCCTGAAAGCCGCCCTGGAAGAGAGCGGTCAGACCCAGTTCTCGGCGGTGCTTGGCCGGGCTTCGGGCGACAGCGCCGACGAGGCCCTGGCGGTGACCCTGGGGGATCTGTCGGCGGCTCGCATGGACCATGAAGTCCGCCTGCTGCAAGCCCTGGAGGCCGCCGCCGGCCGCCTGGATTCGCCGGAATTCGGTCTGTGCGAGGATTGCGGCGCGGCCATTCCCGTGCCCCGCCTGGTCGCCAATCCCATGGCCACCCGTTGCGTGGCCTGCCAGTCCCGTTACGAGCACGGCCACGCCGGCCAGCCCCACGGCGGCCTCTAAGCAACGACTTGCGCGCCGCGCCTTGCGGAGGAGCAGGGCCGGTAAGAGAATGCGGCGGTCGTCCGGGGCCGCCAGCCGAGGGGGCTCGGCCACCGACGATCCGGGCGCGACAATACGAGGAGAACGGCAGGCATGGAAGTCACGGTACAGAGTCATACCGGCATGCTCCGGGACCACAACGAGGACAACTACCTGGTGGACGCCAGGCATGGTCTGTTCCTCGTGGCCGATGGCATGGGAGGGCACCTGGCAGGCGAAGTGGCCAGCAAGCTTTGCGTGGAGACCATCCATACCCAGCTCCTGGCCTTCGACCAGCGCGCCGATACCCGGCTGGAATCGGCGGTCAAGGCGGTCAAGGACGCCATCGAGGTGGCCAACCGGGACATCCGGGCGGGTGCCAGGGCCGCCAGCGAGCGGGCCAACATGGGCACCACCGTCGTCCTGGTCCTGGTCCGGGGCGAGGCCGCCATCGTCGCCCACGTGGGCGATTCCCGGGTCTACCTGCTGAGGGAGGGCCACCTTCGGCCCCTTACCCGGGACCATTCCCTCCTGCAGGAGCAGGTGGGCGCCGGCTTCATTTCCCACGAGGAGGCGCGCAATTCCCACAATCGCAATCTGGTCACCCGGGCCCTGGGGGTGGAGGACTCGGTGGAACCGGATGTGGATATCGTCGACATCCGGCCCGGCGACATCTTTCTGTTGTGCAGCGATGGTCTGAACACCATGGTCCCGGACACCGACATCGAGCTCATCCTCACGGAACTGGAGACCAACCCGGCCCTGGCGGCCCGGGTGCTGGTCGGCGTCGCCAATGACAATGGCGGCCACGACAACGTTACCGTCGCCCTGGCCTGGTCACCCAGCCAGGGAGCGGTCGCCGAGGCGCCTCCGGCCCGGGAGGAGCGGGGTCTGTTCGGCCGGCTGTTCGGCTGGCTTTTCGGAAAATAGGAGCGGCCATGGCGAAACTGCTCATCACCCGGGCCGGCGAGGCCCCCGTCCACCGCTTCATCGACAGCGAACGCATCAGCATGGGCCGCCAGCCAGGCTGCGACCTGATCCTGGACGGCAACGGCGTCAGCAAGGAACACGCCGTCCTGCTCACCATCGGCAACGACCACATCCTGGAGGACCAGGGCAGCACCAATGGCACCCTGGTCAACGGCCAGCCCATCCGTCGGCGCATCCTTCAGAACCGCGACCAGATCGACATCGGCCCCTACCGGATCCAGTACGTGAACCAGCGGGCCATGAGCAACATGGATTTCGACCAGACCATGATGTTCGAAGGCGAGAAGGTGGCCGGCGGTGGCGGCGAGGCCGTGGTGGACACTTCCCGGCAGCGCCGCAACAGTGGTCCCCTGGGCGGGTTGCGGGGCGTGCAGGGACCCCGGGCCGGCGAAAACATCCTTCTGGACCGGGTGATCCGCACCCTGTCGCGGCCGGACGGCTCCATGGCCGCCATCCTCCGGCGGCCCAAGGGCTACGTCATCATGCGGGTGTCCGGACCTGAGCCCCTGCGGGTCAACAATCGCCCGGTGGGCGAGGATTGGGTGGATCTGGCGACCGACGACCTCATCAACCTGGGGAGCGATGTCTACGCCTTCTACCTGCGTCCCGACACCCCTGTCGGGGCCGGAGAGGGCGCGTGATGGCCGGCGGTCGATTGGCATTTTCCCGGTGCCGCCCTGGTGGAGAAGGCGCCGAGCCATGAGGCGCCTTCTCTTGGCCTGCCTTGCCGGCCTGGTCTCGTCTGGCGCCTGGGCCGAGAGCCCCTATGAGCGGGTGAGCGCCCGGGTGGCTTGCCTGGTCAGCGAGTTTCCCGATGGCGGCAAGTCCATCGGTTCCAGCTTTTATGTGGCGCCCGGCATTCTGGCCACGGCCATGCATCAGGTCCGGGGCGCCCGCCGGATCGTCGCCCATCTGCCCGACGGCGCCGTCGTGGAAGCCAAGCCCCTGGCCCTGGAGAAGGCCGGAGACGCCGCCTTGCTCCAGGTTCCTGGCGCAGGTCCCGGCAGCCTGGCCTTGCATGCCGGTGTCCCCGTCCTGGGCGAGGAGGTATTTACCGTGGGCTGCCCCCTGGGCCTGTCCCATACCCTGACCCGGGGCGTGGTCAGCCACCCGGACCGGCTCATCGAGGGCCGCCGCCTGATCCAGACCGATCTGGCCATCAACGAGGGCAACAGCGGCGGCCCCCTGGCCAATGCCCGGGGCGAGGTGCTGGGGGTGGTCCATGGCCGCCTGACCCAGTCCCGGGGCATCAATTTCGCGGTGCCGGCCGATGTCTTCCGCGCCCTTCTGGGGCGCGCCGTGCCGGCCGCCGCCGAAGACCCGCTGCCCAGGCTTTGGCGGGAAGCCTCGGCGGCTGGGGACGACGAGGCCCGGGCCGGCCGTTACATGGAAATCCTGATGCGGGCGCCCTGGGCGGCCGAGGCTTACTACAACCTGGGCCTGATCCGTCTGAGCCAGGGCAAGCTGGATGAGGCCCGGGAACACTTCCTGACCGCCAGCCTCAAGAAAACGCCCTATCCCGAGGCCCTCAACAACCTGGGCGTGGCCCAGTTGCGCCAGGGCCGCTACCAGGAGGCCCGGGACACCCTGGTCAGGGCCGTTTCCGCGACACCCGGCTTCGCGCTGGCCTACCTCAACCTGGGCATTGCCTATGCCCAGGGCCAAGGAGACCGGGAATCCGCCAAGCGCAATTTCCGCCGTTACCTCGAACTCGCCCCGGGGGCGGCCCAGGCGGCCGTCGTCCGACGGTGGCTGGACAGTGAGTTGAAGACGCCATGAGCGAAGCAAGTGAACAACTGGGCAAGTACCGCATTCTCGGCGAATTGGGCCGAGGCGCCATGGGCGTGGTCTACCGGGGTTTCGATCCCCTCATCGAGCGGGAGGTCGCCCTCAAGACCTTGCGCGCCGACCTGCTGGAGGGCAACGAAAAGGCCACCCTGCTGGAGCGCTTCAAGAAAGAGGCCCAGGCGGCCGGCCGCCTCAACCATCCCGGTATCGTCCAGGTCTACGAATACGGCGTGGACGGCGACCGGGTGTTCATCGCCATGGAGCTCATCCAGGGCAAGGAACTGAAGGTCTATCTGGCCGAGGAGGTGCGTTTCGACCTGGCCAGCATCGTCCGCATGATGGACGAACTGCTGGACGCCCTGGGCTTCGCCCACAGCCACGGTGTCGTGCACCGGGACGTCAAGCCCAGCAACATCGTGGTTCTGCAGAATGGTCGCATCAAGGTCACCGATTTCGGCATCGCCCGCCTGGAATCCTCCACCCTGACCCAGGCCGGCAACGTGCTGG
>DAOQNK010000141.1:0-6049 GCA_035332045.1 Thiobacillaceae bacterium | reverse complement strand
CCGCCTTGATGTAGCGGTTGCGGGCCACGGTGATGCGGTTCTCGGTGCCTTCCAGCTGGGCCTGGAGATCGCGGAAGCCAGCGTCGGCCTTGAGCTGGGGATAGTTCTCGGAAACCACCAGCAGACGCGACAGGGCGCTGGAGAGCTCTCCCTGGGCGGCCTGGAATTTCTTCAGGGCGGCGGGATCGTTGGCGAGTTCCGGCGTGGCGGCGATCTGGCCTACCTTGGCCCGGGCGGCGGTGACCTCGGTCAGCACCTTGGCCTCGTGGGCGGCGTAGCCCTTCACCGTGTTGACCAGGTTGGGCACCAGGTCGGCCCGGCGCTGGTACTGGTTGAGCACTTCCGACCAGTTGGCCTTGATGGCCTCGTCTTGACTTTGCAGGGTGTTGTAGCCACAGCCGGACAGGCTGAGGGCGGAGGTCAGGACCAAGGCGGCGAGCAGGGAATGACGCATAGGGTTCTCCTAGGAAGTTCTAGCCGGAATATCAGGGGGTGGCGGCGCTTTTCAAGGCGACCATGGTCCGCCGGGCCAGCACCAGGTCTTCCCAGGCCTTGGCCTTGTCAGCCGGATTGCGCAGCAGATAGGCGGGATGATAGGTGACCACCATGGGCACGCCCCGGTATTGGTGGACGTGGCCGCGCAACTTGCCAATGGGCGTGTCGGTGACCAGCAGGGTCTGGGCGGCGATGCGCCCCAGGACCACGATGAGCTTGGGCCGGATGAGGTCGATCTGCCGCTCCAGGTAGGGCAGGCAGGCTGCCACCTCTTCCGGCCGGGGATCGCGGTTGCCGGGCGGACGCGACTTCAGGATGTTGGCGATGTAGACATTGCGTCCCCTTTGCAGGCCGACGCCCGCCATCATGGCGTCCAGCAGCTTGCCGGCCTGGCCCACGAAGGGTTCCCCCAGGCGGTCCTCGTCGGCCCCGGGGGCCTCGCCGATGAAGAGCCACTCGGCATCGGGATCGCCCACCCCCGGTACGCCCTGGGTGCGGGATTGGGACAGGGGACAGCGGGTGCAGGCCCGCACGGCGGCCCGCAGGGATTCCCAATCCAGCTCGCCCAGGGATGACGGTCCGGATGCCCCGGAGAACGGGGCAGGCAGGGATTCCCGTTGATCCTCCTCGACCACCGGGGGCTGTTCTTCGGTGGACGTCGAAGCCGCCGGGGCCCGCAGCCGCCACACGGGCCACAGCCCCAGGGCCTTGAGCCGATGCTCCCGGGCCAGGGTCACAGGTTCAGCCTCATGACGATGGCGTCCTCGTGGCCCTGGTCGGCGGGGTAATAGCCCTTGCGCAGCCCCACGGTCTCGAATCCCAGGCGCTGGTAGAGGCCCAAAGCCTTGCGGTTGCTGGGCCGCACTTCCAGGAACAGGAACTCGGTCTTGTGGGCCCGGGCGGTCTCGATGAGGTGTTCCACCAGTTGCCGGCCGAAGCCCCGGCCCTGCCAGGCAGGGGCGACGCAGCAGTTGAGGATGTGGCCCTCCCCCACCGCCATCATCATGATCCAGTAGCCGGCGAGCTGGCCTTCCAGTTCAGCCACCCAGCAGGAATAGCCGGAATCCAGGCAGTCGCGAAAATTCCCCAGGGTCCAGGGATAAGGATAGGCGGCCCGCTCGATTCGGATGATTTCATCAAGCTCGGCGTGATCCATGGGCCTGAAGTCGAAATCCAGCGGTTTGAGGACGGCGCTCATCGTTCGCTGATCTTGAGGGCGACCTTGTCGCGGATGTAGAGGGGTTCGGCGGTCTCGGCGGGCAAGCCCTCGCCCCGGCCAAAGCGGGGCGCGGCCAGCGCCGCGATGGAGCGGGCATGGGGCACCAAGTCGGCGTCCACCCGATCCAGGTGCGCGGCCAAACGCCGGCCCAGGGCCGGGTAGGCCGAGAAGCCCGAGCCGGCACCGAGAAAACCCTCTGCATCAGGCAGGGCAAACGCCTCGGGGGGGCAGACCTTCGGTCCTGCCAGGCATTGCCACCCCTCGCCCGTGTGGAGGTAGTGGGCCCCATAGACTTCGTTCATGCGTGCATCCAGGCAGGTCGACACCCGCCGCGCGCCGTGAATCGCCCTGGCCTCCTCGGCCAGGGCTTCCAGGGTGGACACCCCCAGCACCGGCAAGTCCGCGCCCAGCGCCAGCCCCTGGACCACGCCGCAAGCCACCCGCAAACCGGTGAAGGATCCGGGGCCCATGCCGTAGGCCAGCCCGTCCAGATCGTTCAGGCCAAGACCGGCTTCGGCCAGCAAGTCCATGAGCATGGGCACCAGCAAATCCGAATGGCGCTGGCCGGCGTGGATATGGCGGCTTGCGCACCCACCCTCGCGCCAGAGGGCGGCGCTGCACCATTCGGTGGCGGTATCAAGGGCAAGAAAGACCACGGCTGGGAACGTGAAGGGAAAACATCATTCTACCGGACCGGCCCGGGCCGGAGTTCAGCGAGGCTGGCCGGGCTTTTCCCGGTCCAGGATGTAGATCTCCATCAGCACCCGTTTCCAGGGATCGCGGCTCTTCTGCAGATGCAGGATACGGGCCTCCACGGGAAACCCCCGGTCCATGAGCCTGGCCAGGTCCACATTGTCGGCCTTGGGCGCATAGCCGATCTGAACGCCGAACCATTCCACCCGGACTGCCTTCGGATCGTGGGGATTGGCCGGTTCCCGGCCCAGGGTCAGCGTCTGGCCCACACCCATCAAAGGAAACAGCGCGGCCCCGGCGTAATGTTGAAACCCGGCCAGGGGCGACGTCTGGAGAATGATCCGGGTCTCGCCACCGGGTTCCGCCGCCTGGGCCAGGCCAACCAAGACCAACCCGGCCATCCCCGCGCGGCAAATCCGCTCAACAAGGCTCTGAAATGCAGTCCGTGCGGTTCTCGCCGCGCCGGGCGGCCTCGACATTCCCCGCAGCCTCGCCGGGCGCCTCGGACAAACGGGCGCGGAGCCGATCCTTGTACTTGCGCCAAGCCTCCAGCACCTCATCCAGACTGGCCTCCCCATCGCCATCCGCATCCACGAGATGAAAGTAACGTTCCAGTTTTGGCGCGGCATTGGCGAACTCCTCCCGGCTCAGGCCGCCGCTATTGTCCACATCCGCCTCGACGAAGCGTTTGATGGGGGACAACTTGATCGGGGGAGGCACGGCTACAGCGCCCTCCTCCGCCAGGGCCTTGCCGCCAATTACGCACCCCATCACCCCTATCCAGCAACTCAGGCGGATCATGGAAATCTCCTGAAGAAAAACTGGCAAGCCAATGATATTCAAGGCTTCTTTATTTCATGATAGCGGACTGGGCGATGTATACGAAAAAAAACCCCCGATATCGGGGGTTTTTTCGCACCGGGGGCCTTAGCGGTCGCGGCCGCCGCCTCGATCGCCGCGATCATGCCGCATGCGGCGATCCGGCGAGGCACCGGCCCCACCCCGGGGCCCCGGGGGATTTTCCCAGTTGGTTCCGCGACCACCCTCCGGGCCGGGCGGGTTGTTGTCCCTGTCCCGGATATCGGGCGAAGCGCCGGGCCCACCCCGGGGTCCGGGGGGATTTTCCCAGTTGGTGCCTGGGCCGCCGGCAGCGCCGGGGGGGTTGTTATCCCGATCCAGCCGATCCCGGTACTTATTGCGCATCTCCTGCATGTAATGCTGGCGCTGCTCGGGGCTCATGTTTTGCAGCCTGGCCCGCTCCTCGGGAGAAAGATGCCGCATGACCGGATCAGGCCCGGCGCCGGGTCCACCCCGAGGTCCGGGAGGGTTGTCCCAGTTGGTGCCGGGGCCGCCGCGCGGTCCGGGGGGGTTGTTGTCCCGGTCCACGCGCTGCTCATGACGCATGCGCACTTCCCGCATGTACTGACGCCTTTGTTCGGGCGACATGGCCTTCAGCTTGGCCTGCTGCTCTTCGGTCAGCCGCTGCTCCATACGATCGGGGATGCCGTCATTGTCGCCATCGCGACGATCACGACGCATATCCCGCATGTAAGCCTGGCGCTGTTCGGGGGTCATGGCCTCCAGCTTGGCGCGCTCCGCATCGGACATGCCCGGCCGTCCCGGATTGGCGCCCGGCGCCGGATCGGCCGCGAGGCCTGGCAACGCGACGGCGGCCAGCAGGGCCGCCAGCAAGACGTTGTGGTATTTCATGCTGTACTCCTTTCATAGTTGGGCGCTTCATTTCTGGCGCGATTCCAGCATAGGGTCGGGATGTAAGGATGGGATGGTCGGGATGCTACCAGTTGTTACAAAGTGTTTCGGCCGCAATCATGAACCGGATGGCGGACTGGCCAGAAAGTCCCGCGCCTCTGCCTGCTTCCGGCTCCGCCGCATAGGCGGAAGCGAAAGCCAGATGCGCCTTCCATAGGATTTCTCCACCAGCCTTGGGTCGCAGATCATGAGCACGCCCCGGTCGGTCTCCCGCCGGATGAGGCGGCCCGCCCCTTGCTTGAGGCTGATCACCGCATGGGGCAGTTGATAGTCGAAGAACGGGTTCTTGCCCGCCCGCTTCAGGGCTTCGACCCGGGCGGCCAGGACCGGGTCGTCCGGCGGCTGGAAAGGCAGCCGGTCGATGACCACCAGGGAGAGGGCCTCGCCGGCCACGTCCACCCCTTCCCAGAAGCTCTGGCTGCCGAGCAGAACGGCGTTGCCCAGGGCGCGAAACTCGTCCAGCAGCTCGCTGCGGCTTTTCTCGCCCTGGAGCAGGATCGGAAAGAGCGCGCCGCTTGCCGCCATGCGGGCCGCGAGCAAGCCATGGGCCTCGTTCATGGCCCGCAGGGAGGTAAAGAGCAGAAAGGCGCGGCCACCGCTGGCGGAGACCAGGGGCCAGGCCGCCTCCACCACCGCCTCGGTATAGCCCGGGGTATTGGGGTCGGGCATGCCCTCGGGGACGTAGAGCATGGCCTGACTGGGATAGTCGAAGGGACTGTCCCAGACGGCGGTGGCGGTGGGTTCTTCCAGACCGGCCAGACCGATCTCATGCAGGTAATGGGAGAAGTCGCCGCGCACCGAAAGGGTGGCGGAGGTGAAGATCCAGGCCCGGGGGTCGTCGGCGATCTGGCGGGCGAACAGTTCTCCCGCGTTCAGCGGCGTGGCGTGGAACAGGACGGAATGGGTGGCCGCCTCCAGCCAGCGGACGATACCAGAGGCCGATTCCGCCAGGGGCGTGAGCCATTTTTCCAGGCGGTCGGCGGCTTCCCGGCAACGGGCATGCAGGCGGCCCAGTTCCTCGGAACGTTCCGCCTGGCTCTCCAGCAAGGCGTCCAGCTTGGCCAGGCGAGCGGTCATGGCATCCATGGCGGCGAGAAACTCGCGCCGCTCCACCGCCCGGCCGGCAGGCAGCCGCACCGGATTCAGGCCCAGTCCCAGGCGCACTTCCCGGGTGGCGGTCTCCAGTTCTCCCGCCGCCCTGGGCAGGTCGGGAAAATCAGGCGCCGCCACCGAGGCTTCGGCTCGGGTGTCCCGGCAGAGATCCACCAGCATGCCGGTGGTGACGGTCTCGCCGAAAAACAGGCTGGCGGTCTCCGGCAACTGGTGGGCCTCGTCGAAGACGATGGCGTTGCTGGCCGGCAGGAGTTCTCCCGCCCCCTCATCCTTGAGCCAGACGTCGGCGAAGAAGAGATGGTGGTTGACCACCACGATGTCCGCTTCCAGGGCCTTCTTGCGCGCCTTGAGCACGAAGCAGGCCTTGTGGTGGGGGCAGTCGCCGCCGATGCAGTTATCCCGGGTGGAGGTCGCCCAGGACCAGGCCGGGGAATCCTCCGGCACCTCGCCGCAGGCCATGCGGTCGCCGGAATCGGTGATGGCGGCGAAGCGGACGATGCTCTGCATGTGCAGGGCTTCCTCCCGGCTGCGCAGGCGGGCATCGTGCAGGTTGCGCTCCAAATGATAGGGGCAGACGTAATTGGCCCGGCCCTTGAGCAGGGCCACCGTGACCGGCCGCGCCAAGGCCTCCCGCACGGCGGGGATGTCACGATGGAAAAGCTGGTCCTGGAGGGTCTTGGTACCCGTCGAGATGATGACCTTGCCGCCGAACAGCATGGCCGGCACCAGATAGGCCAGGGTCTTGCCGGTGCCGGTGCC
>DAOQNK010000140.1:0-6116 GCA_035332045.1 Thiobacillaceae bacterium | reverse complement strand
CTGGAAGGCTGCGATGCCCTGGCCCTGGAATGCAACCACGACGTGGCGAAGCTGGAAGCCGGCGGCTACCCGGCCGCCCTCAAGCGGCGCATTCTGGGTCGCTACGGTCACCTGGACAACGCCGCCGCCGCCGCCCTGCTGGCCCGGGTGGCGGGTCCCGGGCTCAAGCATGTGGTGGCGGCCCACCTCTCGGAAGAGAACAACGCCCCGGAACTGGCCCGGTCGGCCCTGGCCGGCGCCCTGGGCTGCGAGGAACACTGGATCGGCGTCGCCGACCAGGAAGATGGATTGAATTGGCGGGAAATCTGATGGAAGTCGGACCTGAACACGCACCGGTATTGGAAGCGGCCACCACCTTCGCCGACCTGGGGCTGGACGGCAGAATCCTGGGCGCCCTGGATGATCTGGGCTACAAGATTCCCACCCCCATCCAGAAGCAGGCCATCCCCCTGGTGCTCTCCGGCCGCGACCTCATGGCCCAGGCCCAAACCGGCACCGGCAAGACCGCCGCCTTCACCCTGCCGCTCCTGCAGAAAATGATTCCCCACGCCAATGCCAGCGCTTCCCCGGCCCGCCATCCGGTCCGCGCCCTGGTGCTGGCCCCCACCCGGGAACTCGCCATCCAGGTCCACGAGAGCGTGGTGGCCTACAACAAGAACCTGCCCTTGCGCAGCACCGTGGTGTTCGGCGGTGTCGACATGAAGCCCCAGGAAGCCGATCTCAAGGCCGGCGTCGAGATTCTGGTGGCCACTCCCGGCCGCCTGCTGGATCACGCCGGCAGCAAGGTGGTGCAGCTCTCCCAGGTGCAGTTCCTGGTCCTGGACGAGGCCGACCGCATGCTGGACATGGGCTTCCTGCCCGACCTCAAGCGCATCCTCAACCTGTTGCCCAGCCAGCGCCAGACCCTGCTGTTTTCCGCTACCTTCGACGACAACATCGTCGGCCTGGCCAAGAGCTTCCTGCAGAACCCGCTCAAGGTGGAAGTGGCCCGCCGCAATACCGCCGCCGAAACCGTGGAACAGGTGGTGCACAAGGTGAAGGAGGACGACAAGCTGGACGCCCTGGTCAAGGTGATCAAGGTCCGCGACATTCCCCAGGCCCTGGTATTCACCCGCACCAAGATCGCCGCCGACAAGCTGGGCCGCCGTCTGCTCAAGCGCGGCATACCCGCCGCCACCATCCACGGCGACAAGGCCCAGTTGGAGCGACTGGCCGCCCTGGACGGCTTCAAGCAGGGCAAGATGCAACTCCTGGTGGCCACCGACATCGCGGCGCGAGGCCTGGACATCGTCGAACTCCCCTGCGTGGTGAATTACGAACTGCCCTATTCGCCCGAGGACTACGTGCACCGTATCGGCCGAACCGGCCGCGCGGGCGCCTCCGGTCTGGCCGTCTCCCTGGTTTCCCATGAGGAAGAGCGGCTGTTGGCCGGCATCGAACGCTTCATCAAGCGCGACTTGAAGCCCATCCCCCTGCCGGAGCCGGCTCCGGTCTCCGTGGCGGCGCCGGTTCCGCCTCCCGCCGTGGCCCCGGCCAAGGCCCCGCCCGGCGTCCAGAGCCGCTTCGGACGCCGGCGCGCCGAACCCGTCTGCGCGCTCCTCATGCCCCCCGTGCTGCCGCCCGAACCGGCCGCGCCCCCCACCGGCCAGCAATGAGCCCCACGGAAGGCCTGCTGCTCGCGGGCCTGGCCGGCCTGGGTGTTTTCTGGTGGGATGGCCTGCAAAAACGCGAGCTCGCCCTGCAAGCTGCCCGTCGCACCTGCGACCAAGCCGGCGTCCAGTTCCTGGACGAGACCGTCGCCCTGCGCAGGATGGCCCTGCGCCGCGATCCGGACATGCGCGCCCGGGTCTACCGGGAATTCAGCTTCGAGTATTCAAGTGTCGGCGATGACCGGCGGGCGGGAAGGGTGTATCTGCTGGGCAACCGGGTGCTCTCGGCCGACCTGATCGCCTGAAGCTGCGGCTGGCTGCCGCCCGCGACAGCTAGATTTCCAGTTGCGTGCCCATTTCTATGACCCGGTTGGGCGGAATACGGAAGAAGCTCATGGGGCTTGCCGCGCTCCGCGCCATGACCGCGAACAGATGTTCCCGCCAGATGGGCATCCCGCCGCCACGGGTGGGAATGAGGTTCTCCCGGCTGAAGAAGAAGGTGGTTTCCATGGGGTCGAACTTCATGCCGCAGGGGCACTCGCTCATGGCCCGGGGAATATCCACATCATCCATGTAGCCGAATCGGGCGATGACCCGGTGGAACTCCTGGCCCAGATGGGTGACGGCGAGGCGATCCTCGGGGGGGTAATAGGGCACTTCCGCGGGACGCACCGTGAGCAACACGACGCGCTCGTGCAGGACCTTGTTGTGCTTGAGATTGTGCAAGAGGGCGGCGGGCACACCCGTTGCGCTACCCGTCATGAAGACCGCCGTGCCCGGCACCCGGATGGGGGGATCCAGGGCGATGCCGGCCAGGAAGGGTTCGATGGGTACCGAGGTTTCCCGCAGGCGCCTGGCCACGATTTCCCGGCCCTGCTTCCAGGTCATGAGCAGGAGAAAAACGGTTCCGGCCACGGCCAGGGGAAACCAGCCCCCGTCGGGGATCTTCAGGGCGTTCGCGCCGAAAAAGGAGAGATCGATGCACAGGAAGACGAGCATCCCCAGGACGGTGGGCAGAAAATCCAGATCCCAACTGATGCGCATGAAGATGAACACCAGGATGGTGTCGATGGCGAAGGTTCCCGTCACGGCGATGCCGTAGGCCGCCGCCAGATTGTCGGAACTGCGGAAGCCCAGGACCAGCAGGGCGATGCCGACAGCCAGGGTCCAGTTCACGAAGGGAATGTAGATCTGGCCGGCCTCGATGGCGGAGGTGTGGCGAATGTTCATGCGGGGCGCATACCCCAGCTGGATCACTTGCCGGGTCACCGAGAAGGCGCCGGAGATCACCGCCTGGGAAGCAATCACCGTGGCCGCGGTGGCCAGGCCGATCATCGGGTAAAGGGCCCATTCCGGACCCATGAGATAAAACGGATTGCGTACGGCGGCCGGGTGGGTCAGCAACAGGGCGCCCTGGCCAAAATAGTTAATCAGCAGGGCCGGCAGCACATAGGCGAACCAGACGATCTGGATGGGCTTGCGACCGAAATGGCCCATGTCGGCATAGAGCGCCTCGGCCCCGGTAATGGCCAGCACCACGGAGCCCAGCACCAGCATGCCTCCCAGTCCATGATCCACGAAAAACCGGACGGCATGGGCGGGATGCAGGGCGAACAAGACCTGGGGGTGATAGGCCACATTGAGGATGCCCAGCACCCCCAGCACTCCAAACCAGACGAGCATGACCGGCCCGAACAGTTTGCCTATGGTGCCGGTGCCATGGCGCTGGATCACGAACAGGCCGAGCAGGATGCCCAGGGCCAGGGGAACGATGAAGGGATGGAGCAGGGGCGTGCCGACTTCCAGGCCCTCGATGGCGGAAAGCACGGAGATGGCGGGGGTGATCAAGCTGTCGCCGAAGAACAGCGAGGCGCCCAGGAACCCCAGCACCATCAGCCAGGCACGGCTCCTGGACTCCAGGGGTGCCTGGGCCTGGGCCAGGGAGAGCAGGGCGAGTATGCCGCCCTCGCCCTTGTTGTCGGCCCGCATCATGATGCTGACGTATTTCACGGACACCACCAGAACGAGGGACCAGAACACCAGGGAGAGAATGCCCAGGATGTTGGACTCGTTCATGGCCAGGTGATGGCCGCCGAATACCTCCTTCATGGTGTAGAGGGGGCTGGTGCCGATGTCGCCAAACACCACGCCGATGGCGCCCAGCATCAGGGCGGGCAGTCCGGTCTTGGCGGCGTCGCCGGTCATGATGGCGGGATGGCTGCTCACGATCGTAATGGCTTCAAGCGCCCGCGTAATAGGCTTCCATGATTTCCATGAACCTTCTGGCCTGAGGCGACAGGAAGCGGCCCTTTCTGAAGACCAGGCCGTAGCTGCGCTGGGGGAAGTACTTGGTGAGGGGAATGCGCATCAGGGGTTCGGTGCCTTCCAGGCAGATGTCGGTGACGATGGAGATGCCCATGCCCAGGCTCACGTACTTCTTGATGACTTCCCAGCCGCCGGCTTCCAGGGTGACGGTGAAGGTGAGGTTGTTCTGCTGGAAGACATACTTGACGATGCGCCAGGTGGAGAGATGGCTGGGGGGCAGGATGAGCCCATACTGGCTCACGTCCTCCAGGGTGATCTCCTCTCCCCTGGCGGCCTTCTCCGCTAGGGGATGGCCCAGGGGGGTAATGAGCATGGGGTCGTAGTTCACCACCGGCTTGTACTCGATGTCCTCGGGGACTTCCAGCATGGAGCCCACGGCGAAGTCGATCTCGTCGGAGCGCAGCATCTTTAGGCCGTCCCGGCCGGTGACGTTGTTCATCTTGAGCTGCACCTTGGGGTAGGCGGAGACGAAGCGGCGCACGGGCTCGGGAAGAATGTAGAGAATGGTGGATTCGCCGGCCCCGATCTTGAGTTCGCCGGATTCCAGCTTGCCGAAGTGGGCGGCGAAGCTTTCCTGAAGCTTGTCGATGCCGTCCACCAGGGGTTCCGAGAGCTGGAACAGGACTTCCCCTTCCGGAGTAAGCTTGAGATGAGGGCCTCGGCGCTCGAACAGCACCACGTTCAGTTCCCGTTCCAGGGCCTGGATTTGCAAGGAGACGGAGGGCTGGGAGAGGAACAGCTTGTCGGCCGCCTTGGAGATGCTGCCGCAGCGGACCACCTGGTAGAACGCCCGGAGCTGTTTCAGCCGGTTATTCTTGTAGTAAAGCGGTGCATCGGAAGACATGGCTTTCTCCTATACATAAAGGCACCCAGGCCCGGTTGTTATTGTGCATCGCATCATTGAATCAGCCAATATGTACGATTGAAATTATTACTTCGGACGTGGCACGAAACTTTTACACTGTGCACTGCAACAATTTCGACCTGAAGGTCTTTAATTGTTGACTACATTAGTCAAGAAAGGTGTTCGAGATGGAGATGATGTCCAGCATCGCGGTGGCAGGCGCCTTCATGGCCGTCCTGGGCACCCTGTTGGCCTGGCTGTTGGCGGTGGCCAACAAGCGTCTCTACGTCTATGAAGACCCGCGCATCGGCGACGTCGAGGAACTCCTGCCCAAATCCAACTGCGGCGCCTGCGGCACCGCCGGCTGCCGCAACTTCGCCGAGCAGGTGGTGGCCGGCGACATCGTGCCCGCCAAATGTACCGTCAACGCGCCAGAGATGAACGCCTATATCGCCAGCTTCCTGGGGGTGTCCATGGGCGAGGTGGAGAAGCAGGTGGCGCGCCTGGCCTGCGCCGGCGGCAGCCACGTGGCTTACGTCCGCGCCAACTACAAAGGCCTGGGCACCTGCCGTGCGGCAGCCACCGTGTCCGGCGGTGGCAAGGCCTGTGCCTGGGGTTGCCTGGGCCTGGGCGACTGCGAGGTGGAGTGCGACTTCGATGCCATCACCATGAATCAATACGGCCTCCCCGTCGTGGAGGCCGACAAATGCACCGCCTGCGGCGATTGCGTGGACGTGTGCCCCAAAGACCTTTTTTCCTTGCAGCCCGTGAGCCACAAGCTCTGGATGGCCTGCAAGAGCCGGGCGGACGGCGACGTCTCCGAGGCGCAATGCGAGGTGGCCTGTACCGCCTGCGGCAAGTGCGTCATGGATGCCGCCCCCGGATTGATCCGCCTGGACAACAACCTGGCGGTGATCGACTACGCTAAGAACCACTTGGCGTCTCCCGTGGCAATCGAGCGCTGCCCCACCGGGGCCATCGTCTGGCTGCAGGACGGCCAGGCGCTGCGAGGGCGCGAGGCCAAGAAGATCATCCGCATAGAAGCGCTGCCGGTGCGCGCAAACGTTGTCTGAGAGGCTTTCCATCATGATCAAGAATCCCATTTCCAAGCTGCTGGGCTCCATGCACCTCATCGAGCCGGGCACCGCCACCAAGACCGGCGCCAAGGCCGCCAAGTATCCCGGCGTGCGCGACGCCATCGACGGCAATACCGCCGTCATCCTGGTGGAGCGGGAGGCCTCCGACGCCGCCGGCGCCTATCCCATCACCCCGTCCACCAACATGGGCGAGTACTGGTC
>DAOQNK010000139.1:0-6163 GCA_035332045.1 Thiobacillaceae bacterium | reverse complement strand
CGACGGCGAGATCCTCGAAATGGCGGGCAACCTGGCCAAGGGCGTGCCCTTCGCCACGCCGGTGTTCGATGGCGCCCACGAGAGCGAGATCAAGGCCATGCTGGACCTGGCTTACCCCGACGCTGATCCGCGTACCGCGCTGAATGGTTTTACCCCGGCCAAGACCCAGGTGCAGCTCTATGACGGCCGTTCCGGCGATGCCTTCGACCGCACCACCACCGTGGGCATCATGCACGTGCTGAAGCTGCACCACCTGGTGGACGACAAGATGCACGCCCGTTCCACCGGTCCCTACTCCCTGGTCACCCAGCAGCCCTTGGGCGGCAAGGCCCAGTTCGGCGGCCAGCGTTTCGGCGAGATGGAAGTGTGGGCACTGGAAGCCTATGGCGCCTCCTACACCCTGCAGGAAATGCTCACCGTCAAGTCGGACGACGTCACCGGCCGGACCAAGGTGTACGAGAACATCGTCAAGGGCGAGCACAAGATCGACGCCGGCATGCCGGAATCCTTCAACGTGCTGGTGAAGGAAATCCGGTCCCTCGCCATCGACATCGATCTCGAGCGTTATTAATCGGGTCCCAGGAGCAAAGCGAACATGAAAGCCCTACTCGATCTCTTCAAGCAGGTCACCCAGAACGAGGAATTCGACGCCATCAAGATTGGCCTCGCTTCCCCGGAAAAGATCCGTTCCTGGTCCTACGGCGAGGTGAAGAAGCCGGAGACCATCAACTACCGCACCTTCAAGCCCGAGCGGGATGGCCTGTTCTGCGCCAAGATCTTCGGTCCCATCAAGGACTACGAGTGCCTGTGCGGCAAGTACAAGCGCCTCAAGCACCGCGGCGTCATCTGCGAGAAGTGCGGCGTGGAAGTCACCCAGGCCAAGGTGCGCCGTGAGCGCATGGGCCACATCGAACTGGCCTGCCCGGTCGCCCACATCTGGTTCCTCAAGTCCCTGCCCAGCCGCCTCGGCATGGTGCTGGACATGACCCTGCGCGACATCGAGCGCGTTCTCTACTTTGAGGCTTTCGTGGTCACCGAGCCCGGCATGACCCCCCTGAACAAGGGCCAGTTGCTGACCGAGGACGACTACCTGGCCAAGCTGGAGGAGTACGGCGACGAGTTCAAGGCCGGCATGGGCGCCGAGGGCGTGCGCGACCTGCTCAAGGGCATCGACCTGGAAGGCGAGGTGGAGAAGCTCCGCTCCGAGCTGTCCAAGACCTCCTCCGAGACCAAGATCAAGAAGTACGCCAAGCGCCTGAAGGTCCTGGAAGCCTTCATGAAGTCCGGCATCCGCCCCGACTGGATGATCCTGGAAGTGCTGCCCGTGCTGCCCCCGGAACTGCGCCCCCTGGTGCCCCTGGACGGCGGCCGCTTCGCCACCTCCGACCTGAACGACCTGTATCGCCGGGTCATCAACCGGAACAACCGCCTGAAGCGCCTGCTGGAACTGAAGGCCCCGGACATCATCGTGCGCAACGAGAAGCGCATGCTCCAGGAATCCGTGGACTCCCTGCTGGACAACGGCCGCCGCGGCAAGGCCATGACCGGCGCCAACAAGCGTCCCCTCAAGTCCCTGGCCGACATGATCAAGGGCAAGGGCGGCCGCTTCCGCCAGAACCTGCTGGGCAAGCGCGTCGACTACTCCGGCCGTTCCGTCATCGTGGTGGGTCCCACCCTCAAGCTGCACCAGTGCGGCCTGCCCAAGCTGATGGCCCTGGAACTGTTCAAGCCCTTCATCTTCAACCGCCTGGAAGTCATGGGCCTGGCCACCACCATCAAGGCGGCCAAGCGCATGGTGGAGGACGAGGAGCCGGTGGTCTGGGACATCCTGGAAGAGGTGATCCGCGAGCATCCGGTCATGCTGAACCGGGCGCCCACCCTGCACCGCCTGGGCATCCAGGCCTTCGAGCCCGTGCTGATCGAGGGCAAGGCCATCCAGCTCCACCCCCTGGTCTGTACCGCCTTCAACGCCGACTTCGACGGCGACCAGATGGCCGTCCACGTGCCCCTGTCCCTGGAAGCCCAGATGGAAGCCCGCACCCTGATGCTGGCCTCCAACAACGTGCTGTCCCCGGCCAACGGCGACCCCATCATCGTGCCGTCCCAGGACATCGTGCTGGGCCTGTACTACATGACCCGGGAGCGCATCAACGCCAAGGGCGAAGGCATGCTCTTCTCCGACGTGGACGAATTGCGCCGCGCCTGGCAGTCGGGCCTGGTGGACATCAACGCCAAGGTCACCGTGCGCCTGAAGGAACGGGTCTATGACGACGCCGGCAAGCAGGTGGAGCGGGTTAAGCGCTATGCCACCGTGACCGGCCGCGCCTTCCTGTCCGAAATCCTGCCCCCGGGCCTGGATTTCGCCCACGTCAACAAGGTGCTGAAGAAGAAGGAAATCTCCAAGCTCATCAACGCGGCCTTCCGCAAGTGCGGCCTGAAGGACACGGTGATGTTCGCCGACAAGCTGATGTACACCGGCTTCTCCATGGCGGCCCGGGGCGGCATTTCCATCTGCATGCAGGACATGCTGATGCCGCCCCAGAAGCACGACATCCTGGCCGCCGCCGAGCAGGAGGTGAAGGAGATCGAATCCCAGTACACCTCCGGCCTGGTGACCCAGGGCGAGCGCTACAACAAGGTGGTGGACATCTGGGGCCAGGCCGGCGACAAGGTGGCCAAGGCCATGATGGAACAGCTCTCCCACGAGACCGTGGTCGACCGGGAAGGAAAGTCCGTCAAGCAGGAGTCCTTCAACGCCATCTACATGATGGCCGACTCCGGCGCCCGGGGTTCCGCCGCCCAGATCCGCCAGCTGGCGGGCATGCGGGGCCTGATGGCCAAGCCGGACGGCTCCATCATCGAGACCCCCATCACGGCGAACTTCCGTGAAGGCCTCAACGTGTTGCAGTACTTCATCTCCACCCACGGCGCCCGCAAGGGTCTGGCCGACACCGCCCTGAAGACCGCCAACTCCGGTTACCTGACCCGCCGTCTGGTGGACGTGACCCAGGATCTGGTCATCACCGAAGACGATTGCGGCACCAGCAATGGCATGCTCATGAAAGCCCTGGTGGAAGGTGGTGACGTGGTGGAACCCCTGCGTGACCGCATTCTGGGCCGGGTGGCCGCCGCCGACGTGGTGCATCCGGATACCGGTGAGACGGTCATCGATGCGGGCACCCTGCTGGACGAGAGCAAGGTGGACCTGATCGACGAGCTGGGTGTGGATGAGGTGAAGGTGCGCACGCCGCTGACCTGCGACACCCGCTGGGGCCTGTGCGCCAAGTGCTATGGCCGCGACCTGGGCCGGGGCTACCTCATCAATGCCGGCGAAGCGGTGGGCGTCATCGCCGCCCAGTCCATCGGCGAACCCGGCACCCAGCTCACCATGCGGACCTTCCACATCGGTGGCGCGGCCTCCCGGGCCGCCGCCGCCAGCCAGCTGGAAGGCAAGTCCGCCGGCAGCATCCGCTTCGAGAACACCCTGCGCTGGGTCACCAACGTCAAGGGCGAGCAGGTGGTCATCTCCCGTAACGGTGAGCTTGTCATCGTCGATGACAACCATCGGGAGCGCGAACGCCACAAGGTTCCCTACGGCGCCACCATGACCGTGGCCGACGGCCAGCAGATCAAGGCCGGCACCGCCCTGGCCACCTGGGATCCCCACACCCGTCCCATCATCACCGAGTATGCGGGCCGGGTGAAGTTCGAGAACGTGGAGGAGGGCGTCACCGTCGCCAAGCAGATCGACGAGGTGACCGGCCTGTCCACCCTCATCGTCATCGACGGCAAGCGCCGGGGCAGCAGCCAGTCCAAGGGCGTGCGTCCCCAGGTGCGCCTCATCGGCGCCGACGGCCAGGACGTGAAGGTGGCGGGCACCGACATTTCGGTGAGCATCACCTTCCAGGTGGGCTCCCTGATCACGGTGAAGGACGGCCAGGAGGTGAACGTGGGCGACGTGCTGGCGCGCATCCCCCAGGAAACCTCCAAGACCCGCGACATCACCGGCGGTCTGCCCCGCGTGGCCGAGTTGTTCGAGGCCCGCTCACCCAAGGATGCCGGCGTGCTGGCGGAGATCACCGGCACCGTTTCCTTCGGCAAGGACACCAAGGGCAAGCAGCGCCTGGTCATCACCGATCTGGATGGCGTGCCCCACGAGTACCTGATTCCCAAGGACAAGCACGTCACGGTCCACGACGGCCAGGTGGTCCAGAAGGGCGAGACCATCGTCGACGGCCCCGCCGATCCCCACGACATCCTGCGCCTGCAAGGTATCGAGGCCCTGGCCCGTTACATCATCGACGAGGTTCAGGACGTCTACCGGCTTCAGGGCGTGAAGATCAACGACAAGCACATCGAGGTGGTGGTTCGCCAGATGCTGCGCCGTGTCAACGTCACCGATCCGGGCGACACCGGCTTCATCCCGGGCGAGCAGGTGGAGCGCTCCGAGCTGCTGCAGGAGAACGACCGCGTGGTGGGCGAGGGCAAGCAGCCGGCCGTCTACGAGAACATCCTGCTGGGTATCACCAAGGCTTCCCTGTCCACCGATTCCTTCATCTCCGCGGCCTCTTTCCAGGAGACCACCCGGGTGCTTACCGAGGCCGCCATCATGGCCAAGAAGGACGACCTGCGGGGCCTCAAGGAAAACGTCATCGTCGGCCGTCTCATCCCCGCCGGTACCGGCCTGGCCTACCACAAGAACCGCAAGGGGCAGGGCATGCAGGAATTCCCCGCGGTGGAAGGCGAGCCCATTCTGGTGGTCACCGAGACCTACGGGGAAGAGGGACAGTCGTGACAAGCTTGACAGTACTGGACTGCGGCCACTAAAATCCGCAGTCTTTTTTACGGTGGCCCGCGTTGCGAGCTTTCGCTTAACGCGGGCCAATTTGTTCAGGTTATTGATTTTGCTGGGATAGCGTTAGATGCCGACCATCAACCAACTGGTGCGGAAGCCCCGTCAGGCTCCGATCGACAAGAGCAAGGTTCCGGCCATGGAGGCCTGCCCGCAGAAGCGCGGCGTGTGCACCCGGGTCTACACCACCACGCCCAAGAAGCCCAACTCCGCCTTGCGGAAGGTGGCCAAGGTGCGTCTGTCCAACGGTTTCGAAATCATCGGCTACATCGGTGGTGAGGGCCACAACCTGCAAGAGCACTCCGTGGTGCTCGTGCGCGGCGGTCGTGTCAAGGACTTGCCCGGCGTGCGCTACCACATCGTGCGCGGCAGCTTGGATACCGCCGGCGTCAAGGACCGCAAGCAGTCCCGTTCCAAGTACGGCGCCAAGCGTGCCAAGGCCGGCAAATAAGATTCAAGGAGTCACAGCATGCCCCGTCGTCGCGAAGTACCCAAGCGTGTCATCCTGCCGGACCCCAAGTTCGGCAACGTGGAAGTGGCCAAGTTCATGAACGTGATCATGAACAGCGGCAAGAAATCCGTGGCCGAGCGCATCGTCTACGGCGCCTTCGAGCAGATCGGCAAGAAGAGCGGCAAGGATCCGGTCGAGGTGTTCGGTCAGGCCATGTCCAATGTGCGTCCCATCGTCGAGGTCAAGTCCCGGCGTGTCGGTGGCGCCAACTACCAGGTCCCCGTGGAAGTGCGTCCCGCCCGCCGCGCCGCCCTGGCCATGCGCTGGATCAAGGAAGCCGCCCGCAAGCGCGGCGAGAAGTCCATGGGCCAGCGTTTGGCCGGTGAATTGCTGGATGCCGCCGAAGGTCGTGGCGGCGCCATGAAGAAGCGCGAGGAAGTGCACCGCATGGCCGAGGCCAACAAGGCCTTCTCGCATTTCCGCTTCTAAGAAACAAGGAACAACAAAGTGGCACGCAAGACCCCCATCGAGCGCTACCGCAACATCGGTATCTCGGCCCACATCGACGCCGGCAAGACCACCACCACCGAGCGCGTTCTGTTCTACACCGGCGTCAATCACAAGATTGGCGAGGTGCACGACGGCGCCGCCACCATGGACTGGATGGAGCAGGAGCAGGAGCGCGGCATCACCATCACCTCCGCCGCCACCACCTGCTTCTGGAAGGGCATGGATCTGTCCCTTCCCGAGCACCGCGTCAACATCATCGACACCCCGGGCCACGTGGACTTCACCATCGAGGTGGAGCGTTCCATGCGCGTGCTGGACGGTGCCTGCATGGTGTATTGCGCCGTGGGTGG
>DAOQNK010000138.1:0-6188 GCA_035332045.1 Thiobacillaceae bacterium | reverse complement strand
ACTCCTCGGAAATTGAGCGGGACTGGGATGCAGTCGCGGCCAGATTACGGAGCCAGGGGTGGCGGGGGTATACGTCAGATTGCGTAGAGGGGGGACGACCAAGCCCATGGGGCGGAAGAGCGCGGCGCTTTCCTCTTGCCACCCATCCGGCGGGTAGCGTCTAAGTTCCCATCCACGTCACTCGTGGATCACCAACGCCTCTCGATTGAGTTCCACAAAATGGTGCTGTGAGAAAGCCGCCTCGATGCGCGTGAAATTTCCTTTCACCAAACGCTCCAACTCGGCATTGGCGATATTTCCGGTGGCCACCAGGAGCAGTCTGGGCGGCTGGCCGTTGAGCAGGAAGGACTGAATGAAGTCGTCATCCTTGGTCACGACGATGCGCTGTTCCTCCATGGCGCAAGCGATCACCGCCGCATCCGTCGTGCGGTTGCCAGCGGGCAAATCCAGGGTGTGAATTGCGTCGTGTCCGGCTTCGGCAAGCCAGCGGGCCATGCGCCTGGGCAATTGCGCATCGACCAGGAATTTCATGCCGCCAGTTGTTCCATCTGTTTCACGTGGGCCAATCGGGCGGCGTAGGCCAGCACCGCGAGGATGTCCTCACGTTCCAGGTCTTCGTAGTCGGCCAGGATGTCTTCGATGCTCATGCCGCCGGCCAGCCATTCCAGCACGCCTTCTACGGGGTAGCGCAGACCACGTATGCAGGGCTTGCCATGGCAAATGGCCGGGTCCATGGTGATGCGTTCATTCATGGGTTCTCTCCTGGAGCATGGCGCGCCACCCAACGGGCCACGCCTCGATCATCGACTAGGGCGAGATTAGCGCGGGATTCGGGTGCCAGGTCAATAGTCGCGACGCGGGATGAGTTTCCCCCCTTCCCCACTACCAAGTGCCACTTCCCCTCGGCCCGGGTTAAATTCGCGGCATCCCGCCGCCGCCGAACCCCATGCCCGCCGATCCCCCACCGTCTCCGCCGCTCCACGCGCCCGTCCAGCGGGTGGTGAAGGTGCGCCGGGACTACAACACCTGGGTGGCCAACGAGACCCTGGAGGATTACGCCCTGCGCTTCACGCCCCGGCGCTGGCGCAAGTGGTCCGAGGGGCGGGTGGCCAACACGGCCTTCGGGGCGGCGGCTTTCCTGGTGCTGGAGGCGGTGGGGGCCACCCTGCTGGTGAACTTCGGTTTCATGAACGCGGCCCTGGCCATTCTGGCCACCGGGCTCATCATCTTCCTGGCGGGTCTGCCGGTGAGCGTCTACGCGGCCCGTTACGGCCTGGACATGGATCTGCTGACCCGGGGGGCGGGCTTTGGCTACCTGGGCTCCACCATCACCTCCCTCATCTACGCCAGCTTCACCTTCATCTTCTTCGCCCTGGAGGCGGCCATCATGGCCTATGCCCTGGAGCTGGCCTTCGACATTCCGCCGGCCTGGGGCTACCTGATCTGCGCCCTGGTGGTGATTCCCCTGGTGACCCATGGCGTCACCGTCATCAGCAAGCTGCAGACCCTGACCCAGCCGGTGTGGCTGGCGATGCTGGTGCTGCCTTATGTTTACCTGCTGGCCCAGGACCCCCATGCCTTCGCCGGCATCACCGGCTACGCCGGGAAGGGAGCCGCCGGGTTCGACTTTGCCCTGTTCGGCGCGGCCATGGCGGTGGGGCTGGCCCTCATCACCCAGATGGGGGAGCAGGCGGACTACCTGCGCTTCATGCCCGAGTATTCGCCCCGCAACCGCCGCCGCTGGTGGACCGGGGTGCTGGTGGGCGGACCGGGCTGGGTGATGCCGGGGGTGATCAAGATGCTGGGCGGCGCCCTGCTGGCCTGGCTGGCCATCCGCCACATGGTGCCGGAGGAGCGGGCCGTGGACCCCAACCAGATGTACGTGGTGGCCTGGGAATACGTTTTTCCCCATTACGGCTGGGCGGTGGCGGCCACGGCCGTGTTCGTGGTGATCTCCCAGCTCAAGATCAACGTCACCAACGCCTATGCCGGGTCCCTGGCCTGGTCCAACTTCTTTGCCCGGCTCACCCACAGCCACCCGGGCCGGGTGGTGTGGATGGTGTTCAACACCCTCATCGCCCTCATGCTCATGGAGCTGGACCTGTTCCAGGCCCTGGGCCGGGTGCTGGGCCTGTATTCCAACGTGGCGGTGGCCTGGATGATGGTGGTGGTGGCGGACCTGGTCATCAACAAGCCCCTGGGCCTGTCGCCGCCGGGCATCGAGTTCCGCCGGGCCTATCTGTACGACGTGAACCCGGTGGGCGTGGGCGCCATGCTCATCGCCTCCGGCCTGTCGGTGGCGGCCTACGTGGGCCTGTTCGGCGCCGATGTGCGGCCCTTCGCCACCTTCATCGCCCTGGGCGCGGCCCTGGTGTGCTCGCCGTTGATCGCCTGGATGACGGGGGGGCGGTATTACCTCGCGCGGCGCGAAGAGTCGCCCGAGTTGCTCCCCCCTTTCCCAAAGGGAAGTGAGGAGGGAGGGCAGGCCATGCCCGCCACCCTCCCCTGCGTCATCTGCGGCAAGGATTACGAGCACGAGGACCTGGCTGCTTGCCCCGCCTATCAGGGCCCTATCTGCTCCCTGTGCTGCTCCCTGGACGCCCGCTGCGACGACCTGTGCAAGCCCCAGGCCAAGCTGTCCCGGCAATGGGCCTGGGTGCTGGAGCGCCTCCTGCCCGCCTCGGCGCGGCCCTACCTGGAGGCGGGCCTGGGCCATTACCTGCTGCTCATGGCCGGGGTGCTGCCCTTCCTGGGCCTGCTCCTGGGCCTGCTCTACTACCAGGAAAGCCTGGCCCTGGCCGATCCGTCCCTGCTGGCCCAGTTGCGGGAATCCTTCCTGCGCGCCTTCGCGGTGCTGTTGCTGGTGGCGGGCATCGTGGCCTGGTGGCTGGTGCTCACCCACAAGAGCCGGCAGGTGGCCCAGGAGGAATCCAACCGCCAGACCGATCTGCTCATGCGGGAAATCGAATCCCACCGCCGCACCGACGAGCTGCTGCAAAAGGCCAAGGCGGTCGCCGATCAGGCCAACCAGGCCAAGAGCCGCTACATCACGGCCATCAGCCACGAGCTGCGCACGCCCCTGAACAGCATCCTGGGCTATGCCCAGATCCTGGACGGGGATGAAGCCATTCCCGCCAACCGGCGCCAGGCGGTCAGCGTCATCCGGCAAAGCGGCGACCACCTGCTCTCCCTCATCGAAGGCACCCTGGACATCGCCCGCATCGAGGGCGGCAAGCTGTCCCTGGAGGTGAAGCCCCTGGAGTTCCCCGGCTTCGTCCGCCAGATCGTCGCCATGTTCGAGCTCCAGGCCCGGGACAAGGGCCTGGAGTTCCGCTACGAGCCCCAGGGCGAATTGCCGGAGCAGGTGCGGGCCGACCACCGCCGGCTGCGCCAGATCCTCATCAACATCCTGGGCAACGCGGTGAAGTTCACGGCCCGGGGGCAGGTGGTGTTCCGCCTGAAATACCAGCGGGAGATGGCCCATTTCGAGGTGGAGGACACCGGCCCGGGGATTCCCCCGGACGAGCTGGGCCGGGTCTTCGAGCCCTTCTCCCGGGGCAGCGCCGCCTCGGTGGGCGCCACCGGCGGCACCGGCCTGGGCCTCACCATCGCGAAAATGCTCACCGATCTCATGGGCGGCGAATTGACGGTGGAGAGCCCGGTGGGTGCCACGGGGGGCGGCTGTCTTTTCCGCGTCCGCCTCTACCTGCCCCAGGCGCGCGCCGCCCAGGCCAGGCAGGCGCCCCGCACCCGGCGCATCGGCTACATCGGGGTGCGCCGGCGCATCCTCATCGTCGACAACGAACGCAACGACCGGGAGCTCCTCGCCAGCGTGCTGGAGCCCCTGGGCTTCCAGCTTGCCCAGGCCGCCTCCGGGCGGGATTGCCTGGAACAACTGCCCCGCTTCCGGCCCCACCTGGTGTTCATGGACCTGGCCATGCCCGGCATGGACGGCTGGGAGACCATCCGCCGCATTCGGGAAGCGGCCCTGGGCGGCGAGATCGACGACCCGGAAGTGGCGGTCATCTCCGCCAACGCCTTCGACAAGGGCATGGACAACGACGCCGGCATCGGCCCCGAGGACTTCTTCACCAAGCCGGTGCGTATGGACGACCTGCTGGACTGGGTGGGCCGGCGCCTGGAACTGGAATGGGTGGCCGCCGACGCGCCGCCCCAGCCGGAACCCGCGCCGCCCGCCGAACTGGTGCCGCCCCCCGCCGAGCATCTGCGGGCCTTGGCGGAACAGGTGCGGCTGGGTTTTCCCCGGGGCATCCAGGCCCGGCTGGATGAGATCGAGGCCCTGGATCCCCGGCATGCCGAGTTCGTCGCGGTGCTGCGCCAACTGGCCCGCCGCTTCCAGTTCGACGCCATGGCGGAGATCCTGCGCAAGGGCCTGGAGGAAGCGCCGGGCCAGCCATCTTAGAATGCCAGCCATGGCCCCCCTGGACCCCATCGACCGCCTGCACAACGACATCGTCCTCATCGTCGACGACGTACCGGAAAACCTGTCCCTGCTCCACGACGCCCTGGACGAGGCGGGCTACACCGTGCTGGTGGCCACCAACGGCGAATCCGCCCTGCAACGGGCGCGCCAGAGCCGGCCCGACGTCATCCTGCTGGACGCGGTCATGCCCGGCATGGACGGCTTCGAGGTGGCCCGCCGGCTCAAGGCCGACCCCCAGACCCAGCCCATTCCCGTGGTCTTCATGACCGGCCTCACCGAGACCGAGCACGTGCTGGCCGCCTTCGCCGCCGGCGGCGCCGACTATGTGACCAAGCCCATCCGCCCGCCGGAGGTCCTGGCCCGCATCGCCGCCCACATGCAGAACGCCCGCCAGATGAAGCAGGCCCGCACCGCCCTGGATGCCTTCGGCCAGGCCACCGCGGCCCTCCGCGCCGAGGACGGCCGCCTGCTCTGGGCCACGCCCCTGGCCCGCAAGCTGCTGCGGGAGTACTTCGAGATGGAGGGGCAAGGCACGCCGCCCCGCCTCCTGGCCTGGGTCCATGAGGCCCGGGCGGCCGCCCGGGAAAACCGGGAGCCCCCCCTGGTGGTGGCCCGGGAATCCCGCCGCCTGCTCGCCAGCCTGCACGATCCCGCCGGGCCAGGCCATGAAGGCGAGTGGCTGCTGGTGCTGCGGGAGGAGAACCACGCGGCGGCCATCGACGCCCTGCTGGCCGCCTTCCGCCTCACCACCCGGGAGGCCGAAGTGCTCTACTGGGTGAGCAAGGGCAAGACCAACAAGGATATCGGCGACATCCTGGGCACCAGTCCGCGCACGGTGAACAAGCACCTGGAGCACGTCTTCGAAAAGCTGGGGGTGGAAACCCGGACGGCCGCCGCCCATCTGGCCCTGGCCCGCACGGGGCCGGCTTAGCGCTGGTAGGTGACGAAGTCGAAGGCCAGGCCCTCGGGACTGGTCCGCCGCTCCCGGGCCGTCTCTTTCCACTGGCTGGTGTCGTAGGTTGGAAACCAGGCATCGCCCTCGTATTCCGCCTGGATTTCGGTGATGTACAACCGTTCCACCCGGGGCAGCACCTGGGCATAGAGTTCCGCCCCGCCCACGAAGAAGACCTCCGGATCGTCGCCGCAGGCGGCCACGGCGGCATCGATGGAATGGGCGGTCAGGCAGCCCTCCACCCGATAGCCGGGGTCCCGGGTGACGATGACCGTGGTGCGCCCCGGCAAGGGCTTGCCGATGGATTCGTAGGTCTTTCTCCCCATGATGATGTGGTGGCCCATGGTCAGTGCCTTGAAGTGCTTCAGGTCCTCCGAGAGACGCCAGGGGAGTGTGTTGCGCACGCCGATGACGCGGTTGCGCGCCATGGCGACGATGACATTGAGCCGCGGACCGCGCCGGGACGCCAGAAGCGCTTCGCCGTCCATCACACCGCCACCGGTGCCTTGATGCCCGGGTGGGGGTCGTAGCCCTCCAGGGTGAAGTCCTCGAACTTGAAGGCGAACAGGTCGGTGATGGCCGGGTTCAGCTTCATGGTGGGCAGGGCGCGGGTCTCCCGGGAAAGTTGCAGGTTCACCTGCTCCAGGTGGTTAAGGTAGATGTGGGCATCGCCCAGGGTATGGACGAAATCGCCGGGCTTCAGGCCGGTGACCTGGGCCATCATCAGGGTCAGCAGGGCGTAGCTGGCGATGTTGAAGGGCACGCCCAGGAAGATGTCGGCGCTGCGCTGGT
>DAOQNK010000137.1:0-6223 GCA_035332045.1 Thiobacillaceae bacterium | reverse complement strand
GCCCCTGGAGGAATTCAAGTACGAGCACACCCAGGAGTACGACCGCCTGGTGGCCGCCGGGGAGCTGGACAAGTATCTCGTCAAGCGTCCGACACGGACCGTGGAGAGCCTGGCCACCATCCTCTCGGCCATCCTCATCCTCTGCGGCTTCCTGCTGCTGACCCTGGTGCTCATCGGCGCGACCACCATGTAGCCGACCGGCGCCTCCCGCTCCAGCCGGGCCCCAGGGCCCGGTTTTTTTGCCCGTCGGGCCTGCGGCGCGCCGCCGCCCAGACCTGGCGGCCGGGGTGGTGCGGGGTACGCCAAAAAGGTTAGGATGTCACGGCAGGAAAAAAACAGGCCATCAAACACCCCATGGCCCCCTCAAGAACGGGGTGAATCATGACAAGGTTTCGCGAGCGGCTTCCCTATGAGGGGTGCCGGTGAAACCCCCGCAGGTCACGCGGGACGGGAGCGAATGACCAACACTGACCCCCATCGGCAGGGCGTGGTGAACACCATGCTCCTGGGCCACCAGAGACTCGCCTGGGCCACGGCCTTGGCCTGGACCCTGGCCGTGGGTCTGTCTCTGGCCTGGAACATCCATCAGGAACGCGAGCAGATCATGGGTCAGGCCCACGCGGAAGCCCGGGCGAATTACAACAAGGACATCACCTTCCGGCGCTGGGGCAACAGCCATGGCGGCGTCTACGTCCCCATCACCGATACCCAGAAGTCCGTGCCCTGGCTCTCCCATGTCCCCGGGCGCGACGTCGTCACCCGGGACGGCCAACAGCTGACCTTGTTGAATCCGGCTTCCATGCTCCGCCAGATGATGGATCGCTACACCGAGGAATACGGCATCCGGGGCCGGATCACCGGCCTGCGGCAACTCAATCCCGGCAACGCCCCGGATCCCTGGGAAACCGAACAGCTGCGCGCATTCCAGCGGGGCGAGAAGACCGAGGTCTGGGCGGTGGCCAACATGGACGGCAAGCCCTACCTGCGTTACCTGCGCGCCATGTACATGGAGCCCGGTTGCGACAAGTGTCACGGCATCCTGGGCTACAAGACCGGCGACATGCGCGGCGCCACCGGCATCAACCTGCCTCTGGCACCGTATTTCGAAACCCTGGCCCGGGCCGAATGGAGCCTGGGCGGGAGCCACTTGGCCATCTGGCTGATCGGCATGACGGGCATTGGCTGGACCAGCGGGATGCGCCGAGCCCGTGAGCGCGAGCGAAACAGGCTGCTCGTCTCGCTGGAGGCCAGCGAAGCCCGCTTCGGGCAGGCCATGCATGGCGCCAACGACGGCATCTGGGACATGGACCTGGAGGGCGGTCCGGGCTACCAATCCCCCCGCGTGGCGGAGATGCTGGGCTGCACCCCGACGGATATCCCGGCGCGCCTGGCCGACTGGCGCGGCCTGATCCACCCGGAAGACCACCGGGAGACCATGGCGCGATTCCAGGCCCACCTCGACGGGGGGTCGCCACGCTTCGAGGCCACCTTCCGGGTCTGGCACAAGGCCGGCGTCTGGCGGTGGATACTGGGGCGGGGCCAGGCGACCCGCGATGCGGACGGACGCGCGACCCGGCTGGTCCTGGTGCTCACCGACATCACCGAGCGGAAAGTGATGGAGGCCCGTCTCCACGAGGAAATGGAACGGGCCCAGGTCACCCTGGCCTCCATCGGCGACGCGGTCCTGACCACCGACGCCGACGGCAGGGTGACCTTCATGAACGGCGTCGCCGAAAAGCTCACGGGCTGGCAGGTCCAGGCGGCCACGGGGTTGCCCGTGGAACAGGTGGTGGTCCTGCTCGGCGAGGATACCCGGGAGCCCGCCGTCAACCCGATAAGCCGCTGCCGCGCCGAGGGCCGGGTGGTGGGCCTGGCCAACCATACCCTGCTGATCGCCCGGGACGGCCGGGAATACGCCATCGATGACTCCGCAGCGCCCATCCTGGACAGAAACGGCACGCTGATCGGGGTCGTCATGGTGTTCCGCGACGTCACCGAAACCCGGGAACTGGCCCGGCAGATGCGCTGGCAAGTCACCCACGACCGCCTCACCGGCCTGGTCTCCCGCCAGGAATTCGAACACCGCCTGGAAACCCTGGTGCGAGGCGTCCGGGAGCACGGTGGCCAGCATGCCCTGCTGTTCATGGACCTGGACAACTTCAAGACCGTCAACGACAACTGCGGCCATCTCGCGGGCGACGAATTGCTGCGGCAATTGGCCTTCCTGCTCACCGAGAGCATGCGCCGCAACGACACCCTGGGCAGGTTGGGGGGCGACGAATTCGGCGCCCTGCTGGAGAACTGCCCGCCGGACAAGGCCCGGGACATTGCCGGAAAGCTCCTCAAGAGCGTCGGGGAGTTCCGGTTTTCCTGGGGGGACAAGACCATCGACGTGGGTGTGTCCATCGGCCTCGCCATGGTCGGCCCGGATACCGTCTCCCTCGCCGAGGCCCTGTCCGCCGCCGATGCCGCCTGCTATGCCGCCAAAAAAGAGGGGCGCGGACGTATCCACATGGCGATGCCCGGGGAAAACCCCGCCAGGCACCTGGAAGCCCATCTGGCCGAAGACATCCGGGATGCCCTGGAGCACGACCGCTTCGTCCTTTTCGCCCAGGAGATCCGGCCCCTGGGAGAACCGGACGCCGCCCCGGTCCGTTATGAGGTCCTGGTCCGCATGCTCGACCGGCAGGCCCAGCTTGTCTATCCCGGCGTCTTCATGCCGACCGCGGAACGCCTCGGCCTGATGCCGGCGGTGGATCTCCGGGTCGTTCGCCAGGCCTTGGGGCGTCTGGCCCGCCATTCCGCCAATCCGGGGCTACAACTGGCCATCAACCTGGCCGGACAAAGCTTCTGGGACGAGCAGGCCGGGGCCGCGCTGGCCCGGGAAATCGCCGCCTCGGGCATCGATCCCGGCCGGCTGAGCTTCGAAATCACCGAGGCGGCCGCGGTTTCCCAGCTTCCCCGCGCCATCGCCTTCATGCGTGAACTCAAGGCCCTGGGCTGCCGGGTCGCCCTGGATGACTTTGGCGGCGGCATGGCCTCCTTCGCCTATCTAAAAAGTCTGCCGGTGGATTCCCTCAAGATCGACGGCGCCTTTGTCCGGGACATGCTGGACGATCCGGCCAACCTGGCCATCGTCGAGGCCATCCAGAAGGTTGCCACCACCCTGGGCATGGAAACCGTGGCGGAATTCGTCGAAAGCGAGGCGCTCCTCCCCGTCCTGAAGGACATGGGCATCGGCCGCGCCCAGGGCTACGCCGTGGCCAAGCCCAGACCCCTGGAGAGCCTGCTCTAGCCCGGGACGGGCCGGCGTGGCAAGTCTCGTTTTCACACTTGCCGGGGGCCGGGCACCGCACTACGCTTATAGACCCGACTCCGGGACTCCCATGACCCTCCGCGCCCTCCTCCTCGACTTCAATTCCTATTTCGCCTCGGTGGAACAGCAACTGGGGCCGGAATTGCGTGGAAAACCCGTGGGCGTGCTGCCGGTGCTGGCCGAGACCACCTGCTGCATTGCCGCCAGCTACCAGGCCAAACGTCTGGGCATCAAGACCGGCACCACGGTGGCGGAGGCCCGCCGGCTCTGCCCCCAGGTGGTCTTCGTCCAGGCCCGGCCCTCGGTCTACGTGGACATGCACCACCGGCTCATGGACGTGGTGAACAGCGTCATCGCCATCACCGAGGTGCTGTCCATCGACGAGGTGGTATGCGAGCTCACCGGCAGCTGGCAACGGGAAGAGGTGGTGGTCAGGCTGGCCAAGGCCGCGAAGGCGAAGATCCGGGAGCGGGTGGGCGAATGCCTGACCAGCTCTGTGGGCATCGGCCCCAACCGCTTCATCGCCAAGATGGCTTCCAACATGCAGAAGCCGGACGGCCTCACCGTAGTCCACGAGAACGAACTGCCCCAGGCCCTGTTCCGGCTGAAGCTCGGCGACATCCACGGTGTCGGCCGCCAGATGCTGGCCCGCCTGGAGCGCTACGGCATCCATACCGTGGAGGCCCTGTGCCAGGCCGACCGGGCCACCCTGCGCCGCATCTGGGGCGGCGTGGAAGGCGAGCGCCTATACGACCGCCTGCGCGGCGTGGACGTGCCCGTGGTGCCCACCCGACGCGGCAGCATTGGCCATTCCCACGTGCTGCCCCCCGCCCTGCGCTATGACCAGGGCGCCTACGCGGTGCTGTCCAAGCTCACCCAGAAAGCGGCCCGGCGCATGCGGGCGGAGGGCTTCCTGGCCCAGCGCTTCGAGGTGTGGGTGGACTGGCGGCACCGGGATCCCTGGGTGGCGGAGGCCCGCTTCAACGCCATGGCCGACACCCTGGGGCTGTTGCGCCTGCTGGACACCCTGTGGGCGGACCGGCCCCGGGGCCGGGAGCCCATCAAGGTGGGGGTGGTGCTGAAGGGCCTGACCCGGGCCAGCCAGGCCTCCCTGCCGCTGTTCCCGGAAGCGGAAGCCCCCCATCCCAAGGCCGTGCCCGGCCTGGATGCGGTGCTGGACAAGCTGCACCAGCGCTTTGGCAACGACGCGGTCTACTTTGGCGGCGCCTTCCGCGCCCTCCACGAGGCGCCCATGCGCATCAGCTTCAACCACATTCCGGACCTGGCTCTGGAGGAAGATTCGGCGCGTCCGGCCTGAGTCTGCCCCGGCGCCCGGGCAGGGGCAGGCGCTACGCCCCGTCCGGTAATTTCTTGCCGGGATTGAGGATGCCCCGAGGGTCGAACAGCCCCTTCAGATCACGCATCATGGCCAGGGTATCCGCGTCCAGTTCCCGGCCCACGTAGCGGCGTTTCTCCGAGCCGATGCCATGTTCGCCGGAGAGGCTGCCGCCCAGACCCAGCACCGCCTCCACCAGGGCGTCCCGGCAGGCCCGGGCCCGGGCCATCTCGGCGTCGTCGTCGGGGTGGACCATGAGATTGACGTGCAGGTTGCCGTTGCCGGCATGGCCAAAGCTAACGATGGGCACCCGGTGATGATGGCCCAGGGCGTCGATGGCGTTGACCAGGTTGGCCAGCCGCGCCACCGGCACCACCACGTCCTCGTTGATCTTCAGGGGGGCGATCTTCTTCACCGCGTGGGACAGGGATTTGCGCGCCGTCCACAGGTTCTTGATGTCGGCGGCGGCAAAACCGCTCTGGATCTCCAGCAGGCCCTCGCCCCGCAAGGCTTTTTCCAGCAGGTCGATCTGGTGGGGCACGTCGTCCCGGTCGCCATCGGCCTCCACCATGAGCACGGCCCGGGTACCCGACGGCAGGCCTTCGGCGCCACCGTACTCGCGGATGGCCTCGATCGAACGGCTGTCCATGAATTCCAGGGCGCAAGGCACCACAGGCTGGGCCATGACCCGCACCACGGCGGCGCAGGCGGCGGCGTTGTCGGCGTAGCAAACTCGCAGGGTGGCCACCGTCTCCGGCGCTGGCACCAGCTTCAGGGTGGCCTCGGTGATCAGGGCCAGGGTGCCTTCCGAGCCCACCAGCAGGCGGGTCAGGTCATAGGCCGTGGCGTACTTGCTGGTGCGCCCGCCCACCCGCAGTTCCCGGCCGCTGCCGGTCACCGCCCGCAAGCCCAGAACATGGTCCCGGGTGGCGCCATATTTCACGCAACGGGGTCCGGCGGCGTTCATGGCCAGGTTTCCGCCGATGCGGCAGTAGGCCCCGGAACCCGGGTCCGGGGCATACATGAGGCCCGCCGTGGCGGCCAGGGCGTCGATGTCGTCGGTAACCACACCGGGTTGTACCACCATGAGCCGGTTGGCCGGATCGAACTCCAGGACCCGGTTCATGCACTCGAAGCTCACCACCGCCGAGCCTGGCGCGGGCAGGGCGCCGCCCACGTTGCCGGAACCGGCGCCCCGGGCCACCAGAGGAAAACCATGGCGGTTGGCCAAGCCCACCAGGGCAGCCACATCCTCGTGACGGGTGGGGAACAGCACCGCTTCCGGCACACAGGCGCGGGGCGTCTCGTCGCTGGCGTAAAGGGCGCGGGTAGCTTCGTCGAGTAAGGCTCTAGCCTCGCCCAACAGGGCAAGCAGGTCGGCCTGGGCTTGCGTCGACAGCATGGTCAGCCCAGGGCCGGCTCCACCACTTCCGCCACGGCCGCCAGGGCATCGCCGTCGGCGTAGCGGCCGAACACCTCCTGCACGGCGGCGTCGTAGATCAGGCGGTTGAAGGGACTGGCGAGCTGTTCGTGCATGGCGTGCTTGAGGGCCTGGGTCATGACCTTGTCCA
>DAOQNK010000136.1:0-6294 GCA_035332045.1 Thiobacillaceae bacterium | reverse complement strand
CCGGGCCCGGTCATCACCCGCTACGAAGTCGAACCCGCCTCCGGCGTGAAGGGCAGCCAGATCACCAACCTGAGCAAGGATCTGGCCCGTTCCCTGTCCCTGGTCAGCATCCGGGTGGTGGAAACCATCCCCGGCAAGAACTGCATGGGCCTGGAGCTCCCCAACAACCAGCGCCAGGTGGTGCGGCTGTCGGAAATCCTCTCCGCCAAGGTCTACAACGACAACGCCTCTCCCCTCACCCTGGCCATGGGCAAGGACATCGCCGGCAACCCGATCGTGGTGGATCTGGCCCGCATGCCCCACGTGCTGGTGGCGGGTGCCACGGGCTCCGGCAAGTCGGTCGCCATCAACGCCATGATCCTGTCGTTGATCTACAAAGCCACGCCGGACGAGGTGCGCCTCATCATGGTGGACCCCAAGATGCTGGAACTGTCCACCTACGAGGGCATCCCCCACCTGCTGGCTCCGGTGGTCACCGACATGAAGCTGGCCGCCTCGGCCCTCAACTGGTGCGTGGGCGAGATGGACAAGCGCTACCGTCTCATGTCCGCCCTGGGGGTACGCAACATCGCCGGCTTCAACCAGAAGGTGAAGGACGCGGAGAAAGCCGGCCAGCCCCTGGCCAACCCCTTCTCCATCACCCCGGAAAGCCCCGAACGGCTGTCCCCCCTGCCCTTCATCGTCGTCCTCATCGACGAACTGGCGGACCTGATGATGGTGGCCGGCAAGAATGTAGAGGAACTCATCGCCCGCCTGGCCCAGAAGGCCCGGGCCGCCGGCATCCATCTGGTGCTGGCTACCCAGCGGCCCTCGGTGGACGTCATCACCGGCCTTATCAAGGCCAACATCCCCACCCGCGTCGCCTTCCAGGTGGCCAGCCGCATCGATTCCCGCACCATCCTGGACCAGCAGGGCGCCGAGTCCCTCCTGGGCCAGGGCGACATGCTCTACCTGCCGCCGGGCCACGGCGTGCCCACCCGGGTCCATGGCGCCTTCGTCTCCGACGACGAGGTGCACCGGGTCTGTGCCTGGCTCAAGGAACTTGGGCCGCCCCAATATGACGAAAGCGTGTTGGAAAGCCCGGACGAAGACGAGGGCGAGGAGGGCGAGGGCGGCGACGCCGAGGCCGACGCGCTCTACGACGAGGCCGTGGCCTATGTGCTCAAGAGCCGCCGCGCCTCCATCTCCTCGGTGCAGCGGCAACTGCGCATCGGCTACAACCGGGCCGCCCGGCTCATCGAGGCCATGGAGAAGGCTGGCCTCGTCTCCTCCATGCAAAGCAACGGCAACCGTGAAGTGATCGCCCCCCGCCATGATTCGTAAGCATCTTATTCCCCTGCTCTTCTGCACCCTGCCCGCCCTCCCCGCCCTTGCCGACGCCAAGGCTCGGCTGGAGGCTTTCGTGGAAGGCACCAAAGGCCTCAAGGCCCAGTTCACCCAGACCGTCATCGACAAGAACGGCCGCAAAACCCAGGAAGCCACCGGCAACCTGTTCTTCTCCCGCCCGGGGAAATTTCGCTGGGTCTACCAGAAGCCCTATTCCCAGCTCATCGTTGGCGACGGCAAGCGCCTGTGGATCCACGACGAGGATCTGGACCAGGTCACCGTGCGCAAGCTGGACCAGGCCCTGGGAGACAGCCCCGCTGCCCTGCTGGCAGGTGACAACGACATCGCCAAGCTGTTCAACCTCAAGGAAACCGGTGCCAAGGATGGACTGGACTGGATCGAGGCCACCCCCAAGAGCAAGGAAGGCAGCTTCGAGAAAGTGCGCATGGGCTTCAAGGGCGAGGACATCCAGGCCATGGAACTGAAGGACAACTTCGGCCAGACCACCCTGCTGCGCTTCACCAACCTGGAACGCAATCCCGCCCTGGGCGCCAGCCTGTTCCGCTTCACCCCGCCCAAGGGGGCGGACATCCTTGGCGACCGCTGACACCGGTGATCTGTTCGGCGCCCCGCCGCCCCAGGCCAAGGCCGGCAAGACGCCGGACAACGTCCCGCTTGCCGAGCGCCTGCGCCCGGCCCGCATCGATGAAGTCATCGGTCAGGATCACCTGCTGGGACCGGGCAAGCCCCTGCGCCTGGCCTTCGAGGCCGGCAAGCCCCATTCCATGATCCTGTGGGGGCCACCCGGTGTGGGCAAGACCACCCTGGCCCGGCTCATGGCCCACCACTTCGACGCCGACTTCATCCAGATCTCGGCGGTGCTGGCGGGAGTCAAGGAAATCCGCGAGTCGGTGGAGCGGGCCCGGGTCAACCAGGGCATGGGCCGGCAGACCATCCTGTTCGTGGACGAGGTCCACCGCTTCAACAAGAGCCAGCAGGACGCCTTCCTGCCCCACGTGGAATCGGGACTGGTCACCTTCATCGGCGCCACCACGGAGAACCCGTCCTTCGAGGTGGTGGGCGCCCTCCTCTCCCGGGCCCAGGTCTACGTGCTGAAGTCCCTGGACGAGACCGGCCTGGCGGCTCTGCTGGAGCGGGCCCTGGCCCTGGGCGGGCTGGGTATCGCCTTGGAGGACGAGGGAAGGACGCTGTTGCAGGCCCAGGCCGACGGCGACGGCCGCCGCCTGCTCAACCTGCTGGAACAGCTCGCCACCGCCATGAGGGCCGCGGGCCGTGAAAGCGCCGATGCCGCCTTCGTCGGCGAAGCCCTGGCGCCCTCCCGGCGCCGTTTCGACAAGGGCGGCGATGCCTTCTACGACCAGATTTCCGCCTTGCACAAGTCAGTGCGGGGTTCCAATCCCGACGCCTCCCTGTACTGGTTCACCCGCATGCTGGACGGCGGCGCCGATCCCCTCTACCTGGGCCGGCGCCTCCTGCGCATGGCCGTGGAGGACGTGGGCCTGGCCGACCCCCGGGCGCTGACCACCGCCCTGGAGGCCGTGGTCACCTACGAGCGCCTGGGCAGCCCGGAGGGCGAACTGGCCCTGGCCCAGGCGGTCATCTACCTGGCCTGCGCCCCCAAGAGCAATGCCGTCTACACCGCCTTCGCCGCGGCCCGGCGCTTCGTTTCCGAGGATGGCTCCCGGCCGGTACCGGTGCACCTGCGCAACGCCCCCACCAAGCTCATGAAGGAACTGGGCTACGGCCGGGCGTACCGCTACGCCCACGACGAGCCGGAAGCCTATGCCGCCGGCGAGCGCTATTTCCCCGACGAACTGCCCCGGGACCCTCAGTTCTACCAGCCCACGCCCCGGGGCTTGGAAGCTCGGATCGGAGAGCGCCTGGCCCACCTGCGGCAACTCGACAGGACCGCTGGCAAACAGGACGACTGATCCCTTCCAGCTTGTCTCAACCACGCCCCGCTGCTAGAATCCACGCGCTTTGCGTTCGGCATCCCGCCGGACCGGCGAAATCCACACATCCGCGCCCGTTAAGGTGCTCCGCATGGACTGGCGGAGTTCTTCGCGGATGGAGGCTCAACCTTAACCAAGGAGTCGTTTCATGTCCGTGACCATGCGTCAAATGCTCGAGGCCGGCGTCCATTTCGGCCACCAGACCCGCTACTGGAACCCGAAGATGGCCCCCTTCATCTTCGGCCATCGCAACAAGATCCACATCATCAACCTGGAAAAGACGCTGCCCATGTTCAACGAGGCGGCGGCCTTCGCCCGTCGTCTGGCTTCCAACAAGGGCTCCATCCTGTTCGTCGGCACCAAGCGTCAGGCCCGCGAGATCATGGGCGAGGAAGCCAGCCGCTGCGGCATGCCCTTCATCTCCCACCGCTGGCTGGGCGGCATGCTCACCAACTTCAAGACCGTCAAGCAGTCGGTCAAGCGCATGAAGGACATGGAGGCCCAACTGGCCGACACCGCCTCCCTCTCCAAGAAGGAAGCCCTGCACGTCCAGCGCGAGTACGACAAGCTGGTCAACAGCCTGGGCGGCATCAAGGACATGGAGCGTCTGCCCGATGCCCTGTTCGTGGTGGACGTGGGCTACCAGAAGATCGCCATCACCGAGGCCAACAAGCTGGGCATTCCGGTCATCGGCGTGGTGGACTCCAACAACACCCCTGCCGGCGTGGACTACATCATCCCCGGCAACGACGACTCCAACCGGGCCATCCGCCTCTACGCCCGCGGCATCGCCGACGCGATCCTGGAAGGCAAGGCCCAGGTCATCGAGGAGATGGTGGCCGAGAGCCAGGACGAGTACGTGGAAGTCGAGGACGCCGGCGAAGCCAGCGCGGCGTGAGTACCGGCCGGCAATGCCCGGTCGTCATCGGAAATGATTCATGACGCCCCGCTCACCGGGGCGTTTTTCAATACGGAAAACAGGAGTTAGAAATGGCTGAAATCACCGCCTCCATGGTCAAGGAACTGCGTGAGCGCACCGACGCGCCCATGATGGACTGCAAGAAAGCTTTGTCCGAGGCCACCGGCGACATGCAAAAAGCCGAGGAAATCCTGCGCGTACGCTTCGGCAACAAGGCCGCCAAGAGCGCCGGCCGTGTCGCCGCCGAGGGCGTGGTGGCCATCGTCATCAGCGCCGACGGCAAGTCCGCCGCCATGGTGGAAGTGAACTGCGAGACCGACTTCGTCGCCAAGAACGACGACTTCCTGGCCCTGACCAAGTCCCTGGCCGACATGGTGCTGAACCAGAACCCCGCCGACGTGGCCGCCCTCTCCGCCATGCCCCTGAACGGCAAGACCGTGGAAGAGACGCGCACCGAGCTGGTGGGCAAGATCGGCGAGAACATGAGCATCCGACGCTTCGTGCGCGAGGCCGCCACCGGCAAGTTCGCCAGCTACATCCATGGCAACAAGATCGGCGTCCTGGTTGACGTGTCCGGCGACGAGGCCATCGCCAAGGACATCGCCATGCACATCGCCGCCTCCAAGCCCAAGTCCCTGGACGCCTCCGGCGTCTCCCAGGAACTGATCGACACCGAGCGCCGCGTCGCCATCGAGAAGGCCAAGGAAGCCGGCAAGCCGGAAGCCATGCTGGAAAAGATTGCCGAGGGCACCGTGCAGAAGTTCCTCAAGGAAGTCACCCTGCTGTCCCAGCCCTTCGTCAAGGATGACAAGCAGACCGTGGACCAGGTGCTGAAGTCCAAGGGTTCCCAGTGCCACGGCTTCAAGATGTTCATCGTCGGCGAAGGCATCGAGAAGAAGGTCACCGACTTCGCCGCCGAAGTGGCCGCCGCCGCCAAGGTCTAAGCCGCCATGGCCGCCATCACCCGCATCCTGCTCAAGCTCTCCGGCGAGGCCCTCATGGGGGCTGACGCCTTCGGCTACAACGCCGAGACCATGGCCGGCATCGTCGGCCAGATCAAGGAAGTGGTGGATCTGGGCACCGAGGTGGGCATCGTGGTGGGGGGCGGCAACCTGTTCCGGGGCGCCACCGGCGCTCTGTCTGGCATGGACCGGGCCACCGCCGATTCCATGGGCATGCTGGCCACGGTGATGAACGCCCTGGCCCTGAAGGACGCGCTACAGTCGGTGGGCATCGAGGCCCGGGTGCAGACCGCCGTCACCATCGCCCACGTGGGCGAGCCCTTCGAGCGGGACAGCGCGGTGCGGCACCTGGAGGCCGGCCGGGTGGTGATCTTCGGGGGCGGCACCGGCAACCCCTTCTTCACCACGGACACGGCTTCCGCCCTGCGCGGCGCCGAGATCGGCGCCGACTTGATGCTCAAGGCCACCAAGGTGGACGGGGTCTACACGGCCGACCCCAAGAAGGACCCCACGGCCACCCGCTACGAGAGCCTCACCTTCGACGAGGCCATCGCCAAGAACCTGGGCGTGCTGGATACCGCCGCCTTCGCCCTGTGCCGGGAGCAGAAGCTGCCCCTGGCCGTGTTCAGCATCTTCAAGCCCGGCGCCCTCAAGCGCGTGGTGCTGGGCGAGCCGGAAGGCACCCGCGTGGTGCTCTAATCGAGGAGACAAAGATGATCGCCGACATCAAGAAATCCGCCGAAGACAAGATGAAGAAGTCCGTGGAGGCCCTGCGCGTGGAGTTCACCAAGGTGCGTACCGGTCGCGCCCATGCCGGCATCCTGGACCACGTCAAGGTGGACTACTACGGCAGCCCCATGCCCATCAGCCAGGTGGCCAACATCAGCGTCATCGATCCCCACACCCTGGGCGTCCAGCCCTGGGAGAAGAAGATGGCCTCCGCCATCGAAAAGGCCATCCGCGATTCCGACCTGGGTCTCAACCCCGCTTCCGTGGGCGAGCTGGTGCGGGTGCCCATCCCGGCCATGACCGAAGAGCGGCGCAAGGAACTGGTGAAAGTGGTGCGCGGCGAGGCCGAGGGCGGCAAGGTCGCCATCCGCAACATCCGCCGGGA
>DAOQNK010000135.1:3765-6336 GCA_035332045.1 Thiobacillaceae bacterium | reverse complement strand
GGCTGGGAGACCGCCGTGGAAGCGGCCCTGGGCGAAGCCATGGCGGCCCTGGCGGTGGAAGCCCGGGAGGCATGGGCGGAGGCGCCGCCGGAAGCCCGTTTCGAACTGTTGCTGCCCCCTCGATCCCAGGAAGAGCGGGCGGTGTCCCTCACCGCCATGCCGGCGGGGGAGGGGGACTTGCATCCCCTGGCCGATCTCATCCACACCGACGATCCCCTGGTGGCCCGTTTCCTGGCCGACCGGCTGGCCCTGGCCTATGCCACCGACAGCCTGGCCCACGCCCTGGCCCAGCGGGAGCGGCTGCCCATCGGCGCCTACATCGCCACCCGGGACGGCCATCGCGTCAGCCGCGACACCCTGATCTTCAACGCCCCGGAGAAGGGGCATCACGGCCTGCTGGCCCGGGCCCGGGAGATCGAGAACCTGGAAGCTAGCCTGGAGCTGGCCCGGGCCGGCGCCGAGGAGGTCGGGGAAGAAGTGCTCCAGGCGGAACAGGCCCTGCAGGCCGCCCGCCGCCAGGGGGAAGCCCTCGGCACCCAACTGGCCCAGGCCCAGGAACAGGTCCACCTGCTGGAAGTGGAAGTGATCCGGGGCCAGGAGGCGGTGCGCCGGGTGGAAGAGCGCCGGGCCCAGATCACCCGGGAACTGGACGAGCTCTACGAGCGCATGGGCGAGGAAGAGGCGGCCTGGAACGACGCCGGCGAGCGCCACCAGGAAGCCCAGATGGAATACGACACGGCGAAGGCGCGCCTCGATGAGGCCCGGGCCGCCCGCCAGGCCGCCGACCAGAGACTGCACATGGTGCGGGAAAGCCAGCGCCGGGCCGAGCGGGAAGCCCAGGAGGCGGCTTTCCTGGTGCGTTCCCTGGGGGCCCGCCTGAAGGACCTGGAAGAGCGCAAGGGCCGCGCCCTGCGCACCCTGGACGATCTGGCCCGCACCCTGGAGCGCCTGGAGGCGGAACTGGGCCAGGCCCAGGAAACCCCCACCCTGGCCTTGCTGGATGCGGCCCTGGAGAAGCGCCAGCAGGCCGAGGCCGCCCTCACCGCCGCCCGGGAAGCCCTGGAAGGTGCCAATGCCGCCCTGCGCGAACTGGAATCCGGCCGCCTGGCCACCGAGCACGCCCTGGAGCCCCTCAAGGAAAAGCTCATGGCCCTGGAGCTCAAGCTCCAGGAAGCCCACCTGCTGGAGGCCCGCTATACCGAGGAACTGGAAGGCGTGGACCTGGAGGAACTGGAAACCCGCGCCCAGACCGCCGGCCTCGCCGCCCGGAGCGAGACCTGGCTGAAGAACGACCTGGCCCGGCTGGAGGCGGACATCGCCGCCCTGGGGCCCGTCAACATGGCCGCCCTGGACGAACTGAAGGCGGCCCAGGAGCGCAAGCAATACCTGGATGCCCAGGCGGAGGACCTGGAGACCGCCGCCAACACCCTGGAAGAGGCCATCCGCCGCATCGACGCGGAGACCCGCGCCCGACTGAAGGAGACCTACGACCGGGTCAGCAAGGAATTCAAGAACCTGTTCACCGAGCTGTTCGGCGGCGGCGAGGCCCAGCTCATCCTCACCGGCGAGGAGATCCTGGACGCGGGCCTCACCGTGCTGGCCCAGCCGCCGGGCAAGAAGAACAGCTCCATTCACCTGCTTTCCGGCGGCGAAAAGGCCCTGACGGCCCTCTCCCTGGTGTTCGCCTTCTTCCGCCTCAACCCGGCGCCGTTCTGCCTGCTGGACGAGGTGGACGCGCCCCTGGACGACAGCAACACCGAGCGCTACGGCAACCTGGTGAAGAAGATGTCCTCGGAGACCCAGTTTCTGTTCATCACCCACAACCGCATCACCATGGAGATGGCCCAGAACCTGGTGGGCGTCACCATGCCGGAGCCCGGCGTGTCGCGGCCGGTGGCCGTGGACGTGGAGGACGCGGTGCGCATGGCGGCTTGAGCCCCCATGCCTGGGGGGAGATTGTTGAATAACCGTAGTGAAGGGGGATTGCCATGCAAGTGTTGAATCTGTTGCACATACTCGCCACCGTGGTCTGGGTAGGAGGCATGTTCTTCGCCCATAACTGCCTGCGACCCGTGGTCATGGCCCAACTGGAGCCGCCTCAGCGCCTGAAGCTCTGGAATGGCGTCTTCGGCCGGTTCTTTCCCTGGGTCTGGCTCTCGGTGCTGGCGCTGATCGGCACAGGCCAGGCCATCGTCTTGGGCATGGGCGGCATGGCGAGCCTGCCGGTGCACATCCACATCATGGTGGGCATCGGCTATTTGATGTCCCTCATCTTTGCCTTCATCTTCTTCGTGCCTTATCCGCGCCTGAAACAGGCGGTGGCGGCCGAGAACTGGCCCGCCGGCGGCCAGGCGCTGAACCTGATCCGCAAGCTGGTCATGACCAACCTGGTGCTGGGCCTGTCCAACGTGGTGCTGGTGTTTCTGCTGCCCATGGCGATGTGAGCCGCAAGGGCTTCCCGCCCGCCCGGAGGCGGGAGAGGCGCCTCAACGTCCCACTTCGAACGCCCCGTTGGGGCTTTCCCCGAACATCTCCGGCGCGTACATGGCCTCCACCCGGGTGGGCGGCAGC
>DAOQNK010000135.1:0-3665 GCA_035332045.1 Thiobacillaceae bacterium | reverse complement strand
CGCAGGTTGGCCGGCTCGGAACCCAGGGGCAGGAAGGCGGTGGCGCCCTTGGGGAAGGCCTGCCAGTCCACCACCCGGCCGTCCTGGCCCAGCACGGCGTAGCTCTTGCCCGTGGGCTTCTCGGCCTCGAACAGGCGGCCGTAGCGTTCCAGGGCCAGGCTGCCCCAGGCGTTGGCGGTGGTGGTGTTCCAGCGGTTGAGCTGCTGGCGGCCCAGCACGCCCAGGACCAGCCTGGGCAGCCGTTCCTTCCAGGCCGGCTGTTCCATGACCGCCAGCAGGGCGCGCACGGCGTTGGTGTCGCCGGAAGCCAGCATCCACCAGAGGCCGTCCCGTTCCTCGTTGGCCAGGTTCAGGCGTTTGCCGGTCTGGGTGAAGCGGGCCTCCAGGGCCTCCAGGGCCTCCCGCTGCCAGGCGTCGCGTTGGGGTAGGGCGGGGCCGAAGCGCAGCGCATCCAGCCAGTCCACCAGCGCCGAGGTGGGCCATAGCCGGGGCTCGGGCTTGACGGTGGCGTATTGGCCGGGGGTGGCCTTGCCGGCCCGGGCCAGGGCGGCGAGGGCCGCCAGGCGGGGCGGCAGGGCCTGTTCCCAGGCGGGCCGGGCGACCTCCAGGCGGCCTTCCAGGTAGTCCGCCAGGGCCCGTTCCATGCGCGCCCGGGCATCCGGCGGCAGGCTCCAGCCGGCCTCCTGGGAGAGGGCCAGCAGGTAGGCGGTGAGGCTCACGCTGCCGCGGCCGTTGCCGGGGAAGAAGTTGGCCAGGCCGTTGTCCGCCAGGTAGGCGGGCAGGTTGGCGGCCATGCCTTGCCAGAGTTTCTCGTCCCGGGTGGACACCGCCTTGGAGGCCTGTTGCTCCAGACAGGCGAAGGGATAGCGGCGCATGTAGTCGCGCAGGGCGGTCTGGCCGTCGAGCAGGCTGGCCGCCAGGGTGGCGCGCAGTTCCGCCCTGCTGGCGCCGGCGGGGGCGGCCACGGGAATGTCCAGCAGCTTGTCCAGGCGTTGCAGGCTGGCGGACTGGATGCGCAGGGGCAGGGCGGGCTCGATGCGCTGCCTGGTCTTGAGGGCATCCTTGAGCTTGCCGTCCAGTTCCCGGGCGTGGAGGGTCCAGGCGATTTCGGTCGCACTGTCGGGCACCGTCACCGGCCAGGTGATTTCCTTGCTCTCGCCGGCGATCAGCTCCAGGGTGCGGGCGGGCAGATCCTTGAGGCCGCTGGCTTCGGCGCGCACCTCCACCTTCATGCCCCGGTCGCTGCCGTTGCGCACCGTGAAGGCGGCCTGGAAGCGGTCGCCCTCCCGGGCCACCGGCGGCAGGCCGGCGATGAGCTGCAAGTCCTGGGTGGAGCGGATGTTGGCCCGGCCGCTGCCGAAGCGGTTCTCCGAAGCCGCCACGGCGACGAGGCGGAAGGCGGTGAGGCTGTCGTTGAGGGGCACTTCGGCGCTGGCCTCGCCCTTGGCGTCCACGGGCAGGCTGGCTTGCCAGAACAAGAGGGTGTCGAACAGTTCCCGGGTGGGCAGCTTGCCGCCGCCACCGCCGGCGGGCAGGGCCTTCTTGCCGAAGTGGCGCTTGCCGGTGACCCGCATCTGGGCGGTGAAGGTCTTCAGGCTGTAGCCCCGGGGCGCCAGCATGGCCTCCAGCAGCTTCCAGCTCTCGTTGGGGGCCAGTTCCAGCAGGCCCTCGTCCACGGCGGCCAGGGTGACCTCGGTGCCGGCGGGGGGCAGGCTGCCGTCGGCGCCGCGCACCTTGATCCTCACCTTCGCCTTCTCCCGGATGGCGTAGGTGGAGCGGTCGGTCTTCACCTCCACGTCCAGGGTGTTGCCCTTGCCCCCTACCTGGATGCCCGCTAGCCCCAACTTGAAGGCGGGCCGGCCCAGGTCCACCAGGGCGGTGGGCTTGACCGCGTCGTTGCGGCCACGCACGGCCAGGGCGGAGACGAAGACGTTGGGAGCCCAGGCGGCCTTCACCGGCAGCTCGATCACCGGTGCCTTGCCGGAGAGTTCCACCACCCGGGCTTCGAGGATGCCTTCCCGTTCCACCGTCACCAGCACGGTGGCCGTCTGGAAGGGCATGCGCACCTGGAAGCGGGCGTTCTGGCCGGGCTCGTAGCGCTTCTGTTCGGGAATGAGGTCGATGCGGTCGTGATTGTCCTGGCTGAATCCCCATGCTTCCTTGCCGGCGACCCAGAAACTGTGATGGCTGAGCGCCGTCCGGCCGGCCGGGTCCCGAGCCATGGCTTCCACCCGCACTTCGCCTCCCTGGTCGGTTTTCACGCTGCAGGCAAAGCGCCCCTTCGCGTCGGTCTTGCCGGTGCAGGTCGCGTCCAGGGGACGCTCCCGGGTTTCCTGCCGGTAGCCGTAGAACCCCCCGGCCAGGCGCACCCGGTGGGCAAGGATTTGGCGCAGGGCGAGCTTGACGTCCACGGGCGCGCCAGCGGCCGGCTTGCCATCGGGGGTGACGACCTGGAATTCCAGAACCCGGGCGGGGCCCGCCTTGGCCCAATGGTCGTTCTTGAGACCGATGACCACGTCCGCCGGCCACCACGGCATCAGGCGGCTGACGGTCTGGATTTCTCCGGCAGGGTCGGCATATTCCAGTTCCAGGCGCAGCTTGTGGGGCATGGCCAGGGCGGGCAGCTTGTCCAGGCGGGCGCGGCCGGCGCCGCTGGCATCCAGGGTGAGGGGGTCGACGGGCAGCGGGACGGCCACGCCTTCCTGCTGGCCGTTGTCGAGGTCTTTGCGCTGAGCGAATTCGAACTCGGGATACTCCTCGAATTCCACGTTGAATCTGGGCTCCAGCTGGGCCCGTAATTTGACTTGGAGGTGCTTGGCGCCGCCGCCGTTGAGGTAGCCCACGGCAACGTCGTATTCGGCGGGGCCGGCACCCACCCATTGGCTTCGGGACGGGTCAAGGCTGGCTTTCATGAGGGGCACCCGGAAATCGCCAACGCTGAAGCGTCCGCTGTCCAGGCCCTCCAGTGCTTCCAACTGCTCCGGAGGCGTGTCGGCCTGAATGGCCTTGTCCACCAGGCGCAGACGATAGTCGCCGCGCTTGGCGCCGGGCGGTACCGTCCATGGGGTCTCGGCAGCGCCGTGCTTCCAGGTCAGGGGCAGGAACCAGCGTTGCTGGCTGGCCTCGTGCTCGATGAGCAGCGTGCGCGGGGTCTTGGCGGGGTAGGCCAGGCCGCTTGCCTGCTTGTCCCGCAGGATGTGCTTCATGTGCACCGTGTCACCAGGCCGGAACAGAGTCCGGTCCAGGACACTGTGGGCGATGCGGCTGTCCCGGCCCCAATCCTGGGGCAGGCCGAAGCGCCAGGTTTCGATGCCTTCGTTCCAGTCGGACCGGGCGAAGCTCAGGTCGTCACCCAGGCGGGCGCTGACGAACAGGGGGCAGGCGTAGTCGTCGGCGTTGCGCGGATCGGGCAGCTTGCCGGGAATCAGGGCCAGGCCGTTGGCATCGGTGACGGTTTCGGCGATGAGGGCGGCTTTGCAGGTGCGCACCGCGATCTTGGCTCCCGCCGCCGGCTTGCCGGTATCCAGACGGGTGACCCAGGCCAGGGAGGATTCCTGCCCCCACTTGAAATGCACCGAGAGGTTGGTGACCAGGGCGGTGGCCCGTACGAACATGGGGTTGTTGTCGCCCAATAGCGATTTGCCCAGGCGCTTGCTTTCCGCTTC
>DAOQNK010000134.1:0-6389 GCA_035332045.1 Thiobacillaceae bacterium | reverse complement strand
ACGCAGTTGTCGCACTCGAAGCACAGGCCGCAGGACATGCAGCGCTTGGCTTCCGCCACGACCTGCTTGTCGTCCAGGGCGTGCAGGCGGTCATCGAAGTTGCCCAGGGCGGAGTCCTTGTCCAGCACCGTCACGCCACGCTGGTTGCGCGGGGTGTTGAGGAAGTGGCCCAGGAACATCTCGGTGGACGGGATCACGTAGCGGCCGGCCCGGTCCTCGTAGTTGTGCAGGGTGTCCTTCCACTCGGAAGTGCCCCAGTCCTGGCCATGGTGCTCCTTGTAGTCATGGCCAGCTTCGACCCACTTGCGCACCATGTCCCAATGGGCCACGTCGACCTTGGGCCGCCTGTCGGCTTCCTCGCCCTTCAGGAAGGCGTCGATGCCTTCGGCGCAGATGCGGGCGTGGCCGATGGCGGTGGTCAGCAGGTGGGGACGGATCACGTCGCCAGCGACGAAGACGTTGGGCTTGTTGGGGAAGCGGTAGTTCTTGTCGGCGCGGATCAGGCCCTTGTTGTTGTTGAAGTCCTCCAGGCCGGTGAAGTCCACGGCCTGGCCGATGGCGGAAACGATCAGGTCGCCGGTGATGTCGCGCTCGGTGCCTTCCTTGATCTTGGTCTCGTTGCCGACCATCTCGAATTCGGCCACGCGCAGGGCGGTGGCGCGGCCGTCCGGGCCCTTGACCACGGCGACGGGGGTGACGCCGCCGATGATCTCGATGCCTTCGGCCTTGGCCTGCTCCACTTCGTGCTTGTTGGCAGCCATCTTGTCGATGGTGGCCCGGGAGATCAGCACCACTTCCACACCCTGGCGGGCGGCGATGGAAGCCACGTCATGGGCGGCGTGGCCGGCCAGCACCATTTCGGGCAGATCGGTGGTGGAAGCGTTGGTGATCTTGCCCAGACGGCGGGCGACGGTGGCCACGTCGATGGAGGTGTCGCCACCGCCGATGACCACCACCCTGTTGCCCACGTGTTGCAGACGGCCTTCGTTGAAGGCGCGCAGGAAGGCCATGGCGGTCACGCAGTTGGGGGCATCCGCGCCGTCAACGGGCAGGGAGCGGCCACCCTGGGCGCCCAGGGCGATCAGCACGGCGTCGAAGTCCTGCTCGATCTGCGCCATGGTCACGTCGGTGCCCACGCGGCAGTTCAGGCGGGTTTCCACGCCCATGTCGATGATGCGCTTGATCTCGCCGTCCAGCACGTCGCGGGGGGTCCGGAAGCCGGGGATGCCGTAACGCATCATGCCACCCAGTTCGGCGTGGTCGTCGAAAATGGTGCAGCCGTGGCCCATGCGGCGCAGCTGGTAGGCGGCGGCCAGGCCGGCGGGGCCGCCGCCGATGATGGCGATCTTCTTGCCGGATTCGGTGGCGGGCTTCTCGAAGGCCATGTTGTTGGCCAGGGCCCAGTTGCCGATGAAGTGCTCGACGGAGTTGATGCCGACGTTTTCCTCGATCTGGTTGCGGTTGCAGCCGGACTCGCAGGGCGCCGGGCAGACACGGCCCATGACGGCGGGGAAGGGGTTGGCGCTGGTCATGCGGCGGAAGGCGTATTCCTGCCAGCTGACACCGCCGGTGGGCTTCTCGATGCCGCGCACGATGTTCAGGTAGCCGCGGATGTCCTCGCCGGCGGGGCAGGAACCTTGGCAGGGCGGAGTGGAGTGCACGTACTCGGGGCACTTGTGGGTCCAGCTGGCCTGGAAGATTTTCTCCTGGGAACGGCGATAGTTCTCTTCAGTCTCGCCATCCTTGTAACGGCGCCAGGTCAGACCTTCGGTTTTCTTAACATCCTTGGATGTGACAGCCATCTTCGCTCTCCTATCGTCAAATTCGTGCGGCGCGCGCGCCAAACCACCTTGCTACTCGGGTTGGCACGGAAACCCGTGCCGCCATGTGTTGCGAAATATCCTTAACTTCAATCCAGTTTGATGGCCGTGCCTACCAGCTGGTGCACGCCACCGACCATGCCCCGGTCGAACCCGTAATAGGGCAGGACCTTGGTGAATTGGGCCTTGCAGATGGCGCAGATCAACGCCAGAAAGTTCACTCCATTTTTCTGCACCACGTTGTTGTAGGCATTCATGCGCGGCAACGCGCCCTTGACCCGGGCCTCGATCAGGTCATCCGTCAACATGCCGCCTCCGCCCCCGCAACAGAAGGTGGCCTCACCAATGGTGCCCTCGGGCATGTCGTGGAAATTGTTGGCCACGGCCATGATGATGTTGCGCGGAATGGCGAACTGACCGCCGGGTTCGTTGCCCATGCGGGAACCCCGGGCCACGTTGCAGGAATCGTGGAAGGTGATGACCCTGTCGTCGTTGAGGGACTTGTCGAATTTCAACACACCCTGCTGGATGAGATCCCAGGTGTATTCGCAGATGTGCATGGGCTGGGGATAGCGCATGTCCAGTTGGTCCTGGAGTTTCTTGGCGAAGGGATCGTCGCCGCCCCAGCCGATACCGGTGAGGGTGTTCCAGTAAGCGTAGGCGACACGCCAGGCGTGGCCGCACTCGCCCACGATGATGCGCTTCACGCCCAGTTCCAGGGCGGCGTCGCGAATACGCATGGCCACGGTGCGCATGGTTTCGTAGTTGCCGTTGAACAGGCCGAAGTTACCGGCCTCGGAAGCCTTGGACGACAGAGTCCAGGACACACCGGCGGCGTGGAATACTTTGGCGTAGCCGATGAGGGATTCAACGTGGGGCTCGGAGAAGAAATCCGCGGAGGGTGTCACCAGCAGGATTTCCGCGCCTTCCACGTCCAGGGGCATCTTCACCGGCACGCCCGTGTCGGCTTCGATGTCCTCCTCAAGGCCCGCCAGGGTGTCTTCCAGGGCGGGGCCGGGCAGACCGAGGTTGTTCCCGATCTTCTGGACCTTGACCAGGATCTCGCTGGAGTACTTCTGACCGATGCCCACGTAGTTCAGGATTTCCCGGCCCGCCATGGTGATCTCGGCCGTGTCGATGCCGTAGGGGCAGAACACGGAGCAGCGACGGCACTCGGAGCACTGGTGGTAGTAGTTGTACCACTTGTTCAGCGTGTCCTCGGTGAGGTCTTCCGCACCCACCAGCCAAGGCGCGATCTTGCCGGGCAGGGTGAAGTAGCGGCGGTAGACCTTGCGCATCAGGTCCTGACGCGCCACCGGCATGTTGTTGGGGTCGCCCGTACCCAAAAAGTAGTGGCACTTGTCCGTACAGGCGCCGCAATGCACACAGGCGTCCAAGAAGACCCGCACGGAGCGGAACTTCTTCAGTACCTGGCCCATGCGGTCCAGGGCGCGTTCCTTCCAGTCCTCAGGCAGTTTGTGGGGATAACCCAGGTAGGACTGGGATGCTTCGGCCGCGATGAAGGACTTCAGGTGCGCCATGGCGCCTTCCTTCACCTTGGGAACTTCCGTGAATTCCGTCAGCGTGGGGACTTCGAACTCGGGACCGGCCACGTTCGCTCCTTATCTCTCTAAGCTCAGTAGTTTCAGTCTGGCGACCGGACTTATGCCTTGTCGCGTTCCAGGGCGGCGGCCCAGGGCGCGAGGTGGCGGTGTTCGCGCGGGTTGTCTGCCTGGTTGCGGCTCGGGCTGAAGAAGATGCCGGGCGCATGCAGCAACTTGCTGATGGGGAAGATGATCATCAGCAGGGCCACCAGGAACAGATGGGCCATCAACACACCGTCCGCGGGCATGGGGTGCCAATCAAAGGTCACCAGACCAAGGGTGAAGGCTTTGAGGGCCACGATATCGGTGTGGGCCACGAAGGTCATCATCATGCCTGACAAGCCGATACCGAGAAGCAGGGCCAGGATCAGATGGTCAGAAGGCGTGGAGATGTAACGCACCCGGTCCACCAGGAAGCGGCGGGCCCAGAGGCCGGCCAGACCGGCCACCATGGCGAAGCTGGCATACTTGCCGAAGGGCTGGATGAATTCCACCAGGTCGCACACCGGCGCCTGGAAGTAACGGGCATGGCGCAACAGGACCAGGGCCAGGCCCACATGAAACAGCCAGCCGAACACCCAGATCCATTTGTTGGACTTGAACAGGGATTCGAACAGCACGACTTCGCGCGCCATCCGGAGGGCCACACCGGAGCGCGTGGTGGGCGCCGGGGTGGTGGGAATCTTCAGGGGAGCGGGCGTGCGGGCGTATTCAAAAATACGATAGGCTACCCCGCCAAACAGCACGAGAGCGGCAAAGTAATACAGGCCAGTGTAAAAAACCGTCAGCGAAGTCATCCGTTCCTCTACGTGTCGAGCGGATCGATATTGCGGGTAAAGCGGTCCTCTCCGGCCTAACCGGAATTACCACACTTGCACGGCCACCCGGCGGGTACGCCCCGCCGGGCCCGATCATCAACGATGGATCAGATGCAGCCGGTCGGCTTGGGCAGGCCGGCGATCTTGCAGGCCTGCTTGGCGGGACCGTAGGGGAACAACTCGTACAGGTACTTGTTGTTGCCCTTGTCCGGACCGAGCTTCTTGGCGACAGCCTTGGTCAGCACGCGCACGGCGGGAGCGATCTGATACTCCTCGTAGTATTCGCGCAAGAAGCTGACCACTTCCCAGTGGCTGTCGGTCATGTCGACCTTTTCTTCCTTGGCCAGGTAGTCGGCGACATCCTTGTTCCAATCGGCCAGATTGGTCAGGTAGCCTTCCTCATCGACTTCGATAGTTTTGCCGGCAACTTCAACCATGGGCATAGCGCACTCCTTAAGTGAGAAAAATTACAACCAGGACTGGCAGTTGTTGTGCTCGCTGACGAGATCAACGAATCCACCGTAATCCACGACTTTCACCCCGTCCAGGACACGGGCGGCCATGCCGCGCGCTTCGAGATCGGGACCCAGGGCGTAGATCTGAACATCGGCCATGGCCGACTGGACCTTCGCCGCCGCGACGCCACCCTTGGTGGCCGCATAAACGGCGTCCTCGATGAGCAATACGGCGGAACCTTTGGTGGCCAGGCGCAAGCAGCTCTCCAGGGAGTTCCGCTCCGTGGCCGACTTGTTGACGATATGCAGCATGTTCTTATCCCTCAGAAGCTGATGACCACGTCTTGCTCGGCCATGAGGCCAGCCATTTCGGCGCTGTCGAGCAGGGTCACATCCACGATCAGGTCGTCCTCGGTGAGGCCGCGCGCCTCCATGGAGGACTTTTCGACGTAAAGCTTCTCGATGTCGTACCCCTCCAGAGCCCGGTAGGTCTTGGAGAAGTTCTTCATTTCGACGCCTTCGGTGTTGACGTTCTTCATCAACTGATACACGCCGTCATCCACGAAAGCCAGGCTGACATCCTGCTCGAACGCCGCGGAGATCAACACCACTTCGAGGCTCTCCAGGGCATAGATGGTGCCGTAGGGGGCCTTGCGGTTCACGAACATGAACTTCTTGATCGCGCCGCCTTCTTCCATATCCATTTCGTCGGACATCTCAAATCCCCTTAATCGCCAAACACAACCAGGCGGTCACATTCGATCCCCGCCTCGACCAACTGGCCCAGGCCGGAGATGCGGAAGGCCGGATGAATGTTGCTTGCATCCTTGCCCTGACGCTTGGATTCGTTGTCATCCATCATGCCGCGACGCTGGGCTGCGGCAATGCAGACCACCATGTCGATCTTGTGCTCTTCGGCCAGGGCCGCCCAGCGGTTGACGATGTTGCGGTCGTCAGCCGGCGGCACGGTCAGGCGAGAAGCGTTGTTCACGCCGTCGTGATAGAAGAACACGCGGAAGACTTCATGTCCCTTGGCGACGGCCGCCTTGGCAAACATGTAGGCGGAATCGGCGGCCTGGTGCTGATAAGGACCTTCGTTAACCAAAATACCAAATTTCATTTGTCTATCCCTATCTCCGAATATCCGTCTCGGCCAAATCCCGGCTCTCTCCGGGAATTGGCCGATGACGTGGGTCAGAAGCGGATGTGGGCGGAAGCGTTCAGGCTGTTACGACCACCACGCCAGTTGTCGATGTGGTACTTGGTGAAGGGCAAGCCGGTCTTCTCGAAGAAGGCGGGCCAGCCAATCCGGTCGATCCAGTCCGTAATACGCTCCCAGGGCCGACCGTCGGCCTTGTAGACCGCCAGGATCTTCTTGACCACCTCGCTAACCTCGGGCCAACGCGGGGCGTTGTTGGGCAGGCCGGCGGCCACCAGCTTGTGGAAGGTGGGGCGGGAACGGGCGTTGGAGTTCTTGCCGCCAACCCAGATGGCGATCTTGGAGTGCTCCGGGTCGTTGATCTGCATGGGCGGGCAGGGAGGGAAGCAAGCGCCGCAGCAGATGCACTTCTTCTCGTCCACCTCAAGGGAGGGCTTGCCATTCACCAAGGCGGGACGGATGGCGGCCACGGGACAGCGGGCCACGACGGAAGGACGCTCGCAGATGTTGGCGACCAGATCGTGGTTGATCTT
>DAOQNK010000133.1:0-6479 GCA_035332045.1 Thiobacillaceae bacterium | reverse complement strand
TGGTGTTGATGAGGCGCACCTTGCCCGTCACCAGTTGGGCCAGATCCTTGTCGCCGGTGGAGACCACGGCGTCCATGCCCGCCGCCTCCGCCTGGTGGGTGAGGGTGCCGATGACGTCGTCCGCCTCCACCCCCTCCACCATCAGCAGGGGCCAGCCCAGGGCGCGCACCGCGTCGTGCAGGGGGGCGATCTGCCGGGCCAGGTCGTCCGGCATGGGGGGGCGATGGGCCTTGTAGTCCGGGTACCAGTCGTCCCGGAAGGTCTTGCCCTTGGCGTCGAACACGCAGGCGGCGTAGGCGCTGGGATAGTCCTTCCGCAGTTTCCTGAGCATGGCGATGACGCCGTGCATGGCTCCGGTGGGAAAGCCGTCGGCGCTGCGCAGGTCGGGCAAGGCGTGGAAGGCCCGGTAGAGATAGGACGAGCCGTCCACCAGGAGAAGGGTAGGGGGCATGGAACCTCCGGGAGGATGGCGCATTGTATGCGGCGTGGCTTGGCTCGTCCGATGCCGGGGCTACAATCCCGGCATCCCATTCCGGCGCTGACGGCCATGAGCAAACCCAAGATACCCGTCCAGTACGACCCGGGCGGCAGCCAGGAAGCCCGGCTGTCGGCCCGGGAATCCTGGCGCATGTTCGAGATCATGGCCGAATTCGTGGAGGCCACCGAACGTCTCGCCCCCATCCGCCCGGCGGTGAGCGTTTTCGGCAGCGCCCGGGTGAAGCCCGACTCGGCCTATTACATGCTCACCGAAACCGTCGCCCGCAAGCTGTCGGATGCCGGATTCGCGGTGATTTCCGGGGGCGGGCCGGGCGTGATGGAAGCGGCCAACAAGGGCGCCTACTTCGGCAAGTCGCCCAGCGTCGGCCTCAACATCCAGCTGCCCCACGAGCAGCACGCCAACCCCTACCAGGACATCAGCCAGACCTTCCGGCATTTCTTCGCCCGCAAGGTCATGTTCGTGAAGTTCGCCAGCGCCTATGTGGTCATGCCCGGCGGCTTCGGCACCCTGGACGAACTGATGGAGGCTTTGACCCTGGTGCAGACCGGCAAGACCCGCCGCATCCCCATCATCCTCATGCAATCGGCTTTCTGGACGGGGTTGGTGGATTGGTTTCGGGACACCCTGGTGCGGGAGGGCATGATCGATCCGGCCGACCTGGAACTCATCCAGGTCATCGACGATCCCGATCAGGTGGTGGCCGCCATCTTTCGCCACTACGAGACCCGGGGGTTTCAGCCTTCCTTCCAGGAACGGGAAATCCTGCTCAATCTGTGACCGGGCTACAATGGAATCAGACCCCACTGGATTATTGCCATGCGTATCACCGCCCTATTGTTCGCCCTGCTCGTCGCGCCGGCCGCCCTGGCCCAGGACAAGCCGGCCCGATTGGAACCCCTGCCCGATATCCCGCCGCCCCCGGGCATGGTCGATCCGTCCCTGGAGCCCCAGATCACCATCGTCCAGAAGGGCGAGGACAAGGTGGAGGAATTCCGCGTCAAGGGACGTCTCTACATGATCAAGGTGACGCCCCCCCACGGAAAACCGTATTTCCTCGTCGACCACAAGGGCGATGGCCTGATGCGGCGCTACGACGACCTGTCACCCAACTTCCAGGTGCCCATGTGGGTGATCCACGAATTCTGATGGCGCCACGCTGAACGTTCAGCCGCCGCGCCCGCGGCGGTTTTCATTTCAAATACCATGCCCGACCTCACCATAGCCCGCCCCCCCTTTGTCGCCGGACTCGCCTGGATCAAGGAGGGCTGGCGCCTGTTCCGCCTGGCCCCGATACCCTGGACCGGCATGACCGCCCTGGTCTTCCTGGTCCTCATGGGCTTGGGCATGGTGCCCTGGATGGGCAAGCTGTTTGTCCACGTCCTGTCGCCCCTCATCGTCGCCGGCTTCATGGCCGCCAGCCGGGGCGGCGAGCGCGGCGAGCCCATCACGTTCATCTTCCTCGGGGCCGGCTGGGAACGGGGCCGGGAGGCCCTGATCGGCATTGGCGTGGCCTACGCGGTAGCCGCGTTGCTGGTCTTCAAGCTGGTGAGCCTGGCGACGGGCGGCGACCTGGAGGCCATGATGGGCCAGCTCCAGAATCCCGCTGATCTGACGCCGGAACAGGCCCGGCACCTGGCGGAAACCGCCCTGCCCGCCGTGGGTCTGGGCTCCCTTCTGTTCGCGCCCCTGCTCATGGCCACATGGTTTTCGCCGGCCCTGGCCCACTTTGAGGGCTTTCCGGCGGGCCGCGCGGTGTGGTGGAGCCTCTGGGCCTGCGCCGTGAACTGGCGGCCCCTCCTGTATTACAGCCTGATGCTGGGCCTGGTGGGCATGCTGGCCATCATGGTGCCTTTCGGCCTGGGTCTGCTGGTGTTCGTGCCCTGGACCCTGACGTCCACCTATGCGGCCTACCGGGACATCTTCGTGACTGTGGAAGACGCCCGGCCATGAGCGGGAAGTTGGCCTGCCTGCTGGCCCTGCTGCTTCCCCTGAGTGCCCCGGCGGGGGAGCCGGTCCGCTTCGCCGATGCGCTCTATGCCAAGTTCCAGCATCCGCGCTGCCTGCAATGCCACCAGTTCAACAGCCGCCGGGCCAACGGCCGGGCCTATACCTCCCACCGCTCCCGGTATCTGTGCGACAACTGCCATACCCCCCACGTCACCGGCCTGGCCCGGGGTGAATGGATGGCGCCCGGCGAGCGTCTGGATTTCTCCGGCCTGGGCCCGGCCGAGACCTGCCAGCAGATCAAGCGCAACATCTCCGGCGCCGATCCCAATGCCGCCCTGGCCCGGCATCTCCTGACGGATGTCCGGATCCGCTGGGCTCTGGACAGCGGCATGACCCCGGGCGGACGCTTCCCCCCGGTGCCCGGCGGGTCGTCGGACTGGGCCCGAGACGTGCAGGCCTGGGTGGCGAGCGGGATGCTGTGCGAGTAGGCCGGCCACGGCTTCCCGGCTCGCCGAGCCGGGCCGCGTTACCCACCCGCCCCCCATGCCCGAGCTGACCCTGCTGGCCGCCCTCGTCACCGGCTTTCTCGGGGCGGGCCACTGTGTCGGCATGTGCGGCGGCATCGTGACCGCCCTGTCCTTCCAGAATGGACGCCCGCGGGCGCCTTTCATCCTGCATCTTGCCTACAACGCCGGCCGGCTGGCCGGCTATGCCCTGGCCGGTGGCCTGGCCGGACTGGCGGGGTCCGCGGCCTTCCTCTCCGACAGTCTGTTGCCGGTGCAGCAGGCCCTGTTCGGCCTTGCCCAGGTCGTCCTCATCCTGCTGGGGCTTTACCTGGCCGGCCTGAACCAGTCGGTGCTGGCCATCGAGCGGCTGGGCGGCGGCCTGTGGCGGCGGATCCAGCCCCGCCTGGGCAGGCTGCTGCCCGTCCGTTCCGCCGGCCAGGCCCTCGCGGCGGGCCTGATCTGGGGCTGGCTCCCATGCGGCCTGGTCTACAGCATGCTGGTTTCCGCCCTGGCCGCCGGCGGCCCCGTCCAGGGCGCCCTGCTGCTGCTGGCCTTCGGGCTGGGGACTCTGCCCAATCTGCTGCTCATGGGCTGGGCGGCGGACGAACTGCGGACCATCACCCGCCATCCCTGGCTGCGGCGCCTGGCCGGCCTGGTGGTGGCCGGACTCGGCGTCCGGGGTCTCTGGCTGCTCCTGGCTTGAGCGCTCGCCGCCTCAGGGCGCGGGGAAGGCCCGGCTGAACTCGGCCTTGAGGATTTTTCCCATGGAGGTGGCGTTGACCAGGAAGCGGAGGGTATCCGGGGCGCCGACCCGGTATTCGCCCAGGTAGTAAACGTTGTCGCCTTCGTGGACTTCCCGGATGGGAATGCTGGACAGCAGGTTGTTCTGGTTGATGGCGCCGGCATAGATCTGGCCGGGCACGGTTTTCGCCTCGCCGTTGCGGTTTTTCCGCATCAGGGTGACGGTCAGCAGGCCGCGGCCGGGGCTGGGTGTCACGTTGTAGGCTTTTGCCGCTTCGCCGGTGAGCTCGGTGGTGGGGGTGGCGACGCAATGCAATTCCAGGTCGCCCACTTTGGCGATATCCGCCGCCCCGGCCGGAAGAGTGACCCAAAGCGCGGCGACGATCAGCGCGCGGATGCCCATGACGTTCTCCTCATCGCTCTCTTCTGTCTTGCCAATATAGTCTCCTCTGGCCGGCTTGCGGCCGGAATCTGCGGCTGGCCCGGATTGCCATGCCCGAGGGCCGATGGGGGCTGGAGGCGGTGATAGACTGGCCGGTCTCCGCCATATCTTCGTGCCGTCATGACCCAGATGACCCCCCAGGAAATCGTCCACGAACTCGACAAGCACATCGTCGGCCAGCACGACGCCAAGCGCGCCTGCGCCATCGCCCTGCGCAACCGCTGGCGGCGCATGCGGGTGGGCGACGGCCTGCGCCAGGAGATCACCCCCAAGAACATCCTGATGATCGGCCCCACCGGGGTGGGCAAGACCGAAATCGCCCGCCGCCTGGCCCGTTTGTCCGGCGCCCCCTTCATCAAGGTGGAGGCCACCAAGTTCACCGAGGTGGGCTACGTGGGCAAGGACGTGGACAGCATCATCCGCGACCTGGCCGAGATCGCCGTCAAGCAGGCCCGGGAGGAGGCCACCCGCAAGGTGCGCCTGCGGGCCGAGGAGGCCGCCGAGGAACGCATCCTGGATGCCCTGCTGCCCGGCGCCCGGGATGCCTGGCAGGCCGAGGCCAAGCCCGAGGAATCCGCCACCCGGCAGAAATTCCGCAAGATGCTGCGGGAAGGCCAGCTGGACGACAAGGAGATCGAGCTGGACCTGGCCGCCCCCGCCGCGTCCATGGAAATCTTCGCCCCGCCCGGCATGGAGGAGCTCACCACCCAGCTCCAGGGCATGTTCCAGAACCTGGGCCAGAAGCGCAGCCAGAAGCGCAAGCTCCGGATCGCCGAGGCCATGAAGCAGCTCACCGACGAGGAGGCCGGGCGCCTGGTCAACGAGGAGGAGATCAAGCTCGCCGCCCTGCGCAACGTGGAATCCAACGGCATCGTCTTCCTGGACGAGATCGACAAGATCGCCGGCCGAGGGGGTGGCGATGCGGGCCACGGCCCGGACGTCTCGCGCCAAGGCGTGCAGCGGGACCTGCTGCCCCTGGTCGAAGGCGCCACCGTCTCCACCAAGTTCGGCATGGTGAAGACCGACCACATCCTGTTCATCGCCAGCGGCGCCTTCCACCTGTCCAAGCCCTCGGACCTGATCCCCGAGCTGCAAGGCCGCTTTCCCATCCGGGTGGAGCTGCAAAGCCTGTCCGTGGCCGACTTCGAGCGCATCCTGACCGGCACCGACGCCTGCCTCACCCGCCAGTACCAGGCCCTGATGGAAACCGAAGGGGTCAAGCTGGAATTCGGCGACGAGGCCATCCGCCGCCTGGCCGAGATCGCCTGGAGCGTCAACGAGCGCACCGAGAACATCGGCGCCCGCCGCCTGTACACCGTCATGGAGCGGCTGCTGGACGAACTGTCCTTCGACGCCGACAAGCGTTCCGGCGAGACCCTGGCCATCGACGCCGCCTACGTGGACGCCCGGCTTTCCGCCCTGGCGGCCAGCGAAGACCTGGCCCGCTACGTGCTCTGAGGACCGGCCATGGCGATTCTCAAGGCGGTGCTCTACGTCCTGGCGGTGCTGTTCCTGGTGGGGGGCGGGCTGTGTGCCGCCACGGCGGTCTTCGTGCCCGCCGACGGCATGGGTGAAATCATGGCCCTCGCCCTGGCGGTCATGCTGGTGAGCTTCGTGGTCATGAAGGTGTTGGGGAAACCCAAATTCAATCCGGGTTCGCCGGGCGAAACCGTGCTGTTCATCTTACTGTTCCTGCTTTTCGGAATGCCGGCCATCCAAGCTTTGCTCTTCCCGCTAGGCTTTGCGCTCGGACTGAACGCGTTCGGCCCCTTGGTCTCCCTGGTCGCTTTGGTGGCTGGTGTCTATTTCTTCGTGCGTAGGTATCGTGCCCTTGCCGCGAAGGTGGTGGAACCCTCCTCAGGCCCTGACTCGTCCGATCCGCCCCCGCCGCAAGCCTGATCCCGGCATGTTCGCCCTGCCGCCGCTTCCGAATGCCCACGGCGTGCACGCCCTGTTCGAGACCGCCGCGCTGCTGACCGGCACCCAGGCCTACTGGCTGGCCCGCCGCCGGGCCGGCCAGCCTTCCGCCTTTTCCGGCGCACCCTTCGCCCTTCTCATGGGTGCCTTGATTGGCGCCGGCCTGGGCAGCAAGGCGGTGTTCTGGCTGGAGCGGCCGGACCTGTTCGTCCAGGTCGCGGCCCAGCCGCCGGCCCTGCTCTTCGCGGCCGGCCAGTCCATCGTGGGCGGGCTGCTGGGGGGCTTGCTGGGCGTGGAACTGGCAAAAAAAATGAATGGTGTAGCCGCCTCCACCGGCGACCTCTTCGTCGGCCCCATCCTGTTGGGCCTCGCGGTGGGCCGGGTGGGCTGCTTCCTGGCCGGCCTCGCCGACGACACCTACGGCCTG
>DAOQNK010000132.1:3740-6558 GCA_035332045.1 Thiobacillaceae bacterium | reverse complement strand
TCCATCGGCAACGCCATCACCGAACTGCTGGGAGTGGTGGTGAAGCGGGTGCCGGATGCCGACGCCTACGGTCTCACCGAGCCCGCCCTGCTGGAGCAATTGCTGGAGGCCCGGCGACGCCTGGTGGAGGCGGACCTGGGCCATGGCATCGCCACGGCCCAGTGGGCGGCGGCATGAAAGAAAACGGGGTCGGGACGGACGCCGACCCGGCCAGCCTGACCGAACTCACCCGCCAGAGCCAGCGCCTCAAGGGCCTGTGGCGGCTGGCGACCCGCCATGACCTGGGGGACGATGCCCGCTGCCGGGCCATTCTGTGCGAGGCGGCCTCGTCCATGGACATGGACCTGGCGGTGCTGGGGGAATTCAGCCCCGCCGGCTATCGGGCCCGCTTTACCCATGACAGCCTGGGCGTGTTGGCGGAAGGGACCGTGGTGCCCAGCCGGGAAGTCCTGTGCAGGCACGTGCAGGAATCCGCCGAGCCCCTTTTCCTGGATGACCTGGATCGGCGCCCGGACCTGGCGGGCAGCTCCCTGGCCCATCAGTTGGGCATGCGGGTCTATGGGGGCATTCCGGTATGGATCGGCGAGCAGGTGGGCGGCGTCCTGGCTTTTTTGCGCCGGACTCCCCTGCCTGAGGCTTTCCACGAGGCGGACATCGCCTACATGGAACTGGTGGCGGGCTGGCTGGGCCATCACCTGTCCCAGGCACGCCAGCGCCAGCAGCTGGAGCGCCACGCCCTCACCGATGTCCTTACCGGCCTGCTCAACCGGCGCGCCGCCGAATCCAGGCTGCATGAGGAATTGGCCCGGACCCGGCGGCATAACGAGGGCTTCGCCCTGGCCCTGGTGGACATCGACCATTTCAAGCGGGTCAACGACCGGTACGGCCATGCCGTGGGCGATCAGGTGCTCCAGGGGGTGGCGGCGCGCCTGGAATCGGCGTTGCGGGATGAAGACTGGCTGGCGCGCTGGGGCGGCGAGGAGTTTCTCGTGTTTCTGCGCAACGTGGACCAGGATGAAGCGGCTTATGTGATGCAGCGCCTGGTCGGCGTGGTGAAGGCCACGCCCATTCCCACCGAGGCCGGCGAGGTGCGGCTCACGCTGTCGGCCGGCATCGGCTTTCCCGGCCGGGAGGATGCGGATTTCCACGCCGCCGTCGACCTGGCCGATGCCTGCCTCTATCAGGCCAAAAGCAATGGCCGCGACAGGGTGGAGTTCCGCGACGGGGCGGGTGCCCGCTGGCCCGCCCAGGTCATCAAGCGGGCCTTGCGGGACAGTCGGCTGCGCATGGCCAGCCAAGTCATCGTCGATCTGGAGACGGGGGCGGTGGTGGCGGACGAATCCCTGGCCCGGGTGGAGATGCCCGATGGCAGCCTGGTCACCGCCGGGGAGTTCGTGGAGGTGGCGGAAGGCCTGGGCCTGATGTCGGAGATCGACCGCTACGTCACGCGCCAGGCCATGGCCCGCTGCACGTCCAAGCTGGGTGCCGGCCTGGCGGGGCCGGATTTCGCCCATTTCGTGAACCTGTCTCCCCAGTTTCTCGCCCGCCGGGACCTGGTGGAGGAGATGCTGGCCAATGCCCAGAACTATTGCCAGGCCTGCGGCATCACCCTGGGGCCGGTGAAGCCCATCGTCTTCGAGATTACCGAACGCCAGTTCCTGAGCAATCTGGACAGCCTGGAGGCGGACCTGAAGCCCCTGCTGGACTTCGGCTTCCGGCTGGCCCTGGATGATTTCGGCAGCGGCTACTCCTCCTTCCTCTACCTGGCGAGGTTGCCCATCAGCTTTCTCAAGATCGAAGGCTGGATGGTGGCCAACATGAAGAAGGAGCGAAAGATCGCCGCCATCGTCGAGAGCCTGGCCGGGTTCGCCCGACGGGAGGGTATCGTCAGCGTGGCGGAGTGCATCGAGGACGCCGACACGGCCCGAATTCTCCGGGAAATGGGGGTACATCTGGGCCAGGGGTGGCATTTTGGCCGCCCGGTACTTGAGGAAAGTCAGGACTAACCCCATGTAGGGACTCAATTCCCTGATATCAGGGTTAGAATCTTTTCCCCAATAAAGTATTTGCATGAAGGATCCGACATGAGCAAAGGGCTGCAACTACAAGACCCCTTCCTGAACGCCCTGCGTCAGGAGCAAGTCCAGGTCTCCGTATACCTGGTCAATGGCATCAAGCTCCAAGGCCATATTGAAAGCTTTGATCAGTATGTGGTGTTGCTCAAGAACGCCGTGACCCAGATGGTCTACAAGCATGCGATCTCCACCGTGGTGCCCGCTCGCCCGGTGATGCTCCAGCGCGCGGGCGGGGACGACGCCTGACGTACCCGGCCGTATTCCCCGCCGGAGGTCGACATGTTTGAGCGACCGGACCGGGGTGGGGCGGTGGTTCTCGCCGCCCTCGATTTCGGTGATCCCGACTACACGGAAAGCCTGGCCGAACTCAGGCTGCTGGCTTCCAGCGCCGGCCTGCACGTGGCGGCGGTGGTGGAGGGACGGCGCGCCAAGCCGGACGCCGCCCTGTTCGCCGGTTCCGGCAAGGCCGACGAGATCGGCGACGCGGCCCGGGCCGCCGGCGCCGCCCTGGTGATCTTCAACCACGAGCTCTTGCCCATCCAGGAACGCAACCTGGAACGGCGCCTCCAGTGCCGTGTGCTGGACCGCACCGCCCTGATCCTGGACATCTTCGCCCAGCGGGCCCGCAGCAACGAAGGCAAGCTCCAGGTGGAGCTGGCCCAGTTGCGCCATTACTCCACCCGCCTGGTGCGGGGCTGGACCCACCTGGAACGGCAGAAGGGCGGCATCGGCATGCGCGGCGG
>DAOQNK010000132.1:0-3640 GCA_035332045.1 Thiobacillaceae bacterium | reverse complement strand
TCCGACACGGTGGGCTTCATCACCCGCCTGCCCCATTCCCTGGTGGCGGCTTTCCACGCCACCCTGGAGGAGACCGCCCACGCCGACCTGCTGTTGCACGTGGTGGATTCCGCCAGCCCCAACCGGGACCGGCAGGTGGAGGAGGTGGAGAAGGTGCTGAAGGAAATCGGCGCGGAACACGTCCCCCAGTTCCGGGTCATGAACAAGACCGATCTGACCGGGGCGGAGCCCCATGTGGCTCGGGACGAGTATGGTAAGATCGCCGCCGTTTGGCTCTCAGCGCGGACTGGCGCGGGTATCGAGCTGCTTCGGGGAGCGTTGGCGGAACAGGCGCGGGAACTGCGCGATGGTGCCGCCAAACCTTCCGAACCCCTCCCAACCTTCATGGAAACCGAATTCGATGGCCTGGAACGACCCCCAATGGGGTAACCAGAATGGCGGCAACCGCAACAATGGCGGCCCGCCGGATCTGGACGAGCTTTGGCGCAACTTCAACCGCCGGTTGCGGGAAATGTTCGGCCGCTCCGGCGGCGGGGAACCGCCCAGCCGGGAGGGAGGGGGCGGCGACATCGGCGTGCCCGGCGGTGCCGGACTGGTCGTCGCTCTGGCGGTCCTGGTCTGGCTGGCCTCGGGGTTCTACATCGTCGACGCCGGTGAGCGCGGCGTGGTGCTGCGTTTCGGCAAGTACGCCGAAACCACCCAGCCCGGACCGCGCTGGCATTTCCCCTATCCGGTGGAGGCCGTGGAAGTGGTGAACGTGGAACAGGTCCGTACCGTGGAGGTGGGCTTCAAGAACAGCGTCAAGAGCAAAGTCCTCGGCGAAGCCCTGATGCTCACCGATGACGAGAACATCATCGACCTGCAATTCTCCGTGCAATACACCCTGAAGGATCCGGAGGACTACCTGTTCGCCAACCGGGACCCGGACGAGGCCGTCAAGCAGGCCGCCGAGACCGCCATGCGGGAAATCGTCGGCAAGAGCAAGATGGACTACGTCCTTTACGAGGGTCGCGCCGATATCGCCGTCCGGGCTACCAAGCTCATGCAGGAAATCCTGGACCGCTACAAGACCGGCATCAATGTCAGCAAGCTCAACATGCAGAACGCCCAGCCCCCCGAGCAGGTCCAGGCCGCCTTCGACGACGCGGTGAAGGCGGGCCAGGACCGGGAGCGCCTCAAGAACGAGGGCCAGGCCTACGCCAACGATGTGATTCCCAAGGCCCGGGGCGTCGCCGCCCGCCTCATCGAGGAAGCCAACGGCCATAAGCAGCGGGTGGTGGCCCAGGCCGAGGGCGATGCCTCTCGCTTCAAGCAGATTCTGGTGGAATACACCAAGGCGCCCCAGGTCACCCGGGAGCGTCTGTACCAGGACACCATGCAGCAGGTCATGTCCAACACCACCAAGGTGCTGGTGGACGACAAGCAGGGCGGCAACCTCCTCTATCTGCCCCTGGACAAGCTCATGCAGATGACCCAGGCCGGCAACCAGCCCGCCCAGTCCGCCACCGAATCCCAGCCGTCGAAACCCGTGGAACAACCCGCGAACACCCAATCCCAGGATGGCCTGTTCCGTTCCCGCGACGCCTTCCGCAACCGTGACCGGGAGGAACGGCCATGATGCGCAACCTCACCGGTATTATCGTCTCGCTGGTCGTCGCGCTCGTGGTGTTGATCTTGTCCGTCTATACGGTGGACCAGCGGGAGGCCGCCATGGTCTTCAGGCTGGGCGAGATCGTCCGCATCAACAAGGAACCCGGCCTCTACCTCAAGATGCCCTTCGTGGAGAACGTGCGCTATTTCGATACCCGGGTGCTGACCCTGGACGCGGTGGACCCGGAGCGTTTCATCACCTCCGAGAAGAAGAACGTCCTGGTGGACTACTTCGTGAAATGGCGGGTGTTCGACGTGGAGAAGTTCTACGTCAGCTTCAGCGGCGACGAGCGCCGCGCCGCCAACCGCCTGGCCCAGACCGTCAACGACGGCATGCGCGCCGAGTTCGGCCAGCGTACCGTCCACGACGTGGTGTCCGGCGAGCGGGACGATGTCATGGATTCCCTGCGCAAGAAGGCGGATGCCGACGCCCGCCGCTACGGCGTGCAGGTCCTGGATGTGCGCATCAAGCGGGTGGATCTGCCCACCGAGGTGAGCGAGTCCGTCTACCGCCGCATGGATGCCGAACGCAAACGGGTGGCCAACGAACTGCGTTCCACCGGCTCCGCCGAGGCCGAGAAGATTCGTGCCGACGCCGACAAGCAGCGGGAGATCATCGTTGCCGAGGCCTACCGGGATGCCCAGCGCATCAAGGGCGAGGGCGACGGCAAGGCGTCCGCCATCTATGGCGCCGCCTATGGCCAGAATCCGGAGTTCTATGCCTTCTACCGCAGCATGGAGTCCTACCGGAACAGCTTCCGCAACAAGACCGACCTCATGGTCGTGCAGCCCAATTCCGAGTTCTTCCGCTACATGAAGTCCTCGAAGGGCGGCGGCAAGTAAGCTTCGGCCCGTTTGGCCATGAGTCTTGGCGACATCTTCATGCCCGCCCTGGCCCTGATGCTGGTCATGGAAGGCGTGCTGCCCTTCCTGGCGCCGGCCGCCTGGCGCGAAGCCTTCGTCCGCATGACCCAGTTCAGCGACGGCCAGTTGCGCTTCATGGGCCTGCTGTCCATGCTGGCCGGCCTCCTACTTCTGCTCTTCACCCAACCATGACTCCCGCCTGGCTGCTGCCCGAATACGTCGAAGACATCCTGCCCCAGTTCGCCCGGGCGGGGGAGTTGCTGCGCCGTCGTCTGCTGGATCTGTTCGACACCCATGGCTACGACCTGGTGGCACCACCGCTGGTGGAATACCTGGAATCCCTGCTCACCGGCGCCGCCCGGGACCTGGACCTGAAAACCTTCAAGGTGGTGGATGGCCTTTCCGGCCGCCTCATGGGGGTGCGCGCCGACATGACCCCCCAGGCCGCCCGCATCGATGCCCACCTCATCAACCACCAGGGCCCCACCCGGCTGTGTTATGCCGGCCCGGTGCTGCGCACCAAGCCCGCCGGACTGGGCTGCCGGGAGCCCTTCCAGATCGGGGCTGAGTTGTTTGGTCACGCCGGCATCGAGGCGGACCTGGAAATCCAGGGCCTGTTGCTGGCCGCCCTGAATGTGGCCGGCGTGCCGGCGCCACGCCTGAGCCTGGGTCACGCCGGGCTGTTCCGCGCCCTGGCCGAGGGTGCCGGGCTGGACCCCGATCAATCCGCCGCCCTCTTCGCCGCCCTGCGCGACAAGGACGTGCCGGAAGTGGAAGCCCTGACGGCTGGCCTGGGCGCCCCCTGGCAAGCCGCTTTCCGCGCTCTGCCCAACCTCTATGGTGGTCCGGAAGCCCTGGAGCGGGCCCGCGCCGTCCTGCCCGACCTGCCCGCCGTCCGCCAGGCTCTGGACGACCTGGCCCGGCTGCTGGCGGCGGGGAAGGGGGCCGACCTGGCGGTGGACCTGGCCGACCTGCGGGGCGACGGCTACCACAACGGCGTCATGTTCGCCGCCTACGCCGGCGGCCAGTCCCGGGCGGTGGCCCTGGGCGGCCGCTACGACGGTGCCGGCGCGGTGTTCGGCCGGGCCCGTGCCGCCACCGGCTTCTCCCTGGACTTGCGCCAGAT
>DAOQNK010000131.1:0-6565 GCA_035332045.1 Thiobacillaceae bacterium | reverse complement strand
GGTCCGGGTCGGAGCGGGCGGCCGCCCGCGACGGCGCTAGGGTAACCCTTACCGGCCAGGCCCGCCGGCCACCGGGGCCGCATCGCCGCCATCCTGGGCATCAGCGAACGCAGCGTCTACCGGCTGCTGGAAAAGCACGGGTTCAAGGGCGAGGGGCCCTGAGCCCGGGACGGCTCAGGAGGCGGCGAAGAGGGCCCGATCCGGTTCGTCTAGCGCGGCGTCGCCGTGTTCCAGCCAGCGCAGCAGGGCGCCGTAGAGGATTTCCGGGTCGATGGGCTTGGCGATGTGCTCGTTCATGCCGGCCGCCAGGCAGGCCCGGCGATCCTCATCGAAGGCGTTGGCGGTCATGGCCAGAATGGGGGTGGCGGCGTTGGGGGAGTCGGCGCGAAGGGCCCGGGTGGTATCGACCCCGTTCAGGTTGGGCATCTGCATGTCCATGAGAATGAGGGCGTAGGGGCGGGCACGGGCAAGCTCCAGGGCTTGCAGTCCATCCTCGGCCAGATCCACCACCAGACCCGCCTGCTCCAGCAGTTCCCGGGCGACCAACTGGTTGACGGGCTCGTCCTCGACCAGCAGTACCCTGCGGCCCGCGAATTCCCGGCTCAACCGCGCCTGGGCGCCCTCGTCCGGCGGCGGCGCGATGGCCGGCGCGGGCGTGCCCGCCGATTTTTCCAGGCGGACCGTGAACCAGAAGGTGCTGCCCTGTCCCGGCGTGCTTTCCACCCCGATGCTTCCGCCCATCAGATTCACCAGCCGCTTGCTGATCGCCAGTCCCAGGCCGGTGCCGCCGTATTTCCGGGTCATGGAGTTATCCGCCTGCTCGAAGGCGCTGAACAGCCGTCGCTGATCCTCGGGGGCGATGCCGATGCCGGTGTCCTCGAGTTCGAAGCGCAGGGTCAGGGCGGTGCCCTCCTCCTCGGCCACGTCCACGCGCAGGGTGAGGGTGCCGCTTTCGGTGAACTTGATGGCATTGCTGTAGAGGTTGATCAGGATCTGCTCCAGGCGCAGGGGATCGCCCTTCAACGTCTGCATGGGCAGGCCGCTGGGGAACTTGATCCGCAGGCCGAGCTGCTTCTCCAGGGCCTTCCCATTGATGAGGCTTCTGACGGTGTTGATCACGCCGGCCAGGGTGAAGGGCGTGGCGTCGAGGACCAGCCGGTCCGCCTCGATCTTCGAGATGTCCAGGATGTCGTTGAGGACGTTGAGCAGGTGTCTGGAGGACTTGTCGATGGTCTTGAGCCGCTCCACCAGCTTGGGCTCCCGGGCTTCCCGCAGGGCCAGGCCGGTCATGCCCAGGATGGCGTTCATGGGGGTCCGGAGCTCGTGGGACATGTTGGCGAGGAAGCTGCTCTTCGCCCGGTTGGCGGCTTCGGCGAGTTCCTTGGCCAGACGCAGGTCGTGGGTTTGGGCCGCCACCAGGCTGGCGAGGTTGTCCCGGTGGGCTTTCAATTCCTCGGCGGCCTGCCGCAACTGCCGTTGCTGCTCGCGCAATTCCAGCTCCCGGGTCTTCAGGGCGGAAATGTTGGCGGCCACCACGATGGCGCCCTCCAGCTTGCCGGATTTGCCATAGATCAGGCTGCCGTGGACCAGATAGGGAAGGCTGTCCGCCCCCCCGTCGTCGTTCGAGCGGGCATGCCGGAAGCTGAGTTCCGCCTCGAAGTTGCCTTCGCTGGCCCGGATGGCGTTGAGCAGGCAGGCCGGCCCGCAGCCATCGGCGATTTTCGAGCGCAGGGCCGTCAGCCCCTCGTCGCTGAGGCAGTCCTCCAGGCGGGTGCCCGGCAGGGAGGCCGACGGATACCCCAGTTCCTTTTCCAGCAGGGCATTGACCTTGGTGATGCGGCCGCCGGCATCGAGCAGTACGAAGATTTCCGCCATGGTGGAGATGGCCCGCTCCATGGCGTTGTTGACCTGCAGCAACTCCCGGGATCGGTTCCGCAGGTCGTCCTGCTGCCTTTCCTGGCGATCGATCAGCATTTCCAGGGCTTCGGTGCTGCTGATGAGTTCCTGCTCCAGCGCCTGGTTGGCCTGGCGCAGCACCGCGATTTCGTCGCTGAGGCTCGTCTCGCGCGGGAAAACGAAGTCCGGATAGTGCTGGCGGATGAGGTCCACGGCTTCGCCGACCGCCGCCGCGACGGGCAGGGACAGGCCCGGGGTGAAGGCGGTGCTGCCCGCGATTTCGGCGACGACGAGGCTGATGACGGGGGGGGTGTCCAGGGTCTCGCCCACCGCGGCCAGCAGATACCCCAGGCCCGCCCCGTGGCCGCCGGCACCGTTCGCCTCGAGGGGAACCTCGGCGGCCTTGAGGGTCCTGAGCCGCCCAGGGGTGTCGCCCAGCATCGCGTCCACCAGGATCACCCGGGGGCAGTCCTCGAAGTAGCCCAGGGCATCCAGGCCCCGGGTGCCGCATTCCAGCACGCGCACGCCCTTGGGAGGGTTCCGGCGCCCCAGGGCCAGGGCGACGGCGGGGCCGAAGCCGTCGTCGCCATGGAGGGGGTTGCCAAAGCAGAGGATGCGAAGGGCGTCGCGCTCAGACATGGAAGCGGTGTTTCTTGCGGCTACCGAGGAAATGCACGGTGCAGACCAGGCAGGGATCATGGGAGCGGACGATGTGGCCCACCTCCACGGGGTCGTCCGGATCGTCGATGCGCAGGCCGATGAGGCTGCGCTCCCAATGGCCGGGCTGGTCGCCGCTGTCGCGGGGGGAGGCGTTCCAGGCGGTGGGGGTGACGATCTGATAGCGGTCGATGACGCCGTTCCGCACCCTCAGCCAGTGCCCCAGGGCGCCGCGGGCCGCCTCCACCAGGCCGTAGCTGTCGCCGTCCGGCCAGTCCTTGATGGCCGGGTCGGTGTAGTGGGCCTGGTCCAGGACCTGGCCCAGGGCCGCCAGGGTGTCGGCCATGGCCTTGAGGGTCCACGCCGCCCGGCGCAGGCGGGCAAACTGGCGCAGCCAGGTATTGTCCCCTTCCCGGTCGAGCAGTTCGGCGATCAGGGGATCGCCGGCGACGCGAAGCTCGGCCAGGGGGCCGGTCTGGGCCACCTTGTCGCCGTAGCGGGGCGCCTTGGCCCAGGTGTAACGCTGCTGGCCGGGCTGGTAATCGGGGATGGTCTCGCCGTCCCAGGGATGCTTGCCGCCGGCATAGTTTCGGAACCAGCTGTGGCGGACGTGCTCGTTGACGCGCAGGTGATCCAGGGATTCCACCCGCCCCGCATCGGCATCGTAGAAGCCCGCCGGCATGCCGCCGTGAGTCCCGTCAGGGCGCGGATTGACGCCATAGCTGAGCAGATGGCCGCTGCCCCGGCCGATGCGGTGCAGGCCGATGGATCGGGCAAACCGGGTAAGTCGCCCCAGGGCGCCGTCGGCGTGAGCGCGGCCGGCTTCCAGCCAGGCGAAGAAGGCATCCGCGCCGTCGAGGGCGAGCCAGGCTTCCAGATCGTCCCCCAGCACCGCTTCCTCGAACCAGGCGCGGGTGCTGGCCATGATGTCCCCGGTTTCCAGCAGGCGGCGCCGGTTGGCGGGCTGCACCACGCCGCCCGGCAGCATGTAGGTGGAATGGGGCCATTGGCCGCCGAAGATGGCGACGATTTCCACCACCTTGCGGCTGATGGCCAGGCAGCCCCGGGCGACGCTTCCCTTGAAGGGGGCGAACGCCCCGACGACCTCCTCGGCCATGGGGTGGCCCGCGTAGCGCGGGTGGCAGAGGTCGGGGGTGAAGAACAGGAAGGTCTGGCGCAGGTCGCTTTGCAGGGTCTCCGCCATGAGGCAGAGGTTGCGGATGTGGGCGGCCTGCTCGCTGGGCCGGATGCCGCCCAGCTGCTCCAGGGCCAGCACGGCCGCATAGAGATGGGCGGTGCCGCAGATGCCGCAGATGCGGGGGGTGATGACCAGGGGATCCAGGGGTGCCCGGCCGATGAGGATCTGCTCGAAGCCCCGGTACAGGGTGCCGATGCAGCGGGCATCGACGATCACGCCGTCTTCCAGGTCCACCTGGAGTTCCAGGTCCCCCTCCACCCGGTTGAGGTCGATGTCCAGGGTGACTTTCGCCATGCCTTAGGGCTCCATTTCCCGGTCCACGACCCGCTTGGGGGCCGCCGCCTTGGCCAGGTTCTTGTAGGCCATGTAGCGGGCCCGGGAAACCCCCAGGGGCAGACTCTTGGGCACGGCGCCGATGCGGGGCGTCTCGAACAAATCCTGGTCGGCGGGGAAGCCGGGGGCGGTGCAGCCGAAGCAGGGCACGCCGGCCCGGGTCTTGCTGCTGCGGCCATTCCACAATTCCGTGTTGCAGGGGGCTCGGGTCAGGGGTCCCCGGCAGCCCAGGCTGAAGAACATGCAGCCGCGGCCGCCGAAGGCGTCATCCTCGGCGTCATACTCGTGGTACTCGTTGCGGGTGCAGCCCTGGTGCACCAGGCTGGAGAAGAAGGTCACCGGCCGATTGAGCTCGTCCAGCTCCAGGGTTTCGCCGCTGGCCAGCATCGCCAGCACCTTGGTGATGGTGTTGGGGTGGGCCGGGCAGCCGGCGACGTTGATGACGGGCAGGCCGGCGCCGCCTCGCCAGGCTTCGCCCAACAGCCCCCCGGGCGCGGCTTTCATGAATTGCAGGCCGGTGCAGTCGGTGGGGTTGGGGGGCGCCGCGTGGACGCCGCCAAAGGCCGCGCACGTCCCCATGGCCACCACGTGGCGGGCCAGGCCAGCCAACTGGCGCACGATGTCGATCTTGGCCGTGCCCTTCCAGGTGTCATAGAGGCCGCTGCCGTCCGGGCCGGTCATGAGGCTGCCCTCGATGCACAGGATATCGAGGGGCTCCCGCCGGGCCAGCAGGGCTTCCAGCACCGGGCCGAAGCGGGTTTCCGAAGTCAGGGAAGGGTGCCAGAGCAGGCGGACGTCCTGCTGCTTGAGCAGGTTTTCCAGACTGGGACGGTCGGCGCAGAGCAGGGACATGGTGTCGCCGCTGCACGCGCCGGTTTGCATCCAGACGAGGGTCGTCGACATGGCTGGGCTCCATGAAAGCATGGATCAAGTCATTCATTTACGGCATTTCCCGGGCGATCTGAAGGGCGGCTCAGCCCGTCAATCCAGCCCGGCGCAGCGCAACCGCACGCGCAGCGCGTCCACCTCCTCCAGCAAATCCGCCACCAGGGCGGCGAGTTCCGGGGCCGCCTCGAAATCCCGTTCCAGCTGGCGCATGCGCCGGGCCCGCAACAGGGCGGGGCCGGAGAAACGCCAGACGCCAGCCACGCTTTCGGCGTGGGGGAACAGGCCTTCCTCCAGATGGCGCAGCAGCCAGGCAGGGTCCACGGGGCAGGCGGCGGCCACCTGTTCCAGGGTGAGCCAGGTGTCTTCCATCAGGCTGCCGATGAGGATGTCGTCGTCGCGCATGGCTCAGTGCCTCTCATGGGTGGCGCGGGGGTCGAAGGCCGTCTCCCGGGCCAGGGTCTCATAGAGTTCCCGGGTCCGGGGCGTGTCGGCGGGAGGGAGGACGAGGCGGATATCCAGCAGCAGGTCCCCCGGCGGCTCGCCGGGAATGCCCTTGCCCCGCACCCGCAGTTGCTTGCCGCTCTGGGCGCCCTCGGGGATGCGCACCTTGACCTGACCGTCCGGCAGGTCCACCGCCACCACGGCGCCCAGGGCGGCTTCCCAGGGGGCCACGGGCAGGGCCAGATGCAGGTCCCGGCCCTCGGCGCGGAAGCGGGGATGGGGTTTGAAGGCCACCTCCAGCAAGAGGTCGCCGGCCGGGCCGCCGACCGGACCCGGCGCCCCCTGGCCGGCCAGGCGGATGACCTGGCCTTCGCGCACGCCCTGGGGGATGCGCACGTTGAGGGTGCGGCTGTCCAGGCCCACGCGGCCCTGGGCGTCCACTTTGGGCACCCGCAGGCTCACCTGGCGGGTGGCGCCCCTGAAGGTGTCCTCGATGTCCAGCAGGATGCGGGCGTGGTGGTCCTCGCCCTGGGCATGGAAGCCCCGGGAGCGTCCACCACCCTGGCCGCCGAACAATTCGGAGAAGAAGTCGGAGAACTGGGCCGCTTCGCGGGGGCTGAACGCGTGCTCGGAGAACTCGAAGCCCGCGTCCCAGTCCGGCGGCGGCTGGAATTCCTGGCCGGGCTGGTAGCCCCGGCCCACTTGGTCGTAGGCGGCCCGCTTCTCCGGATCGGAAAGCACCGCGTAGGCCTCGTTCACGTCCTTCATGCGGGCCTCGGCGTCCGCCTCCTTGGAGACGTCCGGGTGGTACTTGCGGGCCCGCTTGCGGAAGGCCTTTTTGATGTCTTCCTGGGTGGCGTCCCGGGCCACGCCCAGGGTGTCGTAGTAGTCCTTGAATCGCATCGCCGTTCCTTCCGGCATCGGATGTCCTGCCACGTAGATGGGCTCTCGGAGGCCCATCTTCAAGACGCCGGCGGAGGGCTATTGAAGTTGCCGGAGGCGTCCCTACGTTGCATGGCGAGGGCGCCGGATGGGCGCCCGCCCCCCACCCAAGGAGAACCCAAATGCTCTACCGCACCCTGTTTCCCCGCGACCTGTTCGCGGAACTGGACCGGCTGCAACGGGAAATGCAGCAGTCCTACGACCTGTCTC
>DAOQNK010000130.1:0-6650 GCA_035332045.1 Thiobacillaceae bacterium | reverse complement strand
TGCGCAGGCTGCCGGCCACGTTGATGGCACTGCCGCTGCCCTGGATGCGTTCCGCGACCAGGACCGAGGCGACGATGCCGCCCACGCCGATGAAGGTGATCGCGAGCATGGCGAACGCCAATCCGAGCATGATGGAACGGCGCTGGATGGCACTCGAAAATGAGGGCATTCATGCACTCCTGCCCCGGATGCGGGGCTGTGGCGTTTCTGACAATGCGATAAAGAGATACCACCATTGGCGAGACTTGCCCATGACGCGCGACCATGCCATGGGTAGGTATAACCAAATCAGGGAGTTAGTTAGAACGAAAATACCACTTTAGTAATATTCCGAGGGATTTCATCAAGTTCCAGGGGATATTGGATATCCGTGTCGGATTTATAAACTTGACAGGCGTCAAGACAGAAATCCCTCACGGACTGGAACCACCATGATCCTGGAAACCCGGCATTCGATCTCCGAGATACTTTCCCGTCAGCCCCTGTTCCGCATCCTTGGCAGCCAGGAACTGGATTATCTGTCCAAGGGCGCGGTGGAATACCGGCTCAACAAGAACGAGATGGTCTTGCAGAAAGGCGACCATGCCGAAGGCCTCCATGTGGTGATCGCCGGCCAGGTGAAGACGTATCTGCCCTCCATGGTGGGCTCCGAAAAGGTGGTGCGGATGGTGGGGCCAGGCGATACCTTCGGCGAGGAAGGCGCCTTTCTCAACCGGCCCTGTCCCATGTCGGTCCAGGCCGTGCGGGACAGCATCCTGGTTCAGCTCGAGCGGACTTCCCTCCAGGAGACCATGGAACGCAATTGCGAACTCTCCAACATGATCATGACCCACCTTTGTGCCCGCTTGTGCGACCTGGTGGAAAACCTGGAGACCTGCGTCCAACGCAACAGCGCCCAGCGGGTGGTGCATTACCTGATGCAGATGGCGCCCAGGGAAGCGGGCCCCTTCGAACTGGTTCTCGACGTCAACAAGCAGACCATCGCCTCCCAGCTCAATCTGGCCCCCGAGACTTTCTCCCGGGTCCTGGGCCGTCTGGCCAGGGATGGCTGCATCGAAGTCAAAGGCCGCAACATCAAGGTCAATGACATCGGCGCCCTGCAAAATTTCGAGGGCTGAGGCCCGACTCCTTCTCCTCCGTAGCCCATTGACTTCGGGCTTGCTTCAGGCCTCCTTCGGGAGGCCTTTTTTCCGCTCAGGTACGGGGACGGCTATGGACGTGGTGCACATGCTGGGAGACCGCTTCGGTTTCCACCGGCACCAGATTCAGGGAAGCATGCCTTACCCCCCGCTCGGCGGAGATCTTTTCCGCGATTCCCCGGACCTCGTCGGTGTGGCCTCGCAGAAACAAGGTTTCCAGGCAATTGTCGTGATCCAGATGGACGTGCATGGAAGACACCACCAGGTCGTGGGCGTGATGCTGGAGATCGGTGAGCCGTTCCGCCAGGCGCCGCTCATGATGGTTGTAGACATAGGACAGGCTGGCCACGCAATGGGGAGCGTCTTCCCTGGCCAGGCGGTCCACCTCCAGCTCCCGGCGCAACATGTCGCGAACCGCCTCGGAGCGGTTGGCGTAGCCTCGGGCGTGGATCAGGGCGTCGAATTCCCGGGCCAGGCTTTCATCCAGGGAGATCGTGATTCGTTCCATGGGATTCGTGGGGACAGGTTGGAGAGAGGAACTCAGGCATGCCGGGAAGTGTATCAACGGGACCGGCGCCCCGGGCGGAAGCGGGCAACCGCCGTCTTCAACGCGGCCAGCTCTCCGACCTCGGCTTTGCCGTAGCGGGCCGCCAGGTACAGGCCGGTGATGCGGCCGATCTCGGACGCCAGGTCGGGCCGCGCTCCGCCGGCGCGCCTGGCGAAATCCGCCGGGCCCTCGGCGGCGCCCCGCTCCAGGCCGGCCCGGGCCAGACGGCCGCAGAATCGGGCATAGGCCCGGGCCGCCGGGTCCCGGCGCGGCGGGCGCCTGGCGAAGAGGCCGAGGCCCAGCAAGCCCAGCACGCCCGCACAGGCCAGGGCGAGAATGGTCAGGCTGCCCTCCAGGGTGGCCAGCAGGGGATTCAGCCGGGAGAGGAGCTTGCGCTGGCGCTCCAGGTTGTAGCCCAGCACCCATTGATTCCACTGGTTGTTGACCAGATCCCAGCCCAGCAGGAGGGGCCGCAGCCAGGCCCCGTTCATGACGGCCATGGGCCCCGGCAGTTCAGCCGCGGGCAGGGCGGCGCCGATGCCCCGCTCGACCCGGTCGGGCGCCACCGCCGCCGTTGGGTCCACACGAACCCAGCCCCGTCCCGGCAGCCAGGCCTCGGCCCAGGCGTGGGCATCCCGGCCCCGGACGATCCAGTAGCGGCCCAGGGCGCTGTATTCCCCGCCCTGGTAGCCCGTCACCACCCGGGCGGGCACGCCGGCCGAGCGCATGAGGAAGACGAAGGCGCCGGCATAGTGCTCGCAGAATCCCCGCTTGCTGGAGAACAGGAAATCGTCCACCGGCTCGGCACCCGCCGGCGGAGGCGTCAGGGTGTAGGCGAAGGGCGACTGGCGGAACAGTTCCAGGGCTTTGCCGACGATGTCTTCCTCCGACGTGGCTGCCTGGCGCCAGCCCAGGGCCAGGGCCCGGGCGCGGGGGTTGCCCTCGGCGGGCAGGGTCAGGGCGCGGCGACGCCACTCGGGAGCGAGGTCCGGATCCAGCCGGTAGTCCAGATAGGCGCCGGTTTCGTAGCGGAGGCGCTGGTCCACGGCATGGAGAGCCGTCCATTGCAGGTCCGGTCCGAGATGCGAAGGCAGGTCGGGCAGCTTGTCGGGCAGGCCCAGCAGGAAGAGCCAGCGCTGGTGATGGGGCTCCAGGGTGAGGGTGTAATGGCGGGGCGCGCCCCGGGGTTCGCCCCGGGGATGGCCCGGGACGGGCAGGGTGGTCTGCCAGACCCGCCCGTCATAGTCCCAAAGCACCGGGCCCCGCCAGTAGAGGGCGCGGCTGTCCGGTTCGCCACCTTCGCCCTCGGCGAATTCGGCCCGGAAGGCCAGCTCATCGGACTGGATGAGCTGGCTGATGTCGCCGGGCGCCATGCGGTCCGACAGGCCGGAGCGGGCCATCTGCTGCTGGGGCAGGCCCCACAAGGGGCCCTGGATGCGGGGAAACAGCAGGAAAAGGGGCAGGGCGAAAAGCAAGGCCTGGCCCAGGAGCGAGGCGGCGGGGGCCAGGGGCCGGAAGGGTTTGCGGGCCAGATCGGCGCCCGGTGTCTGGCTGGCGATCAGGGCCGCGGCCAGGGCCAGGGCGGCCAGGGCCATGTAGGCGGCGGTGGTCAGGCTCTGGCTGGCCAGAAAATGGGCCACCAGGAGAAAAACGCCCACGAAAAGCAGTCCCAGCCTGTCCCGCTGGCCCTCGATTTCCAGGAGCTTGGCGCCGGACAGGAAGACCAGCAGGGCGACGCCGCCGGCCGGACCGATGAGGGTGCCGTAGTCCAGCGCCACACCCGCCAGACCCGCCAGGGTGATGAGCCATTTCAAGGCCTTGCCCGGCCAGGGCCTGCCCTGGTGGGCGCCCAGCAGGCTCAGGCCGGCACAGGCCAGCCAGGCCAGGAGCAGCCAGGCGGGCAGGCTCGGCCCATGGGGAACGAGCACCAGCAGCAGGGGGATGACCAGCCATGACCTGGCCACCAGGGCGGCGTTCATGGCCCCTGGCCCTGGAGCGCCAGGGCCTCCAGGCAACGGCGCAGGTGGCCTTCGCCGGCCTGGACGGGAATCTCCAGTCCGGGCAGGCGCAGGCCGAAGGCGAGCCCCGCCGTGTGGGCGTCCAGAACCCAGCGGGTCAACCGGGATAGCCGGGCTTCCGGATCCGCGACGCCGGTTTCCCGCCAGTCCAGCCAGAGCTGCCGGCCGACGGGCCTGGAAAACTGCTTCGTGACGAGGCGGTCGCCGCTCCGGGCAAGGGCTTTCCAGGCGATGCGCCGGGGCGGGTCGCCCGGAAGATAGGCCCGTAATCCGGCGAACTCGGCCCCTTCGCCGCGCAGCGGCACGGCGCCCTCGTCTTCTCCCAGGGCGGCCGGGAAGGGTCGGGCCTCACCGGCCGGGGCGGGATAGACCAGGCCGCGCCAGTCCAGCTCCATGACACTCCAGCAACGGAAGAGACCCAGGGGATATTCGCTGTAGACCGCGAAGCGGCCCGGTCCATGCCGGCCCCGGGCCGGCTGGGGCAGGTCCAGGCGCAGACGGCCCCGGGCGTCGGCCGGCACGTCGGCCAGCGGGCCCCGGCCTCCGGGGTGGTGGATGCCGAGCCGATGCCGGGCCCGTCCTTCCGCCAGGTCCACCTCGAGCACGAACTCCGCCACTTCGCCAGCGAACACCGGCTCCACCGGAAGCGGGCGCAGGACGAGGCCCGCCAGGTTGCGCTGGGTATGGAGGATGCCCACCACCCCCAGCCCGGCGAACCAGAAGGTGAACAGGTAGGCCAGGCTGACGCCGTAGTTGATGGCCCCTACCAGCAGGCCCAGGAGGAGCAGGCCGAAGACCAGTCCTCCCCGGGTGGGGAGGATATAGAGGCGCCGGGCGGTCAGATGGACGGGGCCCGGCTCCATCCGGGGTTTGCGCCAGGGAATGTAGGGCAGGGCGCGGGTGGCCAAGGCGCGCCTCAGGCCCCGGAACGGTAGGACGTGGACGGCCCGCGCCTCACACCCCGTGGCGGGCGAACCATTCCCGCATCCGCTTCCAGCCATCCTCCGCCGCCTCTTTCCGGTAGCTGGGCCGGTAATCGGCATGGAAGGCGTGGGGCGCGTCGGGGTAGAGATGGATGGCGGAGGCCTTGCTGGCCGGGTTGGAGGAGGCTGCCAGGGCCTGGCGCATCTTCTCCACCGTGTCGTTGGGAATGCCCGTGTCCTGACCGCCATAGAGGCCCAGTACCGGCCCCTTGAGGGCATCGGCCAGATCCAGGGGGTGTTTGGGCGTCATGTCGCTGGCCGTGCTGGTCAGGCGGCCGTACCAGGCCACGCCGGCCTTCACGGCGGGGTTGTGGGCCGCATACAGCCAGGTGATCCGGCCGCCCCAGCAGAAGCCGGTGACGCCCAGGCGCCGGGTGTCGCCGTCATGGGCCTTGGCCCAGGCCACGCAGGCATCCAGGTCGGCCATGACCTGGGCGTCGGGCACCTTGGCCACCACCTTGGCCAGGATGTCCGGGATGGTGGTGTACTGGCGGGGGTCGCCCTGGCGGGCATAGAGCTCGGGAGCGATGGCCTGGTAGCCCAATTTGGCCAGGCGCCGGCAGACATCCTTGATGTGCTCGTGGACCCCGAAGATTTCCTGGACCACCAGGATGACCGGGAAGCCGGTGCCGCTGGCGGGCTGGGCCCGGTAGGCCGGCATGTTGCCATCGGCGGTGGGTACCTGGATCTCGCCGGCGCTGAGCCCTTCCGAGTCGGTCACGATGGCTGTCTGAGCCATGACCGGCTGCACCGCCAGGGCGAAGCCCGCTCCCAGGGTGGTGACGAGGAAGTCGCGCCGGCTGACGGGCGCGGGGGGCGGAACCAGGGAATCGTGTTCGGCTTGAAGATAGTCGGTCTGCATGGCATCTCCTCATGTTCTCGATTCGGTGGGCGGCTGCCGCCGGAATGGCCGGCGGGCAGCGTCGATCGACTTTACACGTCTCCGCGGCGCCGCAGAATTGGACTCCGTAACACCCTGTATCCAAAGGAAAACGCTTGATGGCATGGACATTGCATAGCGCAACCGTTCCCGACAGTCCTGGAGGATATGATGCGATTCCCGATGCTTCCCGTTGCCGCGCTGGCGCTGTTCAGCCTCGCCGCTCCCGCCTCGGCGGACGTGCTGGATTTCGGCACGGCCTCGCCCCTTTCCATATGCTCCAGCAGCGCCGACGGGCAGGGCAGCCTCACGGCCTGCGGCGATTGGGGCTATCTCAGCCAATCCTATGGCGACGTCGCCGGTGTGGTGGATGTGACCTACCGGGCGCCCGAAATCAGCGACAGCACCAGCCTGCGCTGGTGGTCCACCGCCTACAACAACCTGTACGGCGTTCTCTTCGCCGACGGCGGCGATGGCAACTCCACCGCCCAGGTGGACATCGTTTCCCTCCAGAGCGGCCAGGGCATCGCCCTCAGCCACTTCGACCTGGGCGCCTATCCCAACACCTCCCGCGGCACCACGGTCACCATCTCCGACCTCGCCAACGGCAACGTGCTCTATAGCTTCAGTGGCACCGTCGGCAGTGGCAATGGCGTCCTGCCCACCGCCTTCGACTTCGCTACCCCCCTGGTCTCCAGCCAGGGCATCCGCATCCAGTGGATGGACAGCGCCTACAACGTGGGTATCGACAACATCACCTACAGCGTGACCGCCGTACCGGAGCCCGAGACCTACGCCATGATGCTGGCCGGCCTGGCGCTGCTGGCTGGCCTGTCCCGGCGCGGACGGAAGGCCTGATTTCCTTCCCGCCGCCCACCGAACCCCGGCCTGGCCGGGGTTTTTCTTTTCGGCCTTAGGGAATCGCCACGGCCAGCAGAATGCCGGCCGCCCAGTCCTCGCCAGTCCTGGAGACGCCCGGGGCGGGGAAAAGCCGGTGGGGCACCAGGGCGGGCAGCACGGCCTGGACATCCTCGGGCTGGACGAAGTCCCGGCCTTCCAGATAGGCCCAGGCCTGGGCGGCGC
>DAOQNK010000129.1:0-6730 GCA_035332045.1 Thiobacillaceae bacterium | reverse complement strand
GCCGGCTCAGCCCGCTCCGGCGGCCTCGGCACCGGCAAAAGCCGCGGCTGCCCCCGCCCCGACGCCCCAGCCCCTCCCGCCGGCTGTTCCCGCGGGCAAGGGCTTCGTCGTGCAACTGGGGGTGTTCAGCAATCCGGACAATGCCCGGGAGATGGTGGACCGGCTGAACAAGCAGGGCATCAGCGCCCATCTGGAAGCCCGCGTGCAACTGGGGCCTTTCCTGAACAAGCAGGAAGCGGAAAAGGCCCAGGCGGAAATGCGCAAGCAGGGCTACAACGCCCTGGTCACGACGGCATATCCAGTGAAATGAGCCAGCCCGCCTCGCCGGGGCTGGCCCGAAGATCGGCATCCGGCCCCAGGCCGGCCACCCAGGCCAGGCGCTCGCCGGTGTAGACGAAAGGCAAGCGGTTCCGCCGCCAGGGCGGGATCGCCGCTTCCCGCATCAACGCCTTCACCGGCCGCCTGGGACGCCCGGCGCCCGGCCGAAGCTTTTCGCCCCCCCGCCGATAGCGCACGGTGACCTGGCCGGGCGCCAATCGCACACCCTCACCCGCCACGGGTCGGAACACCAGCCATGCGCCATCCGCCAGTTGCAGGCGCTCCTCCCCCGCCCAGCACAACTCAGGTAACGGCTCCGGCACGCCGCGCAAGGACGCCAGCTGTGCACGGCCCGCGAAACGGACCAGGGCGCGGGTCCCGAAATCCACCCGGAGCCGCGCATCGGGCCGGGCCGAGAGCAGTTGCCGCAGCCCCTCGCGCAATCGGCGGGCGTGAATCTCGGCTCCCGTGGATTCCAGATAGCGGCGCAGCAGATTGCGGGCCCTGGGCTCGGCCAGGCGGGCCAGCCTGGCCACATCCAGGCCGTCGGCGTTCAGGATGTCCCGCCCGTCCAAGTCGGCCAGGTCGTCCAGCAGGCGGGCCGCCTCGGCGAAACCGGCGGCGGACTCCGCCAGACCGGCCGCCGTGCCGGGAAAGCGTGCCTCCAGGGCCGGCAGAATGTCCCGGCGCAGTGCATTGCGGGTCAGGCCGGTATTTTCATTGCTCTCGTCTTCCACCCAGGTGAGGCCCCGAGACCTGGCCCAGGCCAGCAGGTCGGCCCGGGACACGTCCAGAAGGGGCCGCAACAGGCGCGCCCGGCCGCCAGGCAAGGGGCGGCTGGCGGGCATGGCGGCCAGGCCCCGCACACCGCCGCCTCGCAGCAACTGGGCAAGCACGGTTTCGGCCTGGTCATCACGATGGTGGGCCAGGGCGATGGCCTCCCCCGTCCAGCCGGCGAAGACCCCATAGCGCGCCGTCCGCGCCGCGGCTTCCGGCCCTTCCCCCCGGAGCTCCACCCTGACGTGGCGGACTTCCAGGGGCACCCCCAGTCCTTGGCAGACGACGCGGCAATGGGCTGCCCAGGCGTCGGCGTGGGGCGAGAGGCCGTGGTGGACATGGAGGGCATCCAGGCTGCAGGCCATGGCCGGCCGCAGTTGGGCCAGCAGATGCAGCAGCACGGTGGAATCCAGGCCGCCCGAAAAACCGACGGTCAGCCGGCCGCCGGCCGGCACCTGGTCGCGAAGGCGGGCCAGGACCTGCCCGGACAGGTCAGCCTCGCCCTTCCTTGAACTTGCCATAGCCCATCAGCCGGGCATATCGGGTGTTGAGCAGGGCGTTGAGGGGGCGCTCCCGCACGTTCGAGAGCACCTCGGCCAGGGCCTCGCCCAGATCCGCCAGCATGGCTTCGGGCTCCCGGTGGGCGCCGCCCAGGGGCTCGTTGACGACCTTGTCCACCAATCCCAGGGCCTTCAGCTTGGGGGCGGTGATGCCCAGGGCCTCGGCGGCCACGGAAGCCTTCTCGGCGCTCTTCCAGAGGATGGAAGCGCAGCCTTCCGGGGAGATGACGGAATAGGTGGCGTACTGGAGCATGATCAAGGCATCGCCCACGCCGATGGCCAGGGCGCCGCCGGAACCGCCTTCGCCAATGACCGTGCAGATGACCGGGGTCTTGAGTTCGGCCATGACATAGAGGTTGCGGGCGATGGCCTCGGACTGGCCGCGCTCTTCGGCGTCGATGCCGGGATAGGCGCCGGGGGTGTCGATAAAGGTGAAGACGGGCAGGCGGAACTTCTCCGCCAGGCGCATGAGGCGCAGGGCCTTGCGGTAGCCCTCGGGCCGGGGCATGCCGAAGTTCCGGTACTGGCGCTCCTTGGTGTCGCGGCCCTTCTGGTGGCCGATGACCACCACCGGCTCGCCCCGGAAGCGGGCCAGGCCACCGACGATGGCGGGATCGTCGGCGAAGGCGCGGTCGCCGTGGAGTTCCTCGAATTCGGTGAACAGGCCCTGGATGTAGTCCAGGGTGTAGGGCCGCTGGGGATGCCGGGCCACCTGGGAAATCTGCCAGGCATTGAGCTTGCCGTAGATCTGCTTGGTCAGGGCGGCGCTCTTCTTCTTCAGGCGCTCGATCTCCTCGGAGATGTCCAGGGCCGGGTCGCTCTGGACCTCGGACAACTCCTCGATCTTCGCCTCCAGTTCGGCGATGGGCTGCTCAAAGTCGAGAAAGGTGACTTTCATGGGTCGGCGGGCTGGGGTGGAAAGGGGGCGCGTATTCTACCGGACCGCGCCTCCCCGGTCTCAATGGTGATGATGCCCGTGGGGTCCGTGGACATGGCCGTGGGCCACTTCCTCGGGCAGGGCCGCGCGCACGTCGCTCACCGTGCAGTGCAGGCGCAGGCTCTGGCCGGCCAGGGGATGGTTGCCATCCACCACCACCTTGCCCTCGGCCACGTCGGTGACGGTGTAAAGCATGACATGGTGGCCGTCCTCGCTCGCGCCTTCCAGCTGCATGCCCACATGGACCTCGGGGGGGAACAGGTTGGCCGGCTCCACCCGCACCAGTTCGGCGTCGTACTCGCCGAACGCGTCGTCGGGTTCCAGCACGATATCCAGTTCGGCGCCGGCGGACTTGCCTTCGAGGGCCGCCTCGACCTTGGGGAAGATGCCGTCGTAGCCGCCGTGCAGGTAGGTGGCCGGGGCCTCCGCGGTGGCCTCTTCCAGCTGCTCGCCAGCCAGGGTGGTCAGTTGGTAGGTCAGGGTGACGACCGTATCCTTGCCGATCAGCAACATTCAAAGCTCCTTGACGAGTTTAAGGACCTCGGCCGCGTGGCCCTTGGGCGTCACGCCCTGGAGGACGTGGCGGACGACGCCGGCCGCGTCGATGATGAAAGTGGTGCGGCTGACGCCCTCCCGCATGACCCCGTCGACTTCCCGCTGGACGATGACACCGAAGGCCTGGCAGGCGAAGCCGTCCTTGTCGGCCAGCAGGCGCACGGTGATGCCATGCTTGTCGCGGAAAGCGCCGTGGCGGATGCAGTCATCCCGGGACACGCCGACCACGGCGCAGCCCAGGCGGGAGAAGCTGTCCTCCAGATCGCTGAACTCGATCGCTTCGGTGGTACAGCCCGGCGTATCATCCCGCACGTAGAAGAACAGCACGAGGGGCTTGCCCCGGTAGTCGGCCGACCTGGCAATGGTCATGTCCGCGTCGGGCAGTTCGAATTCAGGCGCCTGGTCGCCGAGGTTCAGCATGTTTCCCCTTTCCACCGGATATATCGAAAGCATTATATGGGCAAACCTTATCGTGCCAGTTCCGGCTTTTCCATGGCGGATTTTTCCCTCGATCGCCTGCTGGGCGGCCTGAGCCCGGAACGCTTCCTGGCCGAATACTGGCAGAAGAAGCCATTGCTGGTGCGCCAGGCCCTGCCCGGTTTTGGCGGCTGGCTGGACCGGGCCGGCCTGTCGCGGCTCGCCTGCCGGGATGACGCGGAAAGCCGGCTGGTGCAGTTTCAGCGCAAGCAATGTTTGCTCGACCACGGCCCCTTCGAGGAGGCTGACCTGGACGTCCTGCCCAGGCGTGGCTGGAGCCTGCTGGTCTCCGGCGTGAATCATTTGCTGCCCGAGGGCGACGACCTGCTGCATCGCTTCGATTTCATCCCCCAGGCCCGCCTGGACGATCTCATGGTCAGCTTCGCCCCGCCCGGCGGCGGTGTGGGCCCCCATTTCGACTCCTACGACGTGTTTCTCATCCAGGGCCAGGGCCGGCGCCGCTGGGAAATCAGCGGCCAGGACGATCTGGAGGTGGTGGAAGGCGCCCCGCTGCGCATCCTGAAACGCTTCCGGGTGGACCAGTCCTGGGAACTGGAGCCCGGCGACATGCTCTACCTGCCGCCCCGCTTCGCCCACAATGGCGTCGCGCTGACGGCGTGCATGACTTGGTCCGTGGGCTTCCGGGCACCCCAGGCCAGGGAAATCGTCGCCCAGTTCCTCAACTACCTCCAGGACCATCTGGACATGGAAGGCCTGTATGCCGACCCTGACCTGGCCAGGCCCAGGCATCCGGCCGAACTGCCCCGCCCCATGCTGGACTGGGCCGGACGCACCATCGCCGGGCTGCGCTGGACCCAGAAGGACATCGGCGATTTTCTCGGCCGCTACCTGAGCGAACCCAAAGCCCACGTGTTCTTCGATCCGCCCCGCCGTCCCTTGTCCGTCGAGGCCCTCCACGCCGCCGTGGCCCGCCGGGGTGTCCGGCTGGATGCCCGAAGCCAGCTGCTCTTCCGGGGGCGGGATTTCTACATCAATGGCGAACACGTCCGCGTCGCCCCGGCCCTTGCCCCGGCCCTGAGCAGCCTGGCCGACAACCGCCGGCTGGCCGGCCAGGCGATGAGTCCGGCCCTCTCTGCCCTGCTCCACCCCTGGTACCTGGCCGGTTATCTGGGTCCGGCATGATCTGTTGGGGATGCGGCCGGCATACGGGATTCCCGTCTGGTGATTTTGAATTTTTTTGCTAAAATGACCGCGTCGGTCGGCCGACTCATCTCAACCGATTGATACTATTGTTGATCAACTTCGTAAGGGAACTCTCAATGAAATACTCCGTCCTGCTGGCCGCCCTGATGGCCCTGTCTCTGACCGCCTGCGGCAAGAAAGAAGAAGCCGCCGCTCCCGCTCCGGCTCCCGAAGCCGCCGCTCCGGCTCCCGCCCCCGCCGCTCCGGCTCCCGCCGACGCTGCTGCCCCGGCTCCCGCTCCGGCTCCCGCCGACGCTGCTGCCCCGGCTCCCGCTCCCGCCAAGTAATTCGCGGCCTGCGGAAAAACCGGCCTTCGGGCCGGTTTTTTTTCGCCTGTGAAATTCGCATCCCAGACATCCTGTTTCCTGGCGGTATATCGACAGTGCCGTCCGATTGCCAATCACCCCTGGCCCACCGCCCCGGTAAGGTCGACATTTATCCAATTGTTTTATATAGATAAATAACCCTGGCACACGAAATGCTTAAGGACTATCGACCAATCAACGGGACCGGAGTCCGAAATGCGCAAGACAATGACGGGAATCATGATGGCGGCAGGTATCCTGGGCACGGGTGCCAGCCACGCCTACAGCATCGACGGCAACCTATCGGACTGGGGCATGAATGCCTCCACCCTGAAGCCCGGCATCGCTGTGGACTTCTACGCTGTCGAGGACCAGACAGGCAGTAGCAGCACCTATCTGAACCCCGGTTATGGCGGCCAGGCCTATGACGCCGAGGCCATCTACCTGACCTGGGACAGCAGCAATCTCTACATCGCCATCATCACCGGCCATAACCCGAACACCCCCAACAGCGGCGGCAGCTACGGAGCCGGCGATATCGCCATCGACTTCGGCAGCAACGGCAGTTGGGACTATGGCATCGAGCTCCTGGGCGGCGGCGGCCTGAATCAAGGCCATGTCTACGCCAACACCACCTGGTCCTACGGCCTCTGGACCAGCACCGGCGCCTACACCAGCAATCCAGCCACCGCCGACCCCGCCCACCCCACCTCTTTGGTTTCCGGAACCGACGTGGGCACCGGCAGTGTCGCCTACACCACCACCGGGGTGAGCGGTCTGGGCGCCTACACCAGCGATCTGCATTATTTCTACGAGGTCTCGGTGCCCCTGTCCGCCTTCGGCAACAGCTTCAACACGGCCTCCACCTTCACCGTGCACTGGACCATGAATTGCGCCAACGATGCGATTTCCGTCCAGGGCGGCACCAATTCCGTGTTCCGGGTGCCGGAACCCGGGACCCTGGCGCTGCTGCCGTTGGGCATGATCGGCCTGCTCACCTTCCGGCGACGCAAGTCAGCCTAAGACGCGCGCCAGCCTGTCCGCCGCCTCCCTGATCCGTTCCAGGGAGGTGGTATAGGCGAAACGGATATGCCGGTTCGCGCCGTGGCGGCCGAAGTCAGTGCCCGGGGTGACGGCCACGCCCGCCTCCCGCAGCAGTTTCTCCGCCAGCGCTTCCGTGTCCATGCCGAAGCGATCAATACCCGCGTAGATATAGAAGGCCCCTTCCGGCGCCACCCCGATCTGGAAACCAAGTTCAACCAGGCGCGGCAGCAGCCAGTCCCGCCGCAGGCCCAGCTCGGCCTTGCGGGCTTCCAGCCGCACACGCGTTTCCGGAGCCAGGGCCGCCAGGGCGGCATGCTGGGCCACAGTGGGGGCTGAGAGGAAGACGTTCTGGGCCAGCCGATCCAGAGCCGGCATGAGGCCCTCCGGCGCCACCAGCCAACCCAGTCGCCAGCCGGTCATCAGCCAATACTTTGAAAAGCTGTTGATGACGATGACTTCCTCGCCCAGTCCCGTTGCGCTGGGCGGCGACGGCCCGTAGACCAGTTCGTGGTAGATCTCGTCGACGATGAGGTACCCCCCTTTTTCCCGAACCA
>DAOQNK010000128.1:4047-6738 GCA_035332045.1 Thiobacillaceae bacterium | reverse complement strand
TCCACCGGATGCTTGCAGGTGACCCGGTAGGTCTTGCCCACCGCCCGCCGGGGCGATGTGTGATGGTGGATGAAATCGCCGTCGTCGGACAGCAACAGCAGGCCCGTGGTGTCCTGGTCCAGCCGGCCCACGCACTGCACACCCCGTGCAACCAGGGGTACCGGGAGCAGGGCGAAAACGCTGGGATGGTCCCGGGGCTGGCGGGAACATTCGTAGCCGGCGGGCTTGTTCAGGACCAGATAGGCCTTTTCCCGGTAGGTCCAGGCTTCATTGTCCACGTGCAGTACCAGGCCTCCCGCCGGGATATCCTCGTCGGGATTCAGGCGGGCGCGGCCGTCGACGGCCACCCGCCCGGCGCGGACCAGCTCCCGGCAGGCCTTGCGGCTGCCGAAGCCCTGGGATTGCAACACGCGGCAAAGCTGCATGGACGGCGGATCAGAGGGCCTGGCCGGACTTGCGGCACTCGCACTTCAGATTGAGGCCCTCGCCGGGGCGGGCGCTGCAACTGAAGGCCTGGACGCCGGCATTGCCGCAGATCTCCCGGCACTGGCCTTCCTTGTTGGCGCAGGCGTTGACGTATTCCGGCGCGGGCGCCTCGCTGGAGCTGAAGGAGATGCAGCCTGCGAGCAGCAGAGGCAGAGCGAGGACGAACAAGAATTTCATGATGGCCTCCATGGGAGAAATGTTTCAAGTTTGCCTGTAACCGCTCGTAAATAAAGGAGACGAATGGACCAGTCGGAAGATCCTGGCCTGATCCGGATAAATAACCGTGATGCCGCAAGGATTCGGCCGGCGTCATAATTTGAAGCTTTATCACCTCGGAGAACAACATGGCACTGACCAAGCGCGCCCCCACCGCGAAACCCGTGACCACGCCCCGCCGCCGCCGAGCCGCCCAGGCCAAGCCCGCGTCGGCGCCCGTGTTGGCCGAGGCGCCCGCCCAGGATGCCGGAGCGGCCGTGCTGGTGCATTCCGCCGCGGGAGATGTGGCTGTGCCCCAGACCTCCATCGGTCATGAAGCCAATCCCGCCGCCGCCGCCGAAATCGAGGCGGTGAGCCACGAGCCGGCGGCCATGGCGGTGGCCCACGCCCCCCATGGCAGTGCCGAGGAGAGCGACTACGCCGGCCTGCCCGCCACCTATCCCTACCGTACCCGTCTGCGTCGCGCCGACTACGAGGCCCAGAAAACCAAGCTGCAGATCGAACTGCTCAAGGTGCAAAACTGGGTCCGGGAAACCGGCCAGAAGATCGTCATCCTGTTCGAAGGCCGTGACGCGGCTGGCAAGGGCGGCACCATCAAGCGCTACATGGAGCACCTGAATCCGCGCGGCGCCCGGGTGGTGGCCCTGGATAAGCCGTCCGAGCGGGAGCGCGGGCAATGGTTTTTCCAACGTTATATCCAGCACCTGCCCACCGCCGGCGAAATGGTTTTCTTCGACCGCTCCTGGTACAACCGGGCAGGCGTCGAACGGGTCATGGGTTTCTGCACGCCCCACGAATACCTGGAATTCATGCGCCAGACGCCCCAGTACGAGCGCATGCTGGTGAACAGCGGCCTGCGGCTCTACAAGTACTGGTTCTCGGTGAGCCGGGAAGAGCAGCTGCGCCGCTTCATTTCCCGCCGGGACGATCCCCTCAAGCACTGGAAGCTGTCGCCCATCGACATCAAGTCCCTGGACATGTGGGATCAGTACACCGACGCGAAGAACGCCATGTTCTTCCACACCGATACCGCCGACTCCCCCTGGGTGGTGATCAAGTCCGACGACAAGAAGCGGGCGCGCCTCAACTGCATGCGCCATTTCCTCCACAGCCTGCCCTATCCCAACAAGGACGAGCATGTGGCCCATGCCCCCGACGCGCTGCTGGTCGGTACCGCCCAGCAAGTGCTGGAAGGGGAGGAGAACCTGCTGCCCAGCTTCACCACCTGAGGCTGGCGCCGGCAAACGCAGGGGCCGGTACCCCGGCCCCGGTTGTGGCTCAGGTCAGCGCAATTCCCAGTTGCCCGGCCCGGTCTCGCAGGCATGCTGGCGGCTGGTCTTGCCACCCACCGTCAACTCGAAGGTGCGGCAGGGCAGACCGCCCTCGCTGAAGCCCTTGAGGGGTTTCAGCCGGAATTCCCTTCCCCCGTCGTCGCGCCAGCTGACCCGCTGGCCATCCTTGGCCAGTTCCAGGGCATGGCCGATGCAGGCCGCGTCGGCGCGATCCATGTCCCGGCCGATCTTCGCGCCGAGCACCGCGCCCAGCGCCGTGCCGACAATGATGGCAACTTTATTGCCATCACCCTTGCCGACCTGACTGCCGATGGCGCCCCCCACCACGCCACCCAGGACCGCGCCTACCGCCTCCCGGTGGCAGGTTCCGGCCAGGATGCCGTAATCCCGGTCCCATTTCTTGCCGGTATAGCCCAGGTATTCCGGGTCGTGCTGCTTGCGCCAGCCGTGGGCCGGGGCATGGTCGGGCGGTGTGGCCCAGGCGGCCATGGGGAACAGGAGCGCAAGCCAGACCAGGCGGCGGGCTCGAGCGGCGACGAATTGCGAATGTCCGGTCATGACGACCCTCCATCTGGCATTGATTGGGTCCGGCGGCCGGGGTCCCGGGCCACCGTCATTTCAGGTTACAAAAAGAACCCCAGAATGCCCAGGATCATGACGAGCATGCCCACCGTCACCACGGTGCTGTCGGGTTCCC
>DAOQNK010000128.1:1691-3947 GCA_035332045.1 Thiobacillaceae bacterium | reverse complement strand
ATGCCCAGGATCATGACGAGCATGCCCACCGTCACCACGGTGCTGTCGGGTTCCCGCAGATGCTGGCGGATTTCCAGACTAACCTGATCCAGTTGGATGGTGGGATCGGCGGCCGGGGCGATGTCCAGCCGGTAATCGCCGGCCTGGAGGACCTGAAGAAAGAGCAGATGCTCTTTGAAGGCGGGATGGCTGTTCGCGACATCGCTGACCCCCAGGCTGAAGGCGAGGGGTTTGGCCGCCGTGCCATCCCTGGTCAGGAGGGCTTGGTATCCATCCTTGGGCGGCCGGCTCTCGTCCATATTCGGGGAGAAGTGGCCGGTGGCGTGCAGGATGAGCCCCACCGGGGCCATGTCCTGGGACAGCTTGAACACGGGAGCGCTCCAGGGATCGCGGGGACCCTGGCCGGACTTGGTCAGGGCCAGCATGGCGGCCTGGGAGCCCGTGTAGAACTTGGCATAGACCCAGTAGGCGGGACCCGCCAGCAGACCGGCGACGAGCAGGAACAGAGAGAGGTTCTTCATGATGGCATTCGAGGTGGAAGCGGGGCGTCCGCCAGCAGATGGGAGAGGAAGGCTCTCAACTTGGCGGGTTTCAGGGGTTTGTGCAGGACGGGCAGGCGGCTGGCATTGATGGCCTGGATGGTGTCCGGCGCCGTGTCTCCGGTCAACAGGGCGGCGGCGATGTTCTCGCCGAATGTGCTTCGCAGGGTTTGGATGGCGTCGATGCCGGTCAGACCATCCCGCAACCGGTAGTCGCACAGGATGATGTCGGGCCGGCGACCGAGTTCGAGCAGTTCGGCCCGGACCTGGTCGGCGGATTCCCCCACCGCCAAGGACACGCCCCAATGGTCGAAGATTTCCACCATGGCGCTCAGAATGGCCTCGTCATCGTCGACGAAGGCCACCAGGGCGTTCTCCAGGGGGAGAGCGAAGCCGGGGGAACTGGGTACGGTGGCGGCCTGCTGCTGAAGCGCCGGCGCACAGCGGGCAACGCGGAAATCGAAGCAGGAGCCACGCCCGAGTTGTGAGCGCACACTCACGCGGCCACCCAGAAGCTGGGCCAGCCTGGCGACGATGGCGAGACCCAGTCCCAGGCCCTTGTCCCGATGGCGCTCGGGATTTTCCATCTGGAAATACTCCTCGAAGATGCGGCCCAGAAACTCGGCTGGTATGCCCTTGCCGGTGTCCAGGACCTCCAGCCGGATCCAGTCCTTGCCCACCCGTCTCGCGCCCACCAGCACCTTGCCCCGGTCGGTGTAGCGCAGGGCGTTGGAAATCAGGTTGGCGAGGATGCGCTCCATGAGGGCCGGGTCGGAATAGGCCCAAAGCTCGGTGGGATGGGTGATGAGGACGAGGCCTTTGTCCTGGGCCAGGGGCGAGAACTGTTTGCCCAGGTTGCGCAGCACCCGGTTGACCGGAAAGCAGACCGGGCGGGCTTCCACCACCCCCGCATCCAGCCGCGACAGATCGAGGAGGGCGTTGAGAAGGTTTTCCATGGCCGAGGCGGAGGTCTCGATGTGCTCCGCGAGCCGGCGGGCTTCGTCTTCCTGGACCCGCTCCCGCAAGGCGGTGACCAGCAGGGTCAGGGCATGGAGGGGCTGACGCAGGTCGTGGCTGGCGGCGGCCAGAAAGCGGGATTTCGCCAGGACAGCGGCTTCGGCGGCCAGCTTTTGCCCCAGCAACTCCGCGGTGGCGGCCTGGACCCGGCTTTCCAGGGTGCGCCGGCTTTCCTCCAGGGCTTCGGCCATGCGGTTCACACCCCGCTCCAGCTGGCCGATTTCCCCGGACGAGGTTTCCGGATGTCGCTCTTCCAGCCTGCCCCGGGCCAAAGCGTCCACCATCCGTGTGATGTCCTGGAGGGGCCGGCTCACACCCCGGGCCAGGTTCCACGCCAGCGCCAGGGCGAACAGGAAGCTCACGCCCGCCATGCCGACGGCGGCCAGGCCGATCTGGGAGCGGACCAACTCCACTTCGGCATGGTCCAGGACCACCAGCACCTGGGTGGTATCGCCCCGGTGGCCCCCGGCGTCCAGATAGGGGTCGGCCTCGCCCATGGCCGCGGTCCAGACGGCATGGGTGAAGAACAGGCGCGGACCGCTTCGCCAGGACGGCGTGCTCGGCCAGCTTGAGAGTGAGGGCAGATCGGCGGATTGGCCGCTGACCAGCAGCCACTGGCGGCCGTCGGTCAGGGCGATGGCGGGAATGTTGCGGGTGGTGCGCTCGTACTCCAGCAGGCGCTTGATGTTGGGCAGGTTGC
>DAOQNK010000128.1:0-1591 GCA_035332045.1 Thiobacillaceae bacterium | reverse complement strand
ATGTTGCGGGTGGTGCGCTCGTACTCCAGCAGGCGCTTGATGTTGGGCAGGTTGCCGGTGAACAGGTCGTAGGCCACGGCGTCGGCCAGGTGGGTGCTGACGTCCCGTCCCACGCGGTTGAGGTCCGCCTCGGCTTCGCTCACCACCTTGTGGGCGAAGTAGACGGCGAACAGGCCCACGGCGACGAGCAAGGGCAGCACCGCCACCACCAGGATGCGCAGGTGCAGGTTGAGGCTCGGGCGGAGGCTGCTCACGACGCTCCGCGGCGGTCAGGCGGCATCCAATCCCATTTTCTGGGCGACCAGAACGGCCTCGGTGCGGTTGTTGACCTTGAGGATGCGGAAGATGGCCGCCAGGTGAAGCTTTACCGTGCCCTCGGTGACATCCAGGGCATAGCCGATCTGCTTGTTGCTCTGGCCCTTGGCGAGTTCCTTGAGGACCTGGATCTGGCGGTAGGAGAGGGCTGGATAGCGGGCCGCGATGGCATGCAGCCCGTCTTCCGCCTCGCCGATGTCGAGGAGGCCGGGCGGCGCATAGATGCTACCCGCCAGGACCGTGCGCAAGGCGCTCAGGATGACGTCGCTGGGCGACGACTTGGTGATGTAGCCCAGGGCCCCGGCCCCCAGCAGGCGCTGGATATCCTCCACCTGTTCCGAGGCCGAGAGCACCACCAGGGGCACGTCGGGGAAAGTGGCGCGAAAACGGGCGATGCCTTCGATGCCCGCCATGCCGGGCATGTAGAGATCCATGAGGGCCAGATCCACCTCGCCCGCGTGATGCATGGTCTCGAAGGCCGAGGGGTAGTCCACCGCTTCGATAATGACGATGTCCGGGTCCAGCTTTTCCAGGACCGGCTTGACTCCCTCCCGAAAGAGGGGATGGTCATCCGCCAGCATGATTCTCATGACAACCTCCCTTGCTGATTGGCTCCGCTAGTCTTGCAGCCCCAGGCGCTGCCAGATGGTACTGGTGAGTCCCGCCTGGTTGAGGGCGTAGAAATGCAGTCCCGGGGCACCGCCTTCCAGCAGCTTCTCACTCATGCCGGTGATGAAGTCCAGGCCGAAGGCGCGGATGGAGGCGGTGTCGTCCAGATAACTTTCCATCTTGCGTGTCAGCCAGCGTGGAATCTCGGCGCCGCAGGCGGCGGAGAAGCGCGAGAGCTGACTGAAGTTGGAAATGGGCATGATGCCGGGGACGATGGGCAGGGTTACGCCCAGCTCGGCGCAGTCGTCGACGAAGTTGAAGTAGGCGTCCGGGTTGAAGAAATACTGGGTGATGGCGGCATTGGCGCCGGCGTCCACCTTGCGTTTGAAGTTCAGCAGGTCATCCCGATAGTTGCGGGCCTGGGGATGGGTTTCCGGGTAGGCGGCCACCTCGATCTCGAACCAGTCGCCGGTCTGGGCGCGGATGAATTCCACCAGTTCGTTGGCGTAGCGGAATTCGCCCGGCTCGGCCATGCCCGAGGGCAGGTCGCCGCGCAGGGCGACGATGTGGCGGATGCCGTTGGCCCGGTAGGTTTCCAGGATCTCCCGCAGGTTGTCCCGGGTGGAACCGACGCAGGACAGGTGGGGCGCGGCGGCCAGGCCCTCGG
>DAOQNK010000127.1:1539-6805 GCA_035332045.1 Thiobacillaceae bacterium | reverse complement strand
GGGCGGGTTGGGGTGGGGAGAGGAATGCCAACTAGATGGCACAGGGCATTACTTTTTCGAGAAAGTAAGTACATTACGGCCTAGCCGCCGTCTCCCTGCCCGCCATGAGCCCCGCCGCCACCCCCGCCCCGCCCTATTACGCCGTCATCTTCACGTCCCTGCGCAAGGACGGAGACGAGGGCTACGCCGACACCGCCCGGGCCATGCTGGAACTGGCCCGGCAACAGCCCGGCTTCCTCGGCTTCGAGTCGGCCCGGGACGGCCTGGGCATTTCCGTGTCCTACTGGCGCGCACCCGAGGACATCCAGGCCTGGAAGGCCCACGCCGAGCATCGTCTGGCCCAGTCCCGGGCCCGGGACTGGTATGCCACCTTCCGGGTGCGGGTCTGCCGGGTGGAGCGGGAATACGGATTCTGAGCATGACCGCCCCCATCCGTTGCGCCTGGTGCGGCGCCGACCCGCTGTATCAGTCCTACCACGACCTGGAATGGGGCGTGCCCCTCCACGATGAAACCCGGCTGTTCGAATTCCTGATCCTGGAGGGCGCCCAGGCCGGCCTGTCCTGGCTCACCATCCTGAAGAAGCGGGAGGGCTATCGGCGCGCCTTCGCGGATTTCGACGCGGAACGGGTCGCCGCCTTCGGCGAGGCGGACGTGACCCGGCTGCTGGCCGACCCGGGCATCGTCCGCAACCGCCTGAAGATCGCCGCCGCCATCGGCAATGCCCGCGCCACCCTGAAAATCCGTGAACAATTCGGCGGCCTGGACACCTATTTCTGGCGCTTCGTGGACGGCCGCCCCATCCGGAACGCCTGGCGGGACATGGCCAGCGTCCCCGCCCGCACGCCCCTTTCCGACAGCCTTAGCAAGGATCTGCAACAGCGGGGCTTCAAGTTCGTCGGTTCCACCATCGTGTATGCCCACATGCAGGCCACGGGCATGGTCAACGACCACACGGTGGACTGTTACCGGCATGCCGAACTTCACGCGTGGCCCTGAGCCCCATGCTGCCCCGCAGCAACTCCCTCCCCCCAGGACAGCCATTTCCCTGTAGCATTTGACCAAAATCATCGGATATGAGCCCCACGCATCCGACATGAAGGAAGTCGGCGGGCCGACCCGACAGCCGACCGAAGCGACAGAATGACCCGCCGAGGATGATGGAGAACCGCATGCAATCCGTGATGCCGCAAGGCCAGCCACCGCTACGTCTGTTTATTTTCATTTTTCTGCCCGTCGTCTTCCTCATCGTGGGAGGGGCCTGGTATGTGGGTCAGGAACGCATAGACGGCGAATTGTCCCTGTTCAGGAGCGCCGAGATCGGCGCGGTGGTAACCGGCGTCATGCGCCTGGACGATGAACTCCATACCCCCTTGCGCCATCTCCGCACCCTGCTCCGGGAACCCGTCCTGGCCCGGGCCCTGGAAGGCCAGGACAATGCCGGTCTGGCCGACCTCTTCGCCAAGCTGGTCGTCTATGGCGGCACCTATGACAAGGCACGCTGGATCGATGAAACCGGCCGGGAGCGGGTGCGGGTCAACTTCGTCGAGGGGCAGCCCCAGCCGGTGCCCGAAGGGGAACTCCAGCAGGTAGCGGGGAGCTACTACTTCCAGCAGGCCATGAAGCTGAAACCCGGCCAGGTCTATGTCTCTCCCTTGGACCTGAATACCGAGCGGGGCCAGGTGGAATCCCCCCGCAAACCCGTGCTGCGGGTGGCCGCGCCGGTGGCCGACGGCCAGGGGCGGCCCCGGGGCCTCTTGGTCCTCAACGTGGCGGCCAAGGACATGCTGGACGCCTTCACCAAGAGCCTGGCCGACGCCCGCGACCACGCCGGCCTCCTCAACAGCGACGGCTACTGGCTGCGCGGCACCCAAAGCGACGAGGAATGGGGCTTCATGTACCAGAAGAAAACCACCCTGGCCGCTCTCAACCCCACCGCCTGGAAGGCCATCACCGAGATTCCTTCCGGCCAGGTGGAACTGGCCGACGGCCTGTGGACCTGGAGCACGGTTTATCCGCTCAAGGTGGAAGCCGGCGTGGACGTCCCCGGCATCCCGGCCTGGCTGGTGGTCTCCCACGTCTCGGAGGAACAGCTGACCCTGGTCAGACGGAACGCCTGGGGGCTGGCGGGGAGCATCGGCCTCGTCCTTACCCTGCTGTTCGGCGCCCTGGCGGCCTGGCTGGCCCGGGCCGTCACCGGACGTACCCAGGCCCTGGTGAACGCCGCGAGGGCCCAGGCCGAAGCCGAGTCCGCCCAGCGCGCCGTGGAGCTGCTGGAACGCTTTCAGCTCATGGTGGAGGCCAGCGCCAGCGGCCTCCTGGTCATCGACGCCAGCGGCCGGATCGTCCACGCCAACCCGGCCCTGGAAGCCATGTTCGGCTACTCGCCGGGGGAACTGACGAACCAGCCCATGGAGGTCCTGGTGCCCGAGGGTCGCCAGCCGGATCACGTGGCCATGCGCGATGCCTTCATCAAGAAGCCCTCGGCCCGCCCCATGGGCGTGGGCCGCGACCTGACCGGCCGGCGCAAGGACGGCAGCCAATTCCCGGTGGAAATCAGCCTGAGTTCATTCATCGAGAACGGCAGCCGCTTCGTGGATGCCGTGGTGGTGGACATCACCCGCCGCAAGCAGATGGAAAACCGGCTCCGGCAGCGGGAATCCCACCTGGCCCTGCTGGTCGCCTCCAACCCCAACGGCGTTCTGGTGGTGGACCCCCTGGGCCGCATCGAACTGGCGAACCCGGCCCTGGAACGCCTGTTCGGTTATGGTCCGGGCGAGTTACTGGGTCAACCGGTGGAATGCCTTGTCCCGGAAACCGACCGGGTGGGTCACCACGCGCTCCGGCTGGAGTACCTGCGGAATCCCGTGGCCCGGCCCATGGCCGAGGGCCGCGCGCTCCACGGCCGGCGCAAGGACGGCGCCGAAGTGGCCATCGAGGTGGCCCTGGCGAGTTTCACCGAGGCGGACGGCACCTACGTCCAGGCCACCGTCACCCAGAAGACCTGAGCGGTCAGCCGGCGTCGGGCTTGTTGGCGGGCTTGCCCCGCGACTTCCGGAAAGGCTTCTTGCCTTTCCCGCCGCCGGGCTTGGGCTGGCCACCCTGTCCACCTTGGCCACCCTGCCCACCCCCGCCGCCGCCTTTCGGGCCGCCGCCGCCACCCCCGCCAGGCTTGGCGTGGCCCGTGAAGGGCTGAAGGGCCCGAGGCAGGGGCGCGTCGATCCGGTTGCCCGGCGCCAGGGAGATTTCCAGTTCGTTGATCTCGTCCCACTGGGCCTCGGTCCGCTGGCTGTCCGGAATGGCCAGCAGCATCTGAAGTCGCTTGCGGGGCGGAATGGCCGGCTGTTCCGGCGAGGTGGGTTGGTCACTGCTCATGACGGCATTATTCCGCAAGCCCGGGGCGGGTTGAAATGAAGCCCGGGGGCATGAGGCCTATTTCCTCTGATTGAGTGATGCATCCATGCAAAGCTCAGCGGCCCAGCATCCTTTTCAGCACATCGTCCCTGGCCACGAAATGATGCTTGAGGGCCGCACCGGCATGGACCATCACCAGGGCGATGAGTCCATAAGCGATCAGGGTATGGGCTTCTTCGGCCAGTTCGCCCAGCGCCTTGTTCTTTTCGAACACCAGGGGAACGTCGAACAGGCCGAAGACGTTGATATGGTAACCGCCCAGGGCGGAATCCAGGTAGCCCGTGAACGGCAGGGCGAACATGGCGGCATAGAGCAGCAGGTGGCCGGCATGGGCGGCCTGCCGCTCCGTCCCGGTCATGCTGGCGGGCAGGGCGGGCGGCGGCGATATCCGGCGCCAGGCGGCCCGCACGACGAAAAGGGCGAAGATCGTCACCCCCAGGCTCTTGTGCAGGTCGTAGAGGGCCCATTTCGGGTCGCCGTCGGGTTGCTCCGTCATGTACAGCCCCAGGCCGATGAGGCCGATCATCAGGGCCGCCATCCACCAGTGCAGGGCGCGGGCCACGGGTCCGTAGGCAGTTGCGGTGTTGTACAGGTTCAAGGTCGTTCCTCCTTCAGTCGTTCAGGGATTTCATCCAGGCCAGCAACGGCAGGGCGCCGGCCAGCCAGAAACCCGCCGCGAGGGCGGGAGTGAGGTGGGGGTCGAAGCCGATCCCGGCCAAGCCCAGGCCAATGCGCAGCATGGCGGCCACCGCCAGGCAGGCGAACCAGCCGCCCACGAACAAGGCCTCCCGCCCCACATGGCCGGCCGCCCCCGCCACCGTCAAGCCGGCCAGCAGGCAGGCCCCCCAGGCCCCGCCGGCAAGCCCCTGGAGAGCCAGCAGGAATGCCAGGTTCGGCGCCAAGGGGCAAGCGCCGCTGGCCAGGGCGCCCAGCAAGGCCGCCACGGCCAGGACCCGGCGGGCCCCCTGGCGGCGCACCAGGGCCGATCCGGGGTAGACCGCCAGGCTGAAGCCGATCCAGAAGACCGGCAACAGCCAGGGCAACTGGCCCGGATCGGCAAATTGCTTGTACAGCGGGGCGGCATTGATGAAGGCATGGATCTGGAAGCCCAGGCCTAGCAACAGGGCGGTCAACAGCCAGCGAGGGGCCAGCGGCTGGCGGGCGGGCGTGGGCGCCTGTGCGCCGGCGCCGCCGGACAGTCCACGTTCCAGGCTGGCGAAGCCCAGGCTGGCCAGGGCCAGGACGATGCCGGACACCAGAAAAGGCAGGAAGGGGTCCAGGCCCTTCATGGCCTGGCCGAGGTAGGGCGCCAAGGCACTGGCCAGCCCCATGCCCAGCAAGGCGGCGGCGCTGCGCCGGGCGGGCGCCTCGGCGCGACGGGCGATGAGGCCATACAGGGGTGCCCGCAAGGCGGAGGCGCTCAGCACCCACAAAGCGGTGAGGCCGAAGAAAAGTTCGGGCGCCACGCCGGCGGCGCCAGGCAGGACCACGAACGCCAGGCAGGCCAGCAGGTTCAACACCACCAGCAGGGGCGCCACCCTGCCCCAGGCGCGCAGCAGGCGGTCCGCCTGGAGGCCCAGGGCCACATCCGCCAAGGCAAACAACCCCTGGTCGACGAGCAGGAGCCGGGGCGCGTACTCCTTGGGCAGGCCCAGCTTGGCCAGCAGGCTGTCCAGGAACACGACGTATACCACCCAGGAAAGCAGGAACAGGAATTGCACCACGCCCAGGAACACATCCAGGCCAGGGCGGGATGAGGCGAAGTGGGGCTGGTCGGACACGAAACTCGGCGCGGGCTGGGCAAGGGGCCGCAGGTTACGACGAAGCGGGGCCGATGGGAACCGACCCGGGCAT
>DAOQNK010000127.1:0-1439 GCA_035332045.1 Thiobacillaceae bacterium | reverse complement strand
CCCCAGTTCAACTGGGCGTAGTCTTCGCCACCGCAGCAGTTGTTGGGCTCGCCACCGTTCCAGTTGCTGTAGACGAGAGCCTGCCCGGCTTCGGGGCCGGTCCGCCAGGTCCAGTGGTTGATCTCGTCTCCGTTGTCGGAGGCACCGATCCAGGCCAAGGAGCCCGCCGCCACCCTGGCACCGACGAAGGTGTTCTCGGCATCGGAGGTGATGGTGGCCAGGTAGCCGGTCATGCCCTCATAAGTGCTGGCCGCGGCCGCGTCCACGGCTTGCTGCCAGGTCATGGCGGTGGAGACATATTCGTAATAGTGGCCGTTATCGGACCACAGCAGCGGAGTGGCCTGGGCGGCGGACAGGGTAGTCAACCCCAAGAGGGCGGCGAGCAAAGTCTTTTTCACGGGAATGTCTCCTAGAGCGGAAATAAGGTACTTGTATACGACATTCCAGGGCATGCAATCCCCATGCCACCGTCCATGGCCTGGATGAAGCACGCGGATAATCAACGAGTTGGAAACTCGCTCTGGTGGCACTCGGATACGACCCGTGCTCCGCCAGTAAAAATATCCGACACCCTGACTCAGGCTGGGCCCACTGCCTGGGCCGCGTCTTCCGTGATCACATGCAAATGGGTCCGGTCGTCGCCGCCCCAGGCCGCCAGCCGGGCTTCGGCCGCGGCCCTCAGGGTCTCCGGTTCGGCCGCTACCAGGACCAGGCGGAAGCGGTTGAAGCCCTGGCCATCCCGCTCCGCCACGCCCGTCGCCAGCCAGGCTTCGAGCCCGGCCAGGTCCGGCTCCGGCGCGGGACGGACGTGGACCAGCAGGCGGCCACCGACCCGTAGCGCCCGCCAGGCCGGCGGCCCGGGACGGACCTCCAGCTCGATGTGCTCCAGGACTTCCTCGGGACAGCCGCAGCCAAGGATGGTCCGAACGAAATACCGGAGAGGCGGAGCGGCGGGGAGGGCGGTGTCGGTCATGCCGCGATGGTGACGCCGCCCGGGGCCGCCGGCAATCGGCGAGGCGGATCAAAGTATTCGCCGAAGCTGCCGATATAGCCCAGACCCATGGAGGAAACCCACAATGAGTGACATCGACAGCCTGCGCCGGGACCTGGAAAGCATGGTGGAGGAATTGCGCGCCACCATCCGGGTCATCGGCGACCAGGACGTGCCCCAGGCCAACGTGGTCAGCAATGCCCGGGACCGCCTGCGCTACATTGCCGCCCTCACCGAGCAATCGGCCGGCCAGACCCTGAGCGCCGCCGAGGCCATCAGCGACCGCTTGCGGGCCCAGCAGGCCCTGGCGGCGAAGCTGGCGCGGAAAACCCGGTCCATGGACATCCGCGCCTTCCTGGCCACGCTCCAGAGCGAACATGACCTGAGCACCCAGGACGCCAGCGAGATCATCCAGGCCCAGGCCTTCCAGGATCTGGTGGGCCAGGTG
>DAOQNK010000126.1:0-6923 GCA_035332045.1 Thiobacillaceae bacterium | reverse complement strand
ATGGGCAGGAAGGCCAGCTTCTTGTCGGCGATGAGGTTGCCCAGGCCGAACATGCCCGCCGCCAGCAGCGTCGAGGCGATGGCCAGGATGTTGAACAGACGGGCGCTGCGCTGGCAGGACGCGGCGGTGACCAGGTGTTTTTCGCTCATGGGGCCTCGCGGGCGGGAAAACGGGCAGAATGACTGAAATTCCGGGGATGTTCGGGGAGGTCTCCAGCGTTGTCAAATTCAATCAGCCGTTACCTGAACAACTGCCTAATATTTGTTCAGAATCGGCTTCCCCAGGATTGTCTGCTCTGTGGCGGCCGAGTGGTGGGTGCCCAGCTCTGCAATACCTGCCACACCCGCCTTCCTGTACTGCCACGTCCACGCTGCGGGCAATGCGCCCTGCCCTTGCCCCATCATGACCCGGCGGCGCCCCTGATCTGCGGCCACTGCCTGAAACATCCCCGGGCCTTCTCCCGGACGGTGGCCGTTTATGCCTATGCCACGCCCCTGGACGGCCTGGTGAAGCGCTGCAAATACGCGGGCGAACTCAGCGTCACCGCCTGGTTTGCCCAGTCCCTGGCCAGGGAACTGAAAGCGGAGCCCCGGCCGGACCTTATCCTGCCCATGCCCCTCCACGACCGGCGTCTGGCGGACCGGGGCTTCAACCAGGCGGTGGAGATCGCCCGGCGCCTGGCGCCCCTGCTGGACCTGCCCTGGACAGCCCAGGGTTGCGAGCGCACCCGGGACACGCCGCCCCAGGCGGGCCTGGACCTCCGGGCCCGGCGCCGCAACCTGCGGGGCGCCTTCCGGTGCAACCTGGACTTGAGCGGCAAACGGGTAGCCCTGCTGGACGATGTCATGACCAGCGGCGCCAGCCTGGACGCTCTGGCCAGAGAGGCCATCCGGGCCGGCGCGGCCGAAGTCTCCGCCTGGGTGGTAGCCCGGACGCTCTAGCCACCCGACGGAGTTTGGCCGTGGGCACGGCCAAACTCCGCGCGCAGGCTAGTCCCCATCGCCCAATCGGCGGATCGCCGCCGCGTTGCTCCAGGAGAAACATTTTTCCGCCGCCTCCTCCCAGGGCAGCCAGACGGAATCGAGGTGTTCCCGGGGCGCCAGCCTGACCGGCAGGGCCGTCGGCAAAGTCAGGCCGAAGACATGCTCGACATTGTGGGTGACACCTGGCCCATAGCGGGCCCGCCATCGCTCGAAGATCTCGAATTCATATTCCAGGTTCCAGTCTTCCAGCCGGTGCCGGGTGGCATCCAGTCCGGTTTCCTCCGCCACTTCGCGGATCGCCGTCTGCCAAAAATCCTCGCCTTCGTCCTGGCTGCCGGTCACCGATTGCCAATAGCCCGGCGCGTCGGCCCGTTCCAGCAGCAGGACCTGGCGGTCCGGTGTATGGATGACGACCAGGACGGAACGGGGAATCTTGTAAGGCATGGGCATGGCAGACGGCCGGGCGGAGACGCGCCATGATAACCAGCCCGGAAGGCCGGGAAAGCGTCCCGGCCCAGGGTTTTGTAGTACATTGCCTGCACAAACAGTTGACCACAGGGAACCATGGGAGCCACTGGCAAGGGCAATCTCCGCAACCATCCCCGGATACCCACCCGGGAATCGGCACGATTCCTCTTTCTGGGTCAGACCCTGGCCTGTGAAATCCTCAACTATTGCCCCACGGGGTTCTATCTTTCCTTTCCCGAAGCCGCCGTGCTCGTCCCCCTGCTGCCCCGCCTGTCCCGGGCCCGGGTGGGGGTGGAATTCCAGGATGCGGACCGGGGCCGGGCATTTCATGTCGACGCGCTGGTGGCCCACATTTCCCGAGGCGGGCTGGGCCTTTTCGTCGAACACATGCCCGGCGACGCCCTGGCCGCCCTGGAAACCGGCTCGAAGCGGCTCGCGGCGGGGGACGCCAAGCCCCTCTCCGTGGGCCGCGAGCGGGAAGTCCTGCTCCTGAAATTCGTCGATACGGTTCTGGCCGATTTCTTCAGCCAGGCGCCCGGCAGGATCAGCGAAGCCGCCGATCGGCTGAACAGTTTCGTCGAGCAAGCCCAGTATGGACGAGGCGCGGAAACCCTGTCGGCGAACCGCGCCACCCTGAGCACCACCTTCCTGGATAACGTGCGCAGACGGCTCGGCCAGATCGGCGTCGGCTTCGACTACAACGCGGCCAGCCCGGGGGGCGAACTGGCCCTCATCGACGAAAACGATTTTCAGGACTGGCTCAACCTATCCGGCGCCATCAACGAAGTGGACCTGGCGGTGACCCTTCCCCTGGCGGAACTGGAGCGCCGCCTGGCCGTCCTGCTCGGCACCCATCTGGAGCGCCGGCGCAATCCTTTCGCGCCCGAATCCCTGCTGAGCGCCTTCCAGGAAGTTCTCCAGCCCCTGGCCCTGGGCAACGCCCTGAAGGGCATCCTCTACCGGACTTTCGCCGCCCAGCTGGCACGCGATATCGGCAGCCTCTACGAACTCCTCATCGACGGCCTGCCTCCCCCGCCCGCCGAATCCCCCGTCAGGCAACGGGGCAGTGGCGAGGAGCATCCCGCTCCTGCTCCGACGGCCACCACCCCGGAGCCCGGCACGACTCCGACGCCGCCGCCTGAAACAACGCCCGGCCAAGCCCCTGGGGAAGCGGCCGATCCCACCCGGCTGGCTGAAGCTCTGCTGCGGCAGTTGGGCCAGAGTCCCGCTGCGCCCCCGCCCAGATCGGACACGGCCGATTACAGCCTGGACCGGGTGCTCTCCAGCCTGACCCGGCCTCGCGAGCTCTCCAAACCCGCGCCCCGGGCCGCCGGCATCCCCCCCGCCCCGGCCAGTGCCCCAATGGGCGCCCTGGGAGTCGCCACCCGGATACGGGCCGGCAGCCAGCCTCAAGTGGCGGCGCCCGCCCCCGGCGCGCCGGCGGCCGCCCCCACCGGCCTGCGCGAGTTGTCCGCCCTCCTGGGCCTGCGGGACGACGTCCGCTCGGCCGACGGCCAGCCGGAAACCGCCTCCAGCGAACTGATCAAGACCTGGCTCAGCCAGGGCGACAACGCCGCCCGCCTGCCCAGCGAACGCCGCCAAAGCCTGGAAATGGCCACCGACCTCATCGGCCGGGCGCGGGCCGTGCATGTGGATGGCTCCGAGGTGGAAGCCCTGTTCCGCCGGCTCGAGCCCGCTCTGCTGAGAATGGTGCTGGAGGACGACGGCTTCCTCACTCTCCCCGAGCACCCCGGCCGCCGCGTGGTCAATCTTCTGGACCAGTTTTCCCTGGCGGCGGACGATGCCGGCCGGTTTTTCGACGCCAAGCTGCGGCGTTTCCTCCAACTGCTGGTGGAACGCCTGCGCAATGCGCCGGCCTCGGATACCACCCTGTTCCTGGAAGCCGGCGAGAACCTGGAGAGGGTCCTCGCTCCCCTGCGCCAGGTCAGGCGGGGGCGGGTGGCCCGCATGCAGGAATCCAGCGAAGGCAAGGAGCGCATCCTTCTGGCCCGGGCCCGGGTCGCGGCGGCCTTGTCCGAACGCCTGGAAGGACGGGAGATCGCCGAGCTGTTCCGCCGCCTTCTGGATGGCGGCTGGCGCCAGCATCTCATCCTGGTGGCCCTGCGGGACGACGGCAGCGGCACGGACTGGAACGCCGACCTGGCCTTGCTCGACACCCTGCTGGCCCTGCTGGACGTGGAACACCGGACCCGTCCCCTGCCCCGCCAAGAAATCGGTCCCCTGGTCAACCTGCTGAGCAACAAGCTGGGCCAGGTCAACGCCGACGTCTTCCAACTGGATGAGCTCATCGACAGTCTGGATGCGGCCCTGCGGGGTGAAACCGAGGCCCTGGGAGGCCGGGTGCGCTATGCCGCGCCCCAGACGAAGACCGACAATCCGCCGGAGGCCGGCGGCGACTCGGACGGCCTGGCCGAACCACCCCGTATCGGCGACTGGTGGAGCCTCGCCCAGGAAGGCCGCAGGCTGCCCCTGCAACTCATCTGGCGGTCGCCGGAAGGCAGCCTGTTCGCCTTCGCCAACCGCTCCGCCACCCGCAAATTCGAATTCACCCGGGCGGAACTCGCCGCCCGGAAGCAGGGCGATCAGGCCGCACCTTCTGCCAATCTGGATGTGCCCCTGCTGGAACGTTCCGAGTTTGCCCTGTTCGACGACACTTATCAGGGCCTCTTGCGCCAGATGCTCCAGGACCCCATAACCGGGCTCGACAACCGCAAGGGCTTTTTCCTGGAACTGGGCCGCATCGCCACCGCTTCGGTGCGTGGCGGCCTGCGCCACAGCCTGGCTCTGGTGGAATTCGACCAGTTCCGCCTGATCGCCAACCAGTGCGGCACCCAGGCCGTGGAAGATCTCTCCCGCCGCCTGGCGGCCGCCCTGAAGTCAAGCCTGGCCCCCAACGACCGCCTTGCCGCCTTCCGGGAGGACACGTTCGCCCTGTTCATCCACGGCCTCGATCCCGACCAGGCCAAGGATCGCGCCGAGGCCTTGTTGAGCAAGCTGGGGGACTTCCGCTTCCAGCACGGCGAATTCAGCTATCGCATCGGCCTGAACATGGGTCTGGCGGAATTCTCACCGCCCCGGGTGGGCAGTTCCGAGGCGTCGCGCCGGGCCGACTCCGCCTGCCTCGCGGCCAAGGCCCTGGGGCGGAACCGGTTGCAGATCCACGAGCCCACCAACACCCAGCTCCAGGTCCAGGAATCCATCATGGACATGGCCGGGCGGATCGACGCGCTCATGGAAGGCAACAACCTCTATCTGCGCTATCAGCAGGTGGTGCCCGTCGACGCGGCGAGCGGCCTGTTGCCCTATTACGAAATCCTCCTGGGCATTCGTGATGGTGCGGGACGGGAAGTGCGCCCCGCCCATTTCATCCCGGCGGTGGAGTCCCTCAACCGCGCCCATGAAATCGACATCTGGGTCATGTCCAGCGCCTTCGCCTGGATTCGCGCCCACAAGGCCCTGCTGGACGGGCTGTCGGGCGTCGCCGTCAACATCTCCGCCCGTTCCCTGGGCAATGCCCGGGTTCTGGCCTTCCTCAACGAAGCCCTGGAAGAGCCCGATTTCCCCACCCACAAGCTCATCTTCGAGATCACCGAGACCGCCGCCATCGAAAGCTACAACGCCGCCCAGGAGTTCATCCGCCAGGTCAGCCGCCTGGGCTGCCGCTTTTCCCTGGATGACTTTGGCAGCGGCTATGCCTCCTATGCCCACCTGAAGAACCTGCGCACCGATTCCCTCAAGATCGACGGCAGCTTCGTCAAGGATCTGGAGGCCAGCACCTCCGACTACGCCATGGTGAAGTCCATGAATGACATCGGCCACTCCCTGGGCATGCGCACCGTGGCGGAATTCGTGGAGTCGCCCGCCATCCTGTCGATGCTGCGCGAGATGGGCGTGGACTATGCCCAGGGCTTCGCCATCCACCGGCCCGTCCCCCTGGCCGAGTTGACTTCCCCGGCAAGTCCCTGAGGCGGTGGATCAGAACAGTTCGATGTCGGAGGCCGGCCCGGCCTGCTGGTGCTTGGTGTCGAGATAGCCGGCCAGGGCGGCCTGGACGTCGCCGGTCTTCAGGAGGGTGTCGAACATCAGCTTCTCGTCCTCCATGGTGTAGCGGGACCGGATCTTCTGTTGCAGGGCGTGCCAGGCATAGGGGTTGTAGAGGCGGGCGGGGTCGCTGACGATGGCGGTGAGGTCATCCAGGCTATGGCCGGCGTGGGCCAGGCGCTGGGCCAGCCGATCATAGAACTGGAACGCGACGATGGCCTGCTGCATCTGGGTGGACACCGCCATGCCCGATTCCTGGATGGCTACCTTCACCGGCGAATCCGGCAGGGAATTGGCCGCCTCCACCAGCGCCATGAGGCTGCCGTACATGCCGGTGAAGGTATTGGTCAGCACATCCACCGAGCCGCTGGATTCCCGCATGGCCACCTCGATCTGGGCCACGGCCAGGTTGATCATCAGGATGGTTTCCCGGACCTGGCTCCAATCCAGATCGGGGCGGGCCGCGGTGGAGGGAGTGACGCCGATGTCGGTGTGGTCTGCGTTCCGGGATTCCATGGGCGGGGGCGGCCAGGGCCGCATCTCAGTGGCGATCCCCCATCAACGGCACCGCACCCCGATACTTGAGCCTTTCCGGCCGCGGGCGTCAGCGGCCGCCGGCACGCGGCGCGGCCGGCGCCGGGACGGCGGCCGGAGCGCCCAGCTGGGCATAGAGGTTGGTGGCCCGATCCATGACTTCCAGGATGCGCTCGCTGGTGGTGGCCACATTGGTGGCGTAGGTGGCATCCCGGTCGCCCGCCGACTGCTGCTGGAGGGCCTGTTCGAAGAACACCCACTGGGTGCGGGCCAGCTCCAGTTCCCCGGCGATCTTGGCGGTGTTCTCGGGGGCCCGCTCCAGGGCTTCCAGGGCGCTCAGGAATTCTCGCCGGGCCAGCTGGGCCTCGCTGTCCAGGGAGGGCCCGCCGATGCCCCAGCGTTTCATCATGTAGAACTTGGCCAGGCGCTGGGAAAGCATGCGCTGGCGGCCGGAGATGTTGACCAACCGGCCGACGCTGGAGGTGGATTGCAGTTCAAGCTGGGTGGTGCCCAGGTGGGCCACCCGCAGGGCCTCTTCGTTGATCTGGGCGACGAGCCGGGCGCCATCCAGGCCTGGCGCGCCGGACAGGACCTGGCGATACCGTTTCCAGATCCCCTCCAGTTCGGCGTAGGTGGCCCGGATATCCGCCGATGGCGCATAGGCCTTCAAGTCTTCCAGGTGCTCCTGATAGAGCTTCATGGAGAGATCCAGGATGCGGCGCGAGGCCTCGGGCAGGATGCCCTGGCCCAACTGGAAATAGACCTTGGCCATGCGCTGGGACAGCATGCGCATGCGTCCGGCCTTGTTGATCGCCTCGTTCAGGCTGGCGATGCCGGCCAGGGCGGGGCGCAAGCCCGCCAGCCACAGGGCACCCA
>DAOQNK010000125.1:0-6924 GCA_035332045.1 Thiobacillaceae bacterium | reverse complement strand
CCCTGGCCCAGTTCATGCCCGACCATGACTCCCTGCTGATCTACAGCACCGACCACCCCCTGGGCAGCCCAAAAGACATCAAGGGCAAGCAACTCGCCGTCATCGACCGACTGGCCATCACGGTGATGGCGGCGATCCAGTTCCTGGATGACCAGGGTCTGGAATCGGACAAGGATTACCGGGTGGTGGAGCACCGGACCCACGCCAGCGTGGCCCATTCCCTGGTCAGCGGCCTGTCCGCGGCCGCGGTCACCACCAGCCAGGGCCTGCTGCAGATCCCCGACGACCTCCGCCAGAAACTGGTGGTCATGAAGCACATCGCCGATATCCCCGCTTTCGTCTTCCTGGCCAAGCCCGACCTGCCCAGGGCCCAGGCTGAGAAGCTCAGGGCCATACTCCTCGAATTCCCCAAGGAAGCCGAGGGCATCGACTTCCTGGGACATACCGGCTACAGCACCATCCGCGCCACCGGGGAATCCTCCATGAAGCGGGCCGACCCCTACCTCAAGGAAACCCGCAAGGTGCTCAAGCCTTGAGCGCGAGTACGCCCCGTTTCCCCCTTTGGATCAAGCTCAGCCTGGCGGGCATCCTGGTGGAAGGCATCATGCTGGCGCTGCTTGCGGCCAGCAACGTGCGTCTGACCGAAGCCGAACTGATCAACAAGGCCTACCAACGGGTGGACAGCGCCGTCCCCCTGCTCAATGCCGCCCTGGCGGGTCCCTTGATGCAGCGCGACTACGGCGCCATCGCCGAAATCCTCGACGAGGCGCGCGCCCAGGACAGTTTCAGCTACCTGGTGCTGGTGGACCACGACGGCCGCCGCATCGCCGCCTCGGGTTTGAGCGCATCCCGCCCCCTGCCCACCCTGGACCGGGAAATCGACTCCGACAGCGAGGATCGGGTCTACGACACCCAGATCCCCATCCGCCTGGCGGGCACCGTCTACGGCCAGCTTCGCTTCGGCATTCCCACCACCTTCCTGGCCGAGGCCCGGGAGCGCGTGGTGCGGCAGGCCATGGTCATCGGCCTGGCCGGCTTCGGGCTCACCTTCGTCACCCTGACCCTCATCGGTTACCTGCTGACCCGGCGGCTCAACCAGCTCACCGTGGCGAGCCACGCCCTCGCCGACCAGAACTTCGACGCCCTGCTCCCGGCCCCCGGCAACGACGAGGTGGGCCAGTTGGTGGACGCCTTCCAGCGCATGTCGCGCCAGTTGAAAGCCCGCCTGTCGGAGCTCCAGGAAAGCGAGCAACGCTTCTTCGCCATCGCCCACTACACCTACGACCTGGAACTGTGGATCGATCCATCGGGGCAGACCATCTGGGTCAATCCCTCGGCGGAGCGCATGATCCATTACACCCCCGGCGAATGCCTGAACCTGCCCGGCTTCCCCCTCTGCCTCATCGAACCGGAGGAGCGGGCCGAGGCCGAACGGCGCTTCCGGGACGCCTTGAGCGGCGCCTCCGGCGAGGGCTACCAGTTCCGCATGCTGCGCAAGGACGGCTCCCGCTTTTGGGCGGCGGTGAACTGGCATCCCATCTACAGCCGGGATGGCCGCTTTCTGGGCATTCGCGCCAGTGTCCGCGACATTTCCGACCTGAAGAGCAGCCAGGACATCGCTTTGGAGTACCTGGCGGCCACGGAAGCCGAGCGGGCCCGCCTGATGGCCCTGTTGTCGGCCATGAACCTGGGCATCCTGTTCGTGGGCGCCGACGGCCGGGTGGTCTATCACAACCCCGCCTTCTGCCATATCTGGCGGGTCCCGGAACAGCAGGCCCTGATCGAGCGGCCCGCCACCCGGGTTTTCGACCATGCCCAGAGCGAGATCCTCGATGTGGGCGGTTTCCAGGCTCACCTGGAGGAAATCCTGGGAGAGCGGGAACCTGGCAGTCTGGAAATCCATATGGGCGATGGCCGGGTGGTCACCCAGCTGAACTATCCCGTACTGGACCGGGAAAAACGCTTTCTTGGCCACCTTTGGATTTACGAAGACGTCACCAGCGAGCGCCAGACCGCCGAGCAGCTCCTCTACCTGGCTGAACGGGATTCCCTGACGGGCCTGTACAACCGCCATCGGTTCCAGGTGGAGTTGGAACGCATGCTGGCGGAATCCGGCCGGCATCGCTCGGATTCCGCGTTGCTGTTCTTCGACCTGGACGAGTTCAAGACCATCAACGACCACTTCGGCCACAAGGCCGGCGATGCCCTGTTGATCCGAATAGCCGGGGAAGCCTCGGGCCTCACCCGGCGCAACGAGATGTTGTTCCGCCTGGGCGGCGACGAATTCGCGGTGCTGATGCCCGGCGCCGACCGAGCCCAGGCCGAGGCGTTGTCCGAGCGCATCGTGCGGGCCATCGCCCAGGTCCCCTTCCGGTTCGAGGGCCAGTCCCTGCACATTTCCTCCAGCCTGGGCATCGCCCTCTATCCGGAGCATGCCGCCGACCAGGATCAGTTGGTGGCCTGTGCCGACGCGGCCATGTACCAGGCCAAACAGGCTGGCAAGAATGCCTGGCGGGCCTACCGGGCCGACCTGGACAACACCCCCGAGATGGTCAGCCGCCTGTCCTGGAACGACCGCCTGGCCCGCGCCCTCGAGCACGACCTGTTCGAGGTCCACTACCAGGGCGTCTATCACACCGGCACCCGGGCCCTCAGCCATGTGGAGGCCCTGATCCGCCTGCGTGACGAACACAGTGGCGAACTGATCCCGCCGGGCCTCTTCATCCCGGTGGCGGAAAAGAGCAACAAGATCCTGGAAATCGATCGCTGGGTATTGCGGCAATGCGTGCGCACCCTGGCCGAACGTCCCCATGCCCCGCCCATCGCCGTGAACATCTCGGGACGTTCCTTCGACGATCCCGGTCTGCCCGGCTACATCGGCGACCTCTTGCGAGAGCACCGGGCCGACCCTGGCAGGTTGCAGATCGAGATCACGGAGACCGCCGCGGTCTCCGACCTGACCGACGCCGAGCGCTTCATCGAATCCATCAAACAGGCCGGCTGCGGCGTCAGCCTGGACGATTTCGGCGCCGGCTTCGCCTCCTTCGCCTACCTCAAGCACATCCGCGTGGACACCATCAAGCTGGACGGCATGTTCATCCGCAACCTGCCCCACGACCACGACAACCAGGTCTTCGTGCGCGGCATGGTGGAAGTCGCGAAAGGCCTGGGGAAGACCACCGTCGCCGAGTGCGTGGAGGACGAAGCCACCCTGCTCCTGTTGCGCGAACTCGGCGTCGACAAGGCCCAGGGCTATCATCTCGACCACCCCCGGGCGGCCCACCCCGCCCTCGACCCCTAGGAGCCCCCATGCCCCTGTCCGACAAGGCCCACGCGCAGATACTCGCCAGGCTCCACGATCTGGACCGGGCCATCGCCAACCATGCCCAGTGGCTGTCCCGGCTCAACCGGCAGCTGATCTGCGGCGGCCTCGCTCATGAGGACGACCTGACCGAGGATGCTTACCTGCGCTGCGGCCTGGGGCAATGGCTGCATGGGACGGGCGCGCGGCGGGGCGCCAAGGATCCGGGCCGCGACGCCGTCGCCGTGGCCCATCAGTCCATGCATGGCATCGCTCGCCACCTTCTCCTCGCCCAGGCCGCGGGCCAGCCCATCGCCGCCGCCGACTATGACGCGTTAGTGGCCGTCGCCGGTCGGGTTCGCCAGCTCTTGCGGCGCATGGAACAGGAACTCATGGAAAAGCTGGGCGCGGTGGACAAGCTCACCGGGGTATGGAACCGGCAGGCCGTGCACCTGCGCCTGGCGGAAGAGATCGAGCGCATCCAGCGCACCCGCCAGCCCTGCGTCGTCTGCTACGTGGACCTGGACGATTTCGCGAAAATCAACGAGACCCATGGCCAGCGCGGCGGCGACACGGTGTTGCAGGCCGTGGCCGCCTTCTTCGCCGGCCACCTGCGTGGCTACGACACCATCTACCGGATGGGGGGCGAGGAATTCCTGCTCTGCCTGCCCACCACCGACTTGAACCAGGCCGGTGTGCTGTTGAACCGTCTGCGCGAAGAACTCGCCGCCACGCCCTTCCCGGCGGAGGGTGGGGAAATCCGCCTCACCGCCTCCTTCGGCGTGGTGGCCCTGGAGCCCATCTTCTTCATCGACGAGACCCTGGATCGGGTGGAAAGGGCTCAACTCATCGCCAAATCCGAGGGCGGCAACCGGGTGTGCCTGTGGCATGACGGCCTGGCACCGGAAGACCTCCCTCTTCCTCCCGGCTGATCCGGAAAGCGCCCCTCGGCGCGCAGTCCCACCGGCACGGGATACCCAACCCGGCGCCAGCCGGCATACGCCACCCCGGCTTTCCGCGTTGCCTACCCCGTCGCGCGGGGCGGCGGGGCATCCCAGTCGAGGCTTGCCAGCAGCCCCCCCGGGGGATGGTTGGCGAGCACGAGGCGGGCTCCATGCAATTCCGCCACTCTGCGGACGATGGCCAGGCCCAGGCCGCTGCCTTCGCCGACTGCGCCGCTTCCCCGATAGAAACGCTCGCCCAAACGGCGCAAATCCTCTTCCGGAACCCCGGCCCCTCCGTCCAGCACCCACAGGCGGGGCCGTCCTTCCTGGATTTCGACGCCCCACGTCACGACGCCGCCCTGGGGGGTGTGGCGCAAGGCGTTTTCCAGCAGATTGCGCAGGGCCGCCTGCAACAGGTCCTCGTCGCCCGGCACCGTCGCCACCCCATCCGCAGGCGTTCGCTGGAACACCTTGCCCGCGGCCCGGGCCTGGGCGGCCAGGGATTCGGTCAAGCGCTCGCCCAGGACATCCAGTCGCACTGCCGTGGTGGTCGCCAGACCCGACAGGGGATCCAGGCGAGCCAGCCGCAGGAGCTGCTCCACCAGCCGGGTGGCCCGGTCGGTGCCCGCCTGGACCTGGCGCAGGGCGTGCCGGCGTTCGGCCTCATCGCCGCTGGCCAGGGCCACCTGGGTCTGGATCTTGATGGCGGCCAGGGGGGTGCGCAGTTCATGGGCGGCGTCGGCGGTGAATCGGCGTTCGTTGTCCAGAGCGGTGCGCAATCGTCCCAACAGGTGATTGATGGCGCGCACCAGGGGCTTGACCTCCAGGGGCGTGCCGCCGTTCTCGGACAGATTCTCCAGGTTGTCGGGACTGCGCGCCGCCACGCCCATGGCCATCCGGTCGAGGGGCCGCATGGCGCCGCTCACCGCCCCGTACACCAGCAGCGCCACCAGGGGAAAAGCGATGACCAGGGGCAACCCGACCCGGGTGGCCACTTCCAGGGCCACCTGTTCCCTGTCGGCGAGGGGCTGGGCCACCTGGACCAGAAAGTGGCCGCCCGGCTCCCGGACGGTCAGCATGCGCCAGGGCTCGCCGGCCTGGGTGATGCGCTGATAACCTTCCGCCTGCCCCCTGGGCATGCTCGGCGCGTTGCCGGAGCGCAGCCAGAGCTGGCCATCAGGTCCCCAGACCTGGAAGGCCAAGGGCTGCTCATAGGGATGCAGTTCACCCCCGATGGCGGCTTCTTCTCCGCCCAGATCCCGGGAAGCATCGCCCCGCTCGTGGAGCACCTGGGCCATGATCAACTTGGAGGACTGGGCCAACTGCCCATCCAGCAACTCGACGGCTTCGTGGCTTGCCTTGAAATAGCTCAGCACGCTGGCCGCCATCCAGACCAGCATGGTCGTCGGCAGCAAGGTCAGCAACAATCGGGCGCGGAGGGTCTTCATGGACCGGCCCCGGGGCGGCGAAGACGGTTCACGGGAAATCAGGCGCCGCCAACGCAATACCCCATGCCCCGCACGGTGCGGATGAACTCCATGCCCAGTTTCTTGCGCAGATGGTGGATGTAGACCTCCACGGTGTTGCTCTCGGTTTCCTCGCCCCAGGCATACAGGCTTTCCTCCAGGTCGGCCTTGGAACGGATGCGTCCCTTGTGGGCCAGCAGGTCGTGGAGCAGGGCATATTCCCGGGCGGAGAGGGCAACGGGACGACCGGCCAGGGTGACCCGCTTGCCGGCGGGATCGAGCCGCACGTCCCCATGAACCAGTTCCGGCCCGCCGCCGCCGCCCGATCGGCGCAACAAGGCGCGCAGCCGGGCCTGGAGTTCCTCCAGATCGAAGGGCTTGGTCAGGTAATCGTCGGCGCCGGCATCCAGGCCGCTCACCTTGTCGTTCCGGGTATCCCGGGCGGTGAGGATCAGCACCGGCAGACTCGCATCCCGGCCACGCAGATCCCGCAGCACGCTCAGGCCATCCCGGCGGGGCAGCCCCAGATCGAGCACGCAGGCATCGTATTTCTGGCCGAGCAGGGCAAGACGTGCCGCCTCGCCATCCCGAACCCAGTCCACGGCGAAGCCTGCCAAGCGGAGGCCGGCGCGAACGCCGTCACCGATGAGGGCATCATCTTCCGCAAGGAGAATGCGCATGGGGCCATCCCCTGGAATCCAGTCCAGGGCCAATGATGCCATGCCCGGCACGCCGAGTTCCGGCGAATGCGCCTCCCCCTGCCACGCCCGATCGTCGGGCGGGGTCAACGCAGGGACTTTCCCGTACCCCCCAACCCCGACAACAGAATGTTCTGCGACTTGAGTGTTTCCATGTCCGACCCCCGGCCTTGAAGTGGCCATCAGGCTAGGGGGCCTGCCTTAAACAAGTCTTAAAACATCCCGAGCGGCAACCTCTTCGCCGCCGGGATAAAATAACGGGTTGATTCCAAGAGGCACGTCATGCTTAACGCTTCCAACCTCACCATCCAGTTCGGCGCCAAACCCCTGTTCGAGAACGTCAACGTCAAGTTCGGCGACGGCAACCGCTACGGCCTCATCGGCGCCAACGGCTGCGGCAAGTCCACCCTCATGAAGATCCTGGCCGGGGTGCTGGAGCCCTCCGCCGGCAACGTCTCCATCGACCCCCACGAGCGCATGGCCTTCCTGCGCCAGGACCAGTTCGCCTTCGAGGA
>DAOQNK010000124.1:0-6938 GCA_035332045.1 Thiobacillaceae bacterium | reverse complement strand
CCCCCGTGCTGGACCTGGACTACGCCGAGGACGTGGCCTGCGACACCGACATGAACGTGGTCATGCTGGCCGGCAACCTCATCGAGGTCCAGGGCACCGCCGAGGGCGCCGCCTTCAGCCGCGTCGAACTCGACACCCTGCTGAATCTGGCCGAGAAGGGCATCCGGGAACTCATGGCCGCCCAGAGGGCCGCCATCGCCGCCTGAGGAAGAACCCCATGAAGAAGATCGTCATCGCCTCCAACAACGCCGGCAAGCTGCGGGAGATCGCCCGCATCCTGGAACCCCTGGACATCGAGGCCCTGCCCCAGGGCGCCTTCGGCGTGCCGGAGTGCCCCGAGCCCCACGTCACCTTCGTCGAGAACTGCATCGCCAAGGCCCGCCACGCCTCCGCCCACACCGGCCTGCCGGCCCTGGCGGACGACTCCGGCATCTGCGTGGACGCCCTCAACGGCGCCCCCGGCGTCTACTCCGCCCGCTTTGCCGGCGAGCCCAAGTCCGACGAGCGCAACAACCAGAAGCTCATCGAGACCTTGCGCGGCGAGGCCAACCGCAAGGCCCACTACTACTGCGTCATGGTCTACGTGCGCTATCCGGACGACCCCCAGCCCGTCATCGCCGAGGGCGCCTGGCACGGCGAGATCATTGACGAACCTCGGGGCGACGGCGGTTTCGGCTACGACCCCTATTTCCTCGTGCCCCAGTTCGGCCAGACCGGCGCCGAACTGGACGCGGACCAGAAGAACGCCGTCAGCCACCGGGGCCAGGCGCTGCGCGCGTTGGGGGAGAAGCTGCGGGGGGCATAGGCCGGGCGGGGCAAGTCCAAGCCCCGCTATCCGCCGAAATCACTCCCGAGGAGTTCCAGCTTTGCCAGCAATTCGCCGGCGCGCTTCTCGCCGGGTTTCAGGCGGCGGGCGGTTTCGATACAGCCCCGGGCTTCCAGGGCGAGGCGATCGTCACGGCCGAACTGCTCCATCCAGGCGATGAGCAGGTAGGCGTGGTTGAGGAGGAGGCGGGGGTTGTTGGGCATCCGTTCCCGGGCGGCCCGGGTGAGTTCCAGGGCTTCCCGCAAGCGGCCTTCCCGCGAGAGCTTGACGCCCTGGTTCATGATCTCCACGGCGGCCTTGGCGGTGCGCGTCACCAGATCGCGGCCTTCCTCGGCCAGGCCGGCCTGGGCGTAGACGGCCCGGGCCCGCTCCAGGTATTCGGGGTGCTCGTGGTTGTTGCCCACCAGGCTGGTGAGGAGGCTTTCCGCGGTGGCCTTGTCGCCCAGGGCCATGAGGGGCGGCGCCAGGTCCAGCAGGGCTTCGGCGGGCAGGTCATGGGCCTGCTTGCGCAGGTTCTCGGCCACCTCGGCGGCGATCTCTTCGGCCCGTTCCCGTTCCCCTGAGGCGATCCGCACCGGAATCTCCATGGCCCGGGCCAGGAGCTGGGCGGCGGTGTCGCCGCGCAGGTCGATGGCCAGCTCGCCGAGGGCTCGCAGGGCGTCGTCCTTGTGGCCCAGGGCCAGGTGAGTGCGAGAGAGCCAAAGATAGGGGTCCGCGGATTTCAGCGGCGTCATGCGGGCCAGTTCCACGTTGCGCTGGAAAGCCTGGGCGGCGGTATCCAGATCGCCCCGCCGGTAGGCGACTTCGCCCAGGTGGCCCTGGCGCAGGGGTGCGCGGGGCGAGGTGGTGAGGGCCCGGTTCAGCACGGCCTGGGCGCCTTCCAGATCGCCCATCTTGTCCAGGGACCGGGCCAGCCAGTCATGGGCTTCCAGGTAGGCGCGGTTGCCCTGGGTGACTTGTTCGAGCTCGCGCCGGGCGTCGTCGTAGTGGCCTTCCAGAAAGTGGATCTTGGCCAGCCCCAGATGGGCCCAGGGCAGGTTGCGCTGGGCCAGGGCTTCCCGGTAGACGTCCCGGGCGTGGTCGTGGTTGCCGGTGTGCAGGGCCAGATCGGCTTTCAGCCGTTTCAGGTCCCAGGCATGGGGGTTGGCCTGGCCGAGCTGGGCCTCGGTGAGGTTGAGGGCACGCAGGTATTCCCGATCCCGCACCGCCTGTTCTATGGGCGCCAGGGCCTTCTTCTTGGCCATCTGTCGGGCCAGGCGGGTGAACAGCAGGGTTTCGGTGATGGGCTTGATGAGGTAGTCGTCGGGCCGGGATTCCACGGTGCCGGTGACCATTTCGGCGGTTTTCTCGGCGCTGACCATGAGCCAAACGGCGTGGGGAGGCAGTAGCTGCCGGTGGCGGGCTTCCTCCAGCACCTGCTGGCCGTTGAGGCCCTGGCCCAGATGCAGGTCGCAGAGCACCACGTCGAAACTATGGCGCTCCAGCTGGGCGATGGCGTCCTGACCATTGTTGGCGAAGGCGATGCGGGTGGCGCCGGCTCTGCCCAGGATGTCCCGCAGGATGCCGCGCATGCCTTCGTAATCCTCCACCACCAGCACGTGGGCGCGGCTCAGGTCCGGGCGGGCGGGGCTCAGCATCTCAGGGCAGCTCCAGTTCAAAGCCGCCGCCGCCCAGCGAGCCGCCGTTTTCCAGGCGGATCCGTCCCTGGTGGCCATCCCCTTTGTGCAGGCTGGCCACCACGGCGGCGAAATACAGGCCCAGGCCGGTACTGCCGGTCTCGAAGCTGATGCCCCGTTCCAGGCTGTTGCCCTGGACCAGGAGAAAATCCGGGAAGCCCTGGCCGTCGTCCTCCACCCGGATCCGGACGCCGTTTCCGTGGAGGAGGACCCGCAGCCGGACCCGGCTCCGGGCGTAGCGCAGGGCGTTATGGAGGGCCTGCACCACCACGCCGGCCACCAGTTCCAGGTCGAACCAGCCGTAGAGTTCTTCGGGGCAATCCGCCTCCACCTCGATGCCCTTCAGGGCGGCCAGGTCCGCCACCCGCCCCAGGCACTCCACGGCCAGGTCGGCCAGGGCGTGGTCCTGGGGGTCGAACGGGTAGAATGCCTGGTCGATCTTGTAGAGGGCCAGGAGCTGGATCAGGTGGTCGGTGACCCGCTTGGCCTCGTAGAGGGCCTGGGCTGTCTTGGCCCGGGCATCGGCGGGGGAGGCGTCCCGTTCCGAGAGGGCGTCCTGGAGGTAGGCGGTCATCACCCCCATGGAGTTCTTCATGTCGTGGATGGAGGAAAGCAGAAAGGTGGACAGATCCAGCTTCGGTGCGTCTTCGCCCATGCAGGGGGCTCCCCGGTGATCGATGCCGGCGATTATAGGCGCCCCGTCCCGGCTCCGGCGCGGCTGGATGGCCGCCTGGAGGCGCCGCCGCCCCTGGGCCTGTACATTCATTTGCCCTGGTGCGTGCGCAAGTGCCCCTATTGCGACTTCAATTCCCACGCGGCGCGGGATGCCATACCCGAAGCGGCTTATGTGGAGGCCCTGGTCCGGGACATGGAGTGGTCCGTGCCCGAGGTCTGGGGCAGGGAAATCTCCAGCCTCTTCATCGGCGGTGGCACGCCCAGCCTGTTCCTGCCCGAATCCATCGACCGTCTCCTGACCGCGGCCAGGACCCTGTTCCGGGTCTCGCCCCTGGCCGAGGTGACCCTGGAGGCCAATCCCGGCACCTTCGAGCAGGCCCGCTTCCAGGGCTACCGGGCGGCGGGCGTGAACCGGCTTTCCCTGGGCATCCAGAGCTTCAACCCGGCGCACCTGCAAGCCCTGGGTCGCATCCACGGCGAGGTGGAAGCCCGGGCGGCGGCCGAGGCCGCCCTGACCCTCTTCGAGGCGGTGAACCTGGACCTCATGTATGCCCTGCCGGGCCAGGCCATCGAGGACGTCCGGCGGGACATGGAGACCGCCCTGGCCCTGGGCCCCGGCCATCTTTCCGCCTACCACCTGACCCTGGAGCCCAATACCCCCTTTGCCGCCAAGCCCCCGATCCTGCCCGACGACGATCTGGCCGCCGACATGCAGGTCCTGGTGGAAGAGCTGCTGGGCGGTGCCGGCTACGAGCACTACGAGACCTCCGCCTTCGCCCGGCCCGGGCAGCGTTGCCGGCACAACCTCAACTACTGGACCTTCGGCGACTACCTGGGGCTGGGAGCCGGCGCCCACGGCAAGCTTTCCTTCCATGACCGCATCGAGCGCCAGGCCCGGGTGAAGCACCCCAAGGACTACCTGGCGGCTTCCTTCGCCCGGGATGATCCGGGCCACCTGGCCGAGCGTCGGGAATTGGACCGGGCCGACCGGCTGTTCGAGTTCATGATGAACGCCCTGCGCCTGACCGAAGGCTTCGATCCGCGGCTTTTCGAGGCCCGCACCGGCTTGTCCATCGCCCTGGCGGAGCCGGCCCTGGCCGAGGCCGGGCGGCGCGGCCTGCTGGAGCGGGACCTGCACCGCCTGGGCCCCAGCCCCGCGGGACGCCGTTTCCTCAACGAACTGTTGCAGTTGTTCCTCGCCGACTGAAACCCGGTCCTCGGCCTGACCCGGGCCGTCACAAGGAGGCGCGACGGGTCCGTATAATTCTCACTTTTCGATCAGCGGGGAGTCCGCGGCCCATCCGGCCCGACGTCCCGAATCGTCCGTCCATGTCGCGTCCTGCCATCCTTTTCGCTGTTATTGCCGCTGCCAGCCTCGTCGGGATGCCCGTACCCGCCGCCCTGGCCGCCGGACCGGCCAAGCCGGCCCTGAGCGTCACCACCGTCACCCCCCAGGCATTGGACCTGCCGGTGCGGGTGAGCGCGAATGGCGGCATCGCCGCCTGGCAGGAGGCCGTGGTGGGGGCCGAGGTCGGCGGGCTGCGTCTGCTGGAAGTGCGCGCCGACGTGGGCGACCGGGTCCGGCGCGGCGACTTGCTGGCCCGCTTCGCGGCCCAGACCGTGGAGGCCGACATGGAGGAAGCCCGGGCGCGTCAGGCCGAGGCCGAGGCCAACCTGGCGGAGGCCGTCTCCGATGCCCGCCGGGCCAGGGAACTGCGGGCCGCGGGTTTCGTGAGCGAACAGCGGGTGGTCCAGGCCGAGACCCTGGAGAATGCCGCCCGGGCCCGGCTGGAAGCCCAGAAGGCCGTCCTCCGTGCCCAGCAGATCCGCCTGGAGCAGACCCGGGTGCTGGCACCGGACGACGGCATCGTTTCCGCCCGCAGCGCCAGCCCCGGCGCCGTGCCCGGAGCAGGCCAGGAGCTCTTTCGCCTGATTCGCCAGGGCCGCCTGGAATGGCGGGCGGAAGTGCCGGCCGCGGAGCTTGCCCGGGTCCGTGCCGGCCAGGTCGCGGATCTGGTTCTGGCCGATGGCACGCGGGTCCGGGGCAAGGTGCGCATGCTGGGCCCCACCGTCGATGCCCAGACCCGCAATGGACTGGTCTACGTGGACCTGCCCGCCGGACCGGCGCGGGCCGGCATGTTCGCCCGGGGCGAGATCAGCATCGGCAGCGCCCGGGGCCTGACCCTGCCGGAGAGCGCGCTGCTGCTGCGCGAGGGTTTCAGCTACACCTTGAAGCTGGGCCCGGATTCCCGGGTGAGCCTGGTGAAGCTGGCGGTGGGCCGCCGGGTGGGTGGCCGCGTCGAGATCACCGCCGGCCTGGGTGCCGGAGACCGGGTGGTGGTGGCGGGCGGCGCCTTCCTGGCCGACGGCGACCTGGTCCGGGTGGTGGACGCGCCCCCCCGCTGAGGCCGATGCCGTGAACGTTTCCGCCTGGTCCATCCGCAACCCCATACCGGCCATCCTGCTGTTCCTGCTGCTGACGGTTCTCGGACTCATGGGCTTCCGGGCCATGAAAATCCAGAACTTCCCGGATGTGGACCTGCCCATGGTGACGGTGACGGCGGTCCTGCCGGGCGCGGCCCCCGCCCAACTCGAGACCGAGGTGGCGCGCAAGATCGAGAACTCGGTGGCCACCATCCAGGGCGTCAAGCACATCTACGCCAAGATCCAGGACGGCAGCGTGGTGATCACAGTGGAATTCCGCCTGGAGAAGCCTACCCAGGAGGCCGTGGATGATGTCCGCGATGCCGTCTCCAGAGTCCGCTCCGACTTGCCCGGCGACCTGCGGGATCCGGTCATCGCCAAGGTGGATCTGGCGGGCATGCCCATCCTCACCTACACCGTGGCCTCCAGCCGCATGGACGACGAAGCCCTGTCCTGGTTCGTCGATAACCAGGCATCCAAGGCCATCCTGGCGGTGAAGGGGGTAGGGGCGGTGGCCCGGGTGGGTGGCGTGAGCCGGGAGGTGCGGGTGGAACTGGACCCGGCCCGTCTGCTGGCCCTCAACGCCAGCGCCGCCGATATTTCCCGCCGGCTGCGCCAGACCCAGCAGGAAGCCCCGGGGGGGCGGGCCGACCTGGGGGTGAGCGAGCAGTCGGTGCGCACCCTGGCCACGGTGCAGACGGCCAGTGAACTGGGCGCCATGGAAATCGTCCTGTCCGATGGCCGGCGCATCCGCCTGGACCAGGTGGCCACGGTCAGCGACACCGTGGCGGAGCGGCGCAGCGCGGCCTTGCTGAATGGCCGGCCCGTGGTGGGGTTCGAGATCGTCCGCTCCCGAGGGGCAGGGGAGGTGGAGGTGGCGGAAGGCGTGCGCGCCGCCTTGGACAAGCTCAAGGCGGCCCATCCCGACATCGCCATCACCGAGGCCTTCAACTTCGTCGATCCGGTGGTGGAGAACTACACCGGGTCCATGACCCTGCTCTACGAGGGCGCCATCCTGGCGGTGATCGTGGTCTGGCTGTTCCTGCGCGACTGGCGGGCCACCCTGGTGTCGGCCACGGCCCTGCCCTTGTCCGCCATTCCCACCTTCGCCGCCATGCACTGGCTGGGCTTCTCCGTCAACGTGGTGACCCTGCTGTCACTGTCCCTGGTGGTGGGTATTCTGGTGGACGACGCCATCGTCGAGATCGAGAACATCATGCGCCACCTGCGCCAGGGCAAGACCCCCTTCCAGGCGGCCATGGAGGCGGCCGACGAGATCGGTCTGGCGGTCATCGCCACCACCTTCACCCTCATCGCCGTGTTCCTGCCCACCGCCT
>DAOQNK010000123.1:0-6958 GCA_035332045.1 Thiobacillaceae bacterium | reverse complement strand
GCAGCCACTTGGCCAGGGCCTGGGGGTCCAGGAAGGCCCGGTACAGCTTGTCCGGGGTGGCGCGCAGGACGCGATGCAATTGGACGGTGCTCATGGGGAGGCTCCGGTGGGTTGTCAGAGGATGGCCCTCTGATGGTACGACGGCCGTGGCCGGGGCAATTCGACAAGCTTTGATCGGGCGCGTTGCCCAAGGGTAGCGCGCTCAAGGCTTGGAGAACTCAGCTGCTCCCTTCGGACGAGTAGAAGTACGACAGGCGCTGGCGCGGATTCAGCCAGGCAACCACATCGTCCGGCAGGTTGGAGGGGCGGATCGACTCGACGATCTTGATCTCGTCGTTTTCGCCCAGATCCATGGTCGGGGCATCTTCCTTCTTGAGGTCCGGGTTGTAGATCAGGACCACGGGACGCAAGCTCTCGCGGCCTGGAGAGACCACCAGGGCCAGGGATTCGTCGCTGAGCTTGACGATGGACCCGGGCGGGTACACGCCGAGCAAGCGGATCAAGATCTTGAACAGGTAGGCGTCGTACTTGCTGCTTTCGGTCTTGAACAACTGGGCCAGAGCCTCGGAAGGCGTCAACGCTGGGGCCCCCTGGGCCTCCGGAGAACAAAGCCGGTCATAACGGTCGACGATGGCCCCGATCCGCGCGGCCGGGCCCAGGGCGCTCTTGCCGGCCGGCCATCCGGAACCGTCCAGGCACTCGTGGTGATCCGAGATCACCGTCATCGCCAGGGGAGAGAACACGCCGGCGATGGTGGCCAGTTCGACGCCGTATTTCGGATGGTCCCGGTAAAACGCTTCCTCGTGTTTGGCGCGGCTGGACGACTTGAGGAGATGAGCCGGCACGCGCGCCTTGCCGACATCATGGGCCATGAGGCCAAGGGCCAGGTCGCTCAATTGGGATTCGCTCAGCTTCGCTTCCTTGCCGACCAGCATCCCCAGCGTCATACAGTTCAACGCGTGGTACTGGGGGCCCTCGCCGTTCTTGTCCCCCAGCAGATGGAGCAGGACTTCCTTCCCTTTGAAGATCTCCCTGGCGGTCTGCTCGGAAAGGCTTTTCAACTGAACCCCCGCCGTCTTGGGCGAACGATCCATCCCGACCAGCGCCTCCTTCGTGACCCGGGCCGCGGCCTCCCAGGCCCGGTCGGCCCGATTCGCCGCATCCTTGAGCGCCTGCAGGCGCTCGGCCTTTTCCTTCTTTTGCCGTTCGATTTCCGCGGCGATGGCCAGCGTTTCACTGGCTTCGGCCTGGGGCGGCGCCTGCACCTCGACCGCCGGTTTTTCAGGCGGTTCGGCATCGCTCTTGTTCGGATAGTAGAAAAGCCGCCCGTGCATCTTGAGGGCGCGCACCTCGGCGATCTGCTTGGCGTTGGCGAGCTTGAACCGGTTGGACAGGAAGGGATGTTCGGTCCAGGTCGCCTCCATTTCGATATAGAGCCCGACCACCAACTGCGTCGGATCAAGTGGAACTCGCTGGCCCGGTTTGACCCACATCGGAAGGCCCCTTAGAAAGTAGGTGGAAGCAATTATCTAGCCCGAGGGCGCCCCGTCAAAGTAAGACATCCTCACGGGTCGATGCTGGTCGGCTGTAGGTTCGCCGCTGAAAGAATTCGGGCAGTCACTTCCCGGCGGTCGACTGAGCCCGGCGAAAGTCCACCGAGAGCTACTCAGGCCGATGGGCAGCCAAATCCGAAAACGACGAAACCCTTAATTCTTACTCGGCCGATGAAACGTCACCGGCACCACCGACGGCGGCGGGCTCTTCAGGATGTGCTTCTTCATCTTCCCCATGACGTGCATCTCGCAGGCGCGGCAGTCGAATTTCAGGGTCAGCTTCTCGTCGCCGTTCACCAGCACCATGGGCTCGGCCCGCACCTGGCCCTGGACGCCGGTGACGCCCTTGGCCTGTTTGGGGCAGAGGCTGAAGGAATAGCGCAGGCAGTGCTTGGTGATCATCAATGACACCTCGCCGGGTTCCTCGTGGGCTTCGTAGGCGGCGGCGATGAGTTGGACGCCGTGCTTCTCGTAGAAGCGCCGGGCGGCCTGGTTGTAGACGTTGGCGAGGTAGCTGAGGGTCTCTTCAGGGTAGGGGGTCGGCGGTTCCAGCGCCGGCCGGCGAAGCGGGCGGACATGGGCGGCCAGACGGGCCGCTTCCAGGTTTTCCACCGCTTCCCGGCGCAGCCGGTTGAGCAGGGAGGCGGGCACGAACCAGGGCTGGGTCCATTGCACGGCCATGTCGGTGACGCGGAAGTCCGTGTTGCCGAAGCGGTCCAGCTGGGCCTTCAGGGCGGATTCCGCCTGGGCCGGGTCCCGGGCCGGCTGCTTGTCGAAAGCGGCTTCGGCGGCGGCGGTCACGCCGTCCTCGTCGGTCAGCGCCAGGGCGAAGCCGGCGGCCGTTTCGCGGAACACGGCCGCCAGGTCCATGCGCCGCTCCGCTGAGGTCTTGGCGAGGGCCTGCTCCCAGGCGTGGTCCCGGTTGCGGCTGATGGCCAGGCCGGGCTTGAGGCCGGGGAGGGCGGCGAGTGGTTCGTTGGGGACGATGCGCCAGACGTTCCCGCCCCGCGCTTCCACCGTGTTGGCCTGGATGCCCTTCACCTCCCGTTTGTGCAGATAGGCCAGGCCGTCGCCGTTGGCCATGGGCTGGTCCGTTTCCAGCTCGAACCAGTCGGGGCCGACTTTGCCCACGGTGCCCAGGGGCAGGCCCACGAAGGCGGGGGTGTCGAAGGCGCCGATGTCGGCCTGGCGGCCGGTGGCGAAATAATCGGTGGCGCCCCGATGGAAGGTCTTGTCCGGGTCGGGGGTGAAGAAGAGGGTGGTGCGGCCGCTGGATGCGCGGGAGAGCTCCCCCTCCCGGCCTCCCCCCCACGTGGGGGAGGTGGACAGCCCCTCCCCGCCGGCGGGGAGGGTTGGGGAGGGGAGCGGTTCTCCGGCGCCCGCCGACCGTTCCTCCAAAATCCGGTCCAGCAGCAGCCGGTAATGGCCGGTGATGTTCTTCACGTAGCCCGCGTCCTTGTAGCGGCCCTCGATCTTGAAGCTGCGCACTCCGGCGTCCACCAGGGCGGCCAGGTTGGCGCTCTGGTTGTTGTCCTTCACCGACAGCAGGTGCTTCTCGAAGGCCACCACCCGGCCTTCCTGGTCCTTCAGGGTGTAGGGCAGGCGGCAGGCCTGGGAGCAGTCGCCCCGGTTGGCGCTGCGCCCGGTTTGGGCGTGGCTGATGTAGCACTGGCCGGAGAAGGCCACGCACAGGGCGCCGTGGACGAAGTATTCGATGACGCAGTCCTCGGGCAGGGCGGCGCGGATGGCGGCGATCTCCGGGAGGGACAGTTCCCGCGCCAGCACCACCTGGGAGAAGCCCGCGTCGGCCAGGAAGCGGGCCTTCTCCGGGGTGCGGATGTCGCACTGGGTGGAGGCGTGCAGGTCCATGGGCGGCAGGTCCAGTTCCAGCAGGCCCATGTCCTGGACGATGAGGGCGTCCACCCCGGCGTCGTACAACTCGTGGATCAGTTTGCGCGCCGGCTCCAGCTCGCTGTCGTGGAGGATGGTGTTGAGGGTGGCGAAGAGGCGGGCGTGGTAGCGGTGGGCGAATTCCGCCAGGCGGGCGATGTCGGCGACGCTGTTGCCGGCGTTGTGGCGGGCGCCGAACTCCGGGCCGCCGATGTATACCGCGTCGGCGCCGTGCAGCACCGCCTCCCGGCCGATGTCGGCGGTTTTCGCGGGGGCGAGGAGTTCCAGGGTGGCGGGGGGCGGCTTGGCAGGCATGCAGGCGAGGAACCGATAAAACGCGAATGGTACCCCGCCACGCCAGCAGACCGGTGGCCAGGCCGGGCCGGAGACCGGGCCAGAGCCGGAGCGCTCCCGGGCCGGACTCCCGCCCGGAGATATATGAAGGTCTTGCCATGGCCTGGGGACCCACACCGACCGGCGCAGGCAATGAGCGGGAGTCTGTCGAAAAACGGCGCAGCGTCTGAAGTGGGTTGAATAACCCACATGGGATGGCGATATCCCCCAATTGCCCAAGGTGCCGCTCGTTTACTTCGAGCCGCTTCCATGTTCCCGGATTCAGGAAAACCCCGCCGGGGCCTTTCCCGAAGTTGGGAATCCGGCATCGGGAAAGCCCCGGGGAGGCTCCCCGAGAGGGTGGCACTCAATTTGCTAAACCTGGGCCACAGACCCTGTCCAGGCGAGGAGGCCGTCATGTCGATGCATCTCCCGGATCCGGCGCGGAGTCCCGCCCGATGATCCCCGAGGTCGGCCAGTTCAGCCTGGCCGTGGCCCTCATGGTGGCCATGGCCCAGGGCCTGCTGCCCCTGGTGGGGGCCTGGCGCGGCGTTCCCGCTTGGGTGGCGGTGGCGCGGCCGGCGGCCCAGGCCCAGTGCGTGTTCGTGCTCATCGCCTACGCCTGCCTGGCCTGGCTGTTCCTCGCCAACGATTTTTCCGTGCTCTACGTGGCCGGCCATTCCAATTCGGCGCTGCCGGCCCACTACCGCTTCGCCGCCGTCTGGGGCGGGCACGAGGGCTCCATGCTGCTCTGGCTCGCCATCCTCAATCTCTGGACCCTGGCGGTGTCCCTGTTCTCCCGCAACCTGCCGGAGGAGATGACGGGCCGGGTGCTGGGCGTCATGGGCCTGCTGGCCGCCGGCTTCATCGGCTTCCTGCTGTTCACCTCCAATCCCTTCACGCGGCTCATACCCGGCGCGGTGGAGGGGCGGGACCTGAATCCGCTCTTGCAGGACCCGGGCATGGTGCTGCACCCGCCCATGCTCTACATGGGCTACGTGGGCTTCTCGGTGGCCTTCGCCTTCGTCATCGCCGCCCTGCTGGCGGGCCGCCTGGACGCCACCTGGGCGCGCTGGTCCCGGCCCTGGACCGTGCTCGCCTGGTGCTTCCTCAGCATCGGCATCGCCCTGGGCAGCTGGTGGGCCTATTACGAGCTGGGCTGGGGCGGCTGGTGGTTCTGGGACCCGGTGGAGAACGCCTCCTTCCTGCCCTGGCTGGTGGGCACCGCCCTCCTGCACTCCCTGGCGGTGACCGAGAAGCGCGGCACCTTCCACGGCTGGACCCTGCTGCTGGCCATCCTGGCCTTCTCCCTGTCCCTGCTGGGCACCTTCCTGGTCCGCTCCGGCGTGCTTTCCTCGGTGCACGCCTTCGCCACCGATCCCAAGCGCGGCATCTACATCCTGACCTTCCTGGGCGTGGTCATCGGCGGTTCCCTGGCCCTCTATGCCTGGCGCATGCCCAAGGTCGCGGCCGGCGGCGCCTTCGCCTGGATTTCCCGGGAGGCCATGCTCATGGCCAACAACGTCTTCCTGTTGGCGGCCATGGCCTCGGTGCTGCTGGGCACCCTCTACCCGCTGTTCCTCGACGCCCTGGACCTGGGCAAGATTTCCGTGGGGCCGCCCTACTTCAACGCGGTCTTCGTCCCCCTCGTCGTGCCGGTGCTGTTCCTCATGGCCATCGGCCCCCTGGCGCGCTGGAAGAAGAGCGCCGTGCCCGACCTGGCCCGCCGCCTGCGCGGCGCCCTGGCGGTGAGCGTCGCCGCCGCCGTGGCCGTGCCGCTGCTCTACGGCGAATGGCGGGCCCTGGCCGGCCTGGGCGTCTTCCTCGCCCTGTGGATTGCCGCCGGCACCGTTCTCAACCTGCGGGAGCGCCTGGGCAGCGGCGGCCTGTCCGCCATCCCCCTGGGCTTCTGGGGCATGAGCCTGGCCCATGCCGGCATGGCCGCCTGCGTCCTGGGTGTCACCCTGGTGAAGACCTACGAGCAGGAGCGGGACGTGCGCATGAACGTGGGCGACAGCGTGGAGCTGGCCGGCCACCGCTTCCGCTTCGAGGGCGTGGCCGAGGTGCCGGGCCCCAACTATCAGGCCCTGCGCGGCCGCTTCCTGGTCCAGGGCGACGGCGGCCGTTTCGTGCTGGAACCCGAGAAGCGGGTCTACCGCTCCAGCCCCATGCCCATGACCGAGGCCGCCATCCGGACCGGCGTCGCCGGCGACCTCTACGTCTCCCTGGGCGAGCCCCTGCCCAACGGCGGCTGGACCGTGCGCGTCTATTCCAAGCCCTTCGTCGACTGGATCTGGGGCGGCTTCCTGCTCATGGCCGCGGGGGCGGCCCTGGCGGCCCGGGACCGGCGCTACCGCCTGAAAGCCGCGACCCCGGCCCGGGCGGCCGGCATGGCGCCGGCGGGAGGCCGGGCATGACCGCCTTCGTCCTGGTGGCGGCCTGCCTGCTGGGCGGCGCCCTGCTGTTCCTGCTGCCGCCCCTGTGGCGCCGGTGGGACGGGGAGGGCGTCGACGCCCAGGCCCTGACGCTTTCCGTGTTCCGGGACAAGGCCGCCGAACTGCGCCTGGACCTGGCCCAGGGCCAACTGGACCCGGAACACTATGCCGAGGCCCGGGGAGAACTGGCCCGCCGCCTCGCCCTGGAACTGCCGGCCCTGTCCCGGGATGCGGCCGTCTCCGTCAGGGCGCGGCTGCCTTTCTGGCTGCTGGCCCTGCTGCTGCCCCTGGGGGCGATCGGCGTCTACCGGGCCACCGGCACCCCCGAGGCCCTGGACCTGCTGGAAGCCAGGCCGGCGCCCGCCGCCGGCCATCCCGTGACCCAGGCCGACGTGCTCGCCATGATCAACAGGCTGGCCGCCCGCCTGGCCGACAAGCCCGGCGACAAGGACGGCTGGGCCATGCTGGGCCGCTCCTACATCGCCCTGGGCCGCTATCCCGACGCCGCCACCGCCTTCGGCAAGGCGGTGGAACTGGATGACCGGGACGTGGGCGTGCTCATCGAATACGCCGACCTGCTGGGCTATCTCCAGGGCAAGGACCTGCGGGGCCGGCCCGCCCGGGCCGCGCGCTTGGCGGAGATCGACAACCGCTTCAAGGAGGGCGTGGCCATGCTCCGGGCCGGGCGGCCGGCCCAGGCCGCCGTGGCCTTCCACCGCGTCCTCGAACTCGCGCCACGCCTGGCCG
>DAOQNK010000122.1:0-6977 GCA_035332045.1 Thiobacillaceae bacterium | reverse complement strand
CTCGCAGCCTGGCCAGATCAAAACCATGCATGGGCTGGCCCAGTTCCAGGAGCACGTAGTTGGTCACATCCACCACCGGGTGGATGGGGCGCAGTCCGGAACGCTCCAGGCGCCGCACCATCCAGGCGGGGGTGGCAGCCTTGGGATCGATGCCCCGGATCACCCGGCCGACATAACGGGGACAGCCGGCCTCGTGTTCGATGACCACGGGATAGGTATCGGCCACCTGGGCGGCGACAGCGGAACAATCCACACCTTCAAGGGCATTGCCGGTGAGGGCCGCCACTTCCCGGGCGATGCCCAACACGGACAGGCAGTCGCCCCGGTTGGGGGTGAGCTTCAAGGTGATGAGATGGTCGTCCAGGTCCAGCCAGTCGCGCAGGGCCGTGCCCACCGGCGCATCGGCGGGTAGTTCCATGATGCCGGCGGCATCGGCGGACAGTCCCAACTCCTTGGCGGAACAGAGCATGCCGAAGGACTCCACGTTGCGGACCTTGGCCTGCTTGATCTGGAAATCACCGGGCAGTTGGGCCCCCACCAGGGCGCAGGCGGTCTTCAGGCCGGCGCGGGCGTTGGGGGCGCCGCAGACGATGGTCAGGGGCTCGGCTTCGCCCACGTTGACCTGGCAGACCTGGAGGCGGTCGGCGTTGGGGTGCTTCCCGGCGCTGAGGATTTCCGCCACCACCACTCGGGAGAAGGCGGGCGCGGCGGGCTCCAGGGCCTCCACTTCGAGGCCGGCCATGGTCAGCAGATGGCCCAGCTTGTCCGCGGGCAGCTTGGGATCGACGAGGCTTTTCAGCCAGGCTTCGGAGAATTGCATGGTCGATATTCCTCAGGCGAACTGCTTCAGGAAGCGGGCGTCATTTTCGAAGAAGAGCCGCAGGTCATCCACGCCGTAGCGCAGCATGGCCAACCGCTCCACACCCAGGCCGAAGGCGAAGCCCTGATAACGCTCGCCGTCGATGCCCACGTGGCCAAAGACGTTGGGATGCACCATGCCGCAGCCCAGTACCTCCAGCCAGCCGGTGTGGGAGCAGACCCGGCAACCGGCGCCCTCGCAGATGACGCAGCCGATGTCCATCTCGGCGGAAGGCTCGGTGAACGGGAAGAAAGAGGGGCGGAAGCGCACGGGCAGCGTGTCCCGCTCGAAGAAGCGCGCCATGAAGTCCGCCAGCACACCCTTCAGGTCGGCGAAGGACACCGACTCGTCCACCCACAGCCCTTCCACCTGGTGGAACATGGGCGTGTGGGTCACGTCGGAATCGCAGCGGTAGACCCGGCCGGGGGCGATGATGCGGATGGGCGGCTGGTGGTTCTGCATGAAGTGCACCTGCACCGGCGAGGTGTGGGTGCGCAGCAGGTTGCCGCCCTCCAGGTAGAAGGTGTCGTGCATGGCCCGGGCCGGGTGGTTCTCCGGGATATTCAGGGCCGTGAAGTTGTAGAAGTCGGTCTCGATCTCCGGACCATCCGCCACGGTGAAACCGATGGAGGCGAACAATTGCTCGATGCGGGCCAGGGTGCGGGTCACCGGATGCAGGCCACCCATGCCCTCGCCCCGGCCGGGCAGGGTCACGTCCAGGGATTCGGCGGCCAGCTGCTTCTCCAGCTCGGCGGCCTGGAGGGCATCCCGGCGGGCCTTCAACAGCCCCTCCACCTGATCCTTGACCTGGTTGATGCGGGCGCCGGCCGCCTTGCGCGCCTCGGGAGGCAGGGCGCCCAGACCCTTCATCTGTTCCGTGATGGCACCGCTCTTGCCGATGAAGCGCGCCTTCACCTGGTCCAGGACGGGCAGGCTGGCGGCCGCGGCAAACTCCCGCTCGGCTTCCTTGAGAATTTCATCGAGATTCATGCTCGAATCCGTTGTTCTGAAAAAGAAAAAGGGAGGCCCTCGCAGGCCTCCCCCAGTACGCTGCGGGACGGCTTACGCCCCCAGGCTGGCCTTGGCCTGCTCGGCGATCTTGGCGAACGCGGGCTGGTCGAAGATGGCCATGTCGGACAGCACCTTGCGGTCGATGTCGATGTTGGCTTTCTTCAGGCCGTTCATGAACACGCTGTAGGTCATGTCCATGCCCAGGGAACGCACGGCGGCGTTGATCCGGGCGATCCAGAGCTGACGGAACTGGCGCTTGCGCTGACGACGGTCGCGATAGGCATATTGCCCGGCCTTCATGACCGCTTCATTGGCGATCCGGAAGACGTTCTTGCGGCGGCCGCGGAAACCCTTGGCGGCGTCCAGGACCTTCTTGTGGCTGGCGTGAGCGGTGACACCACGTTTGACGCGAGGCATGACGGATCTCCTTTCTTAGGCGTAGGGCATCATGTCACGCACGTGACCGACGTCGGAAGGATTCACATCAGACATCCCGCGCAGGTGACGCTTGCGCTTGGTGGTCTTCTTGGTGAGGATGTGGCGCATGTAGGCGGAGGACCGCTTGATGCTGCCGCTGCCTCGAACGCGGAAGCGCTTGGCGGCTCCGCTCTTGGTCTTCATCTTGGGCATGTTGGCTCCAATTTTTCGATGCCGCCTGGCGGTTCCCACCGGGAACGCTTGACCAGCCACACGGCACTTGTCGGCGCGGACATTAACGAGGGCCGCGCCACCCTCGAAAAACGCTTACTTCTTCTTCTTCGGGGCCAGCACCATGATCATCTGGCGCCCTTCCAGCTTGGGGAACTGCTCGACCACGCCGTATTCGAGGAGGTCGTTTTCCACCCGCTTCAGCAACTCAAGACCGAACTCCTGATGGGCCATCTCCCGGCCCCGGAAGCGCAAGGTGATCTTGGCCTTGTCGCCTTCGCCGAGAAACCGCACCAGGCTTCGCAACTTCACCTGGTAGTCGTTCTCGTCGGTGCCGGGCCGGAACTTCACTTCCTTGACCTGGATCTGCTTCTGCTTGAGCTTGGCCTCGTGCTGCTTCTTGCTCTCCTGGTACTTGAACTTGCCGTAATCCATGATCCGGCATACCGGAGGCTGGGCCTGGGGGGCGATCTCCACCAGATCGAGATCCGCTTCCTCGGCCTTGGCCAAGGCTTCCCGCAGGCTGACGATACCCAGCTGCTCGCTCTCCACACCTATCAGTCGGATCGGCGATACATCGATTTCGCCGTTGATCCTCGCTTCCTTGTCCTGTGCTATCTCAAGCCCCTTGAAAAAGCGAGGAGCCGATCAGCTGCATCGGCTCCTCGGGTTGTTCACTCACTCTCCCGCAACCTGGCCACGAAGGCTTGCAAGTCCATCTGGCCCAGATCCTCGCCGCCGCGCTTGCGGATCGCCAGCTTGTTTTCCTGGCGTTCCTTTTCACCGACGACCACCTGGAACGGCACGCGTTGCATGGAGTGCTCGCGGATTTTATAGGTGATTTTCTCGTTCCTCAAGTCGGAAACGACGCGGAAGCCTTGTTTCTTAAGGGCTTGCGTCACCTGGGCCGCATATTCCGCCTGGGCGTCGGTGATATTCATGACCACCGCCTGCACCGGGGCCAGCCAGGTAGGGAAATTACCGGCATAGTGCTCGATGAGGATGCCGATGAAACGCTCCATGGAACCCAGGATGGCCCGATGCAGCATGACCGGCGGCTTGCGGGTGTTGTCCTCGTCCACGAACTCGGCGCCCAGACGCACCGGCAGGTTGAAGTCCAACTGGATGGTGCCCACCTGCCACAGCCGGCCCAGGGAATCCTTCAGGGTGAACTCGATCTTGGGGCCATAGAAGGCGCCCTCGCCGGGTTGCAGGTCGTATTTCAGGCCGTTCTGGTCCAGGGCGGCGGCCAGGGCGGCTTCCGATCTGTCCCAGCTTTCGTCCGAACCCACCCGCTTCTCCGGCCGGGTGGACAACTTCACCAGCACGTCGTTGAAGCCGAAATCGGCGTAGACATCCTGGAGCATCTTGATGAAGGACGACACTTCGGACTGGATCTGGCCCTCGCTGCAGAAGATGTGGGCATCATCCTGGGTGAAGGCGCGTACCCGCATGAGGCCGTGCAGGGCACCGGACGGCTCGTTGCGGTGGCAGGACCCGAATTCCGCCAGACGCATGGGCAGGTCCCGGTAGGAACGCAAGCCGTTGTTGAAGATCTGGATGTGGCCCGGACAGTTCATGGGCTTTACCGCGTAATCCCGGTTCTCCGAAGCGGTGACGAACATGTTCTCCCGGTAGTTGTCCCAGTGGCCGGACTTCTCCCACAGGGAGTGGTCCATGATGGTAGGGGTCTTCACTTCCAGGTAGCCGTGCGCGATGAACTTGCGCCGCATGTACTGCTCGATCTCCTGCCACAGCACCCAGCCGTGGGGATGCCAGAACACCATGCCCGGCGATTCCTCCTGGAGATGGAAGAGATCCAGTTGCTTGCCCAGGCGACGGTGGTCCCGCTTCTCCGCCTCTTCCAGGCGATGCAGGTAGGTGGCCAGATCGTCCTTGTTGGCCCAGGCGGTACCGTAGACCCGTTGCAGCATCTCGTTGCGGGAATCACCGCGCCAGTAGGCGCCGGCCAGTTTCATCAACTTGAAGGCCTTGAGCTTGCCGGTGGAGGGCACGTGGGGGCCCCGGCACAGGTCCACGAAGTCCCCCTCCCGGTAGAGGGAGATGGTCTGGCCAGCGGGAATGGCGGCGATGAGTTCGGCCTTGTAGTGCTCGCCGATGGATTGGAAGAAAGTCACGGCCTGGTCCCGGTCCCACTCTTCTCGGGAGACGGGGAGGTCCTTCTTGGCCAACTCGCCCATGCGCTTCTCGATGGCCGCCAGATCCTCGGGCGTGAAGGGCCGCTTGTAGGAAAAGTCGTAGTAGAAGCCGTCCTCGATGACCGGACCGATGGTCACCTGGGCATCCGGGAACAGTTCCTTCACCGCGTAGGCCAACAGGTGGGCGGTGGAATGGCGAATCAGGTCCACGCCTTCCGGGTCGCGGTCAGTGATGATGGCGAGTTGCGCGTCCCCGTCGATGCGGAAGGCGGTATCCACCAGCTTGCCGTCCACCTTGCCGGCCAGGGCGGCACGAGCCAGGCCGGTGCCGATGCTGGCGGCCACCTCGGCAACGGTCACGGGGTTATCGAAACGACGTTCGGAACCATCTGGCAGACGAATCACAGGCATGTTGGGCACCCGAAAACAACAAAAGCCTCGTCAGAGGCTTTTGGGTTGAAGCTGGTAGGCGCGATTGGACTCGAACCAACGACCCCCACCATGTCAAGGTGATGCTCTAACCAGCTGAGCTACGCGCCTAAGGTCGGGGCGCATTCTATCCAAGGCGCCCCCTTTGGGCAACGTGATTTCTCCTCGTGGGGCTTCACACGGCTAAAATGCGCAGTTCCACGAACCGCTCCGCGCCGGAAACCCCATGCCCCGCAAGATCCTCGTCACCTCCGCCCTGCCCTACGCCAACGGCAGCATCCATCTGGGCCATCTGGTGGAATACATCCAGACCGACATCTGGGTGCGTTTTCAGAAGATGCGGGGCCACGACTGCCTCTACTGCTGCGCCGACGACACCCACGGCACGCCCATCATGCTGCGCGCCGAGAAGGAAGGCATCACGCCGGAACAGCTCATCGACCGGGTCTGGCACGAGCACAAGCGGGACTTCGATGGCTTCCACGTGGGCTTCGACAACTACTACTCCACCAACAGTCCGGAGACCCGCCACTACGCCGACACCATCTATACCCGGCTGCGGGACGCGGGCCTCATCGAGGTGCGGGCCATCGAGCAGTACTTCGACCCGGTGAAGGAAATGTTCCTGCCGGACCGCTTCATCAAGGGCGAATGCCCCAAGTGCCATGCCAAGGACCAGTACGGCGATTCCTGCGAAGTATGCGGCGCCGCCTACCAGCCCACGGACCTCATCGAGCCCTATTCCGCCGTGTCCGGCGCGGCCCCGGTGCGCAGGCAGTCGGACCACTACTTCTTCAAGCTCTCCGATCCCCGCTGCGCGGATTTCCTGCGGAGCTGGATCGTCCCGCCCCAGGTCCAGGCGGAAGCGGCCAACAAGCTCGACGAGTGGCTCTCGGGCGGCCTGTCCGACTGGGATATCTCCCGGGACGCGCCCTACTTCGGTTTCGAGATTCCCGACGCCCCCGGCAAGTACTACTACGTCTGGCTGGACGCGCCCATCGGCTACATGGGCAGCTTCAAGAACTATTGCGACAAGCACGGGCTGGATTTCGACGCGTACTGGAAGCCGGATTCCACGGCCGAGGTCTACCACTTCATCGGCAAGGACATCCTCTACTTCCACGCCCTGTTCTGGCCCGCCGAGCTGCACCACGCCGGCTTCCGCACCCCTTCCGGCGTGTTCTGCCACGGCTTCCTCACGGTCAACGGTTCCAAGATGTCCAAGAGCCGGGGCACCTTCATCACCGCCGAGAGCTACCTCAAGCACCTGAACCCGGAATGGCTGCGCTACTACTACGCCGCCAAGCTCAACGGCAGCATGGAGGACATCGACCTCAACCTGGAGGACTTCGCCGCCCGGGTGAACAGCGATCTGGTGGGCAAATACGTGAACATCGCCAGCCGCTGCGCGGGGTTCATTACAAAATATTTCGACGGAAAACTGCTGTTACCCAGTGCTGATACCGACGATGGAATATCCCTTTTCAGTGGAGCAGTTGGTCAAGGTCAAACCGTTGCCGAAAGCCTTGAGGCCCGGAACTACGGAGATGCACTACGCCAAATAATGGCAGCAGCTGATAGGACCAATGTAGCAATCAATGACAAGAAGCCATGGGAATTGGCAAAGGATGAATCCAAGCGGTCAGAACTCCATGATGTTTGTTCCAAGGCAATGCACGGGTTCTACGTTCTTTCCATTCTTCTTTCCCCGGTGATGCCATTCACAACCCGTCGAGTAGCACGGGAACTGTTTTGCTTGGACCGTGACTTCGTCTGGGACGACTTGAAGCGGTTTCCTACTCAGATCGCTCCTTATCAGCACCTCATGACCCGCATCGACCCCAAGAAGATCGAAGCCATGGTGGACGAGA
>DAOQNK010000121.1:3278-7206 GCA_035332045.1 Thiobacillaceae bacterium | reverse complement strand
AGGGGGTGGCCACCGGCTGGCCGGGGCCGGCCGCCAGGGGCGCGGGCTCGCCGGCGGGACCCAGGGAACGGACGTAGCGGTAGAGGGCCAGCAGGTCCTTGTCCGACATCTCCTTGAGGTTGAACCAGGGCATGGGGGGCCGCATGGGCTGGCGGGCCCGGGCCAGCCACTGGGCCTCGCTCAGCTTGTCCATGTAAAGGCGCAGGTTGGCCGGATAGGTGGTGCCCCAGGGACCCTGGAAGCCCAGGGACGAGCCGGTGAGCCAGAGCTTCTCCGGCACCTTGCCTTCGGCGGGCATGTAGCCGGGGGTGTGGCAATCGTTGCAGCCGCTCACCTTGGCCAGGTATTTGCCGCGCTCGATGGCGCGGGTGTCGTCGGAAGCGAGGGCGGGCACCTGGGTGGCCAGGAACAGGATCGAGAGGGCGGCTTGGGTCAGACGATGGGGTTTCATGGCGGGTCTCCTTCTGGAAGTGGACGGGGGTCGTTTGACGCTTCGAAGGCTAGGCCTCACCGGGAAACCGCGTTGCTAAGTCTTCCTTAGCGGAATGCTAAAAATTTCCTAAACGCCCGCCGCGGGCCCCCGGGTAGAATCAATTCCGATTCATCCACTCGGATATTCGTCCGCCATGCCCCGGAAGCAAGCCGCCCCGCCCTTGCTGGATGCTGCCCAGGCCGCGTTTCTGGCCGGGCCGGTGGCGGTCGGCATGGCTTCCCACGACGGCGAAGGCGTGCCTTCCCTGTCCCGCGCCTTCGGCTGCAAGGTATCGCCGGACCGGTGCGAGGTGACGGTGTTCCTGTCGAGCCTCCGTTCCGGCGCCCTGCTCCGGGATCTGGCCGCCGGCCAGCCGGTAGCCGCCGTGTTCAGCCGGCCCCTGACCCACGAGACCCTCCAGCTCAAGGCCGGGGACGTCCGCTTGCGCGAACTGGCGCCCGGCGAGCAGGCGATCATGGCGGCGGCCGGCGAGGCCTTCGTCGCTGAACTCGTGTCCCTGGGCTATGCGGAATCCTTCTGCCGCGCCCTCATGTCCCCCAGCGCCGACGCCGCGGTGGCGGCAACCTTCAAGCCCACGGCCCTCTACGAGCAGACCCCCGGCCCCAAGGCCGGGGCGCGCCTGGAGCCCAAGCCGTGAGCCCCACCCTGCGCGCCCTGCGGCGCTGCTTCGAGGGGGCCATCCCTTCCTCCATCGCCACCTGCGGCGCCGACGGCATGCCCAACGTCGCCAAGCTGTCCCATGTTCATTTCGTGGACGACGGCCATGTGGCCCTGTCCTACCAGTTCTTCAACAAGACCCGGGAAAACATCCTGCACAACGGCCGCGCCACGGTGGAGGTGGTGGACCCGGTGACCGCCGCCCACTACTGCCTGAAGCTGGCCTACCTGCGCACCGAGACGGAGGGCCCCCTGTTCGAGTACATGAAGGCCCGCCTGGCCGCCATCGCCTCCCACACGGGCATGAGCAAGGTGTTCCGCCTGCTAGGGTCCGACATCTACCGGGTGCTGGAGGTGGAGGCGGTGCCGGGATGGGAGGACGCGGCGGCGACGCCCCGGGAAAACCTGCTCTCCGGCCTGCGCGCGTGCCTGGCGGAATGCGCCGCCAGCGCCGATCTGGAACACCTGCTGGACGCGCTGCTGGCGGGCCTGGAGCGGCACTGGGACATCCACCACGCCATGCTGCTGATGCCGGACCCGGACGGCAGGCGGCTCTACACCGTGGCCAGCCGAGGCTATGCCCAGTCCGGCGTAGGTTCCGAGGTGCGCGTGGGGGAAGGCATCGTCGGCGTCGCCGCCGCCGCCCGCACCCCCATCCGCATCGGCTACGCGGCCCAGGAATATCGCTACAGCCAGGCCACCCGGGAGCGTTTCGCCGCCAGCGCCGACGGCGACGCCCTGGAAACCGAGATTCCCTTCCCGGGCCTGGCGGAAGCCGGCAGCCAGCTGGCCGCGCCGCTCCTGCTGGGCCAGCGGCTGCTGGGGGTGCTGTACGTGGAAAGTCCCCAGGAGCAGCGTTTCACCTACGAGGATGAAGACGCCTTCATGGTGCTGGCGGGCCACCTGGCCCTCAGCATCGACAGCCTGTCCCGCAGCGCCGAGCAGCCCTCGGAAAAGCCCGTGGAGACCACGGCGCCGGAAGCCTGCTGTCCGCCAGCCCAGGGCGCGCCGGTGCTGGTCCGGCACTTCGCGGCCGACCACAGCGTCTTCGTGGACAACGATTACCTCATCAAGGGCGTGGCCGGCGCCATCCTCTGGAAACTGGTCCGGGCATTCAGCGAAGCCGGCCGGGCCGATTTCACCAACCGGGAACTCCGCCTGGATGCGTCCCTGGGTCTGCCGGACATCACCGACAACCTGGATGCCCGGCTGATCCTGCTGCAACGCCGGCTGGCCGAACGCTGTCCCTTCCTGGCCATCGAGAAGACCGGGCGCGGGCGATTCCGCTTGAATGTTCGTCGGCCACTGATGCTCGCCGACGCCACCTGAGACTTCAGGCGCCGCCCTGAAGCCACCGGCCGGCCTCCCGCGCCGGCTGCCGGCGGAGGCGTAGAATCGACGCCTTGGCGGAACCGCCCGAGACCGCCGCCGCCCAACCCGAAACGCCGGCCACGCCCGTCCCGTCATGCCGCGATCCGATCCCCCTCAATCCGCCCCGGCGGATGCGGCCACGCCCCGGCTGGAGGCCGCCTACCGCAAGGTGGGCTGGCGCCTCATCCCCTTCCTCATGGCCTGTTATCTGTTCGCCTACCTGGACCGGGTCAACGTGGGATTCGCCAAGTTGCAGATGAACGCGGACCTGGGGCTGAGCGATACGGTGTACGGCCTGGGCGCCGGACTCTTCTTCCTGGGCTACTTCCTGTTCGAGGTACCCAGCAACCTGATGCTGCATCGGACGGGGGCGCGGCTCTGGATCGCCCGGATCATGGTGTCCTGGGGGCTGGTTTCGATGGCCATGTCGCTGGTGGAATCCGCGGCGTCGTTCTATGCCCTGCGCTTTCTCCTCGGGGTGGCCGAGGCAGGCTTCTTTCCGGGCATCATTCTTTATCTCACCTACTGGTACCCGGCCCGGCGCCGGGGCCGCATCACCGCGCTGTTCATGAGTTCGGTGGCCATCTCCGGGGTGGTGGGCGGTCCCCTTTCCGGCTGGATTCTGGCCTCCATGGGCGGGGTGCGCGGCTGGGCGGGCTGGCAGTGGCTGTTCTTCCTCGAAGGCCTGCCCGCCATGCTCATGGGCCTGGCGGTGTTGTTCTATTTGCCCGAGCGCATCGAGGCGGCGGGCTGGCTGGAGGCGGAGGAGCGGCGTCTCCTGCGGGCCCGGATCGACGCGGAAGACCAGACCAAGCGGAGCATCCCGGTCATGGCGGTGCTGCGCAGCGGCCGCACCTGGCACCTGAGCGGCATTTATTTCTGCCTTGTCGCGGGCCTCTACGGCGTTGCCTTCTGGCTACCCACCCTGATCCGGGATACCGGCATCGTCGATCCCTTGCGCATCGGTTTCCTCAACGCCCTGCCCTATGCCCTGGCGGTGGCCGGGATGCTCCTCGTCGCGCGCAGCGCCGACGCGCGCCAGGAACGCCGCTGGCATGTCGCCGGGCCAGCCGCCCTGGGTGCCCTGGGCCTGCTCCTGACCACCGCCTGGAGTCACGACAGCGTCACCGCCATGGCCGCCCTGAGCCTGGCGACCCTGGGCATTCTCTCCGCCCTGCCCCAGTTCTGGAGCCTGCCCACGGCCTATTTGACCGGCGCCGGCGCGGCGGCAGGCATCGGCCTGATCAACTCCCTGGGCAACCTGGCCGGTTTCGCCAGCCCCTATCTGGTGGGCTGGCTGAAAGACACGACCCAGGGCTTCGGCACCGGCATCCTGGTCCTGGCGGCACTCCTGCTGCTGGGGGCCTGGCTGACCCTGCGGATTCCCACCAACCTGGTTGCTGGAGG
>DAOQNK010000121.1:1494-3178 GCA_035332045.1 Thiobacillaceae bacterium | reverse complement strand
AACTCGGAGCCGCCTGATCTGGATCAAGGCCACGCGAAATCCGCCTCAAGCCCCTGCCCGCCTGGCCGTTATTGGTCACACCCGCCCGCTGGAGCGCCCCATGAATCACGCCATCGACGAACACCCCGCCAAGGCCTCCGAAGATGAGCGCCGCAAGCGGCCCGATCTGCGGGCGGCCTTCGAGAGCGTCATCCACCGGCTCGAACCTTTCTTCAGCAGCAAGGCAAGCCTCAACGGAATCGCCACCGAATACTGGGCGGTCAGGGTCATTCACGAAGCCCGTCCGGACCTGAGCCACCACGACGCGAAAATCCTGGCGGATGCGGCGGCCCGCTATTTCCGCGAACGGGAACGCGGCGGCGGAACCTGATTCCCTCGCCCCGGCGCGGGGTTCAGGCCAGCATGCCCCGCTCGCGGATGAAGGCGATGATGGCCTCCAGGCCCTGACCCGTCTTCATGTTGGAAAACACGAAGGGCCGCTCGCCGCGCATGCGCCTGGCGTCCCGGTCCATGACTTCCAGGGAGGCGCCCACCATCGGCGCCAGGTCGATCTTGTTGATCACCAGCAGGTCCGACTTGGTGATGCCGGGCCCGCCCTTGCGCGGAATCTTCTCGCCCGCCGCCACGTCGATCACGTAAAGGGTCAGGTCGGACAGTTCCGGGCTGAAGGTGGCGGCCAGGTTGTCGCCGCCGCTTTCCACGAAGATCACGTCCAGGCCCGGGAAGCGCTGGTTGAGGCGGTCCACCGCCTCCAGGTTGATGCTGGCGTCCTCGCGGATGGCGGTGTGGGGGCACCCCCCCGTCTCCACGCCGATGATGCGGGCCGGTTCCAGGGCCTCGTGGCGCACCAGGAACTGGGCGTCCTCTTCCGTGTAGATGTCGTTGGTCACCACGGCGAGGTTGTAGGTGTCGCGCAGGGCCAGGCACAGGGCCAGGGTGAGGGCGGTCTTGCCGGAGCCGACCGGGCCGCCTATCCCAACCCGCAAAGGGTTGGAACGTGAATCGGCGACACGCAGAGCTTGGGAAGCGTTGTTCATGATCGGAAGATTCGCGTGTATTGGGTTTCGTGGAGGCTGCTGGCGATGGCAAAGGCCGGCAGGAAATTGCGGGTGTCCTCGAGGGGCGTGGCCACCGCCTGGCGGGCCAGCTCGGGGATGCGTTCGCCCAGGGCCAGCAGCAGACGCTGGCCGGCGGTCTGGCCCAGGGGCACGGCCTTGATGGCCGCCATCACCTGGTTCTCGGCCCAGGCCCAGAGATAGCCGGCGATGGCCTCTTCGGGGGGGATGTCCCACCGGGCGGCGGCGCAGCTCCAGGCTAGGGGGAAGGAGGGGTTGGGAAGAGGGAAATCCAGGTCCGCGAACGCCGCCAAGTCCCCCAACAACTTCGCCAGGGAATGGCCCATCTGCAAGGTCTCCGCGCGGAGCTCGGCGGTCTCCCGGCTGGCGAGAAATTCGGCGTCCAGTTCAGCCAGCCGCAACCGGTCCTGGTCCTTCCACGCCGCCAGCATGGGGGCCAGGTAGACCGCTTCGAAGCGGGCAATGCCATGTTCCAGGCAATCGCCGATCCAGGCCAGGGCGCCCGCCTCGTCCCTCACCGCGCCGCTTTCCACCGCCCACTCCAGGCCCTGGGAATAGGTGTAGGCGCCCACCGGCAGGGTGGGGCTGGCGAGATGCAGCAGGCGGAC
>DAOQNK010000121.1:0-1394 GCA_035332045.1 Thiobacillaceae bacterium | reverse complement strand
CGCCCACCTGCACCGGCACGTGGCGGTTGCCCAGGTGGTAGGCGGCCCTGGCGATCAGCACAGGATCGCTGGTACGGGCCTCCATCACCGCCTCGGGGGCGGCGGCCACTTCCACGATGCGGCCGTCGCTTCCGCGCAGCTTGTCGCCCCCCCGCAGGATGCCGCCCCGCTCCAGGAACAGCCCCACTTCCTCGCCGTCCTCCAGGCGGGTGCGCAGGCGGCTCTTGCAGCGCAGTTCGAAGGACAGGACCAGCCGGGCGCCGGCGGTGGCGTCATCGGGTGCGCGTTGCTCGATGAGCAGCATGTCAGAACAGGAAGTAGCGCTGGGCCATGGGCTGCACCGCCACCGGATCGCACACCAGCAGTTCGCCGTCGGCCCGCACCTGGTAGGTTTCCGGGTCCACGTCGATGGCCGGCATGGCGTCGTTGTGCAGCATGTCCTTCTTGCTCACCGTGCGGGTGCCCCGCACCGCCACCAGGGGCTTGGCCAGCTTCAGGGCCGCCACCTCCGGGTTGGCGAGGGCGGCCTGGGAGACGAAGGTGACCGCCGTCTTCAACCCGCCGGCGTAGCTGCCGAACATGGGCCGGTAATGCACCGGCTGGGGCGTGGGGATGGAAGCATTGGGGTCGCCCATGGCGGCGGCGGTGATCATGCCGCCCTTGACGATGAGGCTGGGCTTCACGCCGAAGAAGGCGGGCTTCCACAGCACCAGGTCGGCCAACTTGCCCGGCTCCAGGCTGCCCACCAGGTGGGCAATGCCGTGGGTGATGGCGGGGTTGAGGGTGTACTTGGCAATGTAGCGCTTGACCCGGAAGTTGTCGTGGCTGCCCTCTCCCCCGGCCCCTCTCCCGCTTGCGGGCGAGGGGAGAAAGCCACGCTGGGCTTTCATCTTGTGGGCCGTCTGCCAGGTGCGGATGATCACCTCGCCGACCCGGCCCATGGCCTGGGAGTCGGAGCTCATCATGGAGAAGGCACCCAGATCATGGAGGATGTCCTCGGCGGCGATGGTCTCCCGGCGGATGCGGCTCTCGGCGAAGGCGATGTCCTCGGCGATGCACGCGTCCAGGTGGTGGCACACCATGAGCATGTCCAGGTGCTCGTCGAGGGTGTTCACCGTGTAGGGCATGGTGGGGTTGGTGGAGCTGGGCAGCACATTGGGCAGGCCCGCCGCCTTGATGATGTCCGGGGCGTGGCCGCCGCCGGCGCCTTCGGTGTGGAAGGTGTGGATGGCGCGGCCCTTGAAGGCGGCCAGGGTGGATTCCACGAAGCCGGATTCATTGAGCGTGTCGGTATGGATGGCCACCTGCACGTCCATCTCGTCGGCCACCGAGAGGCAGGCGTCGATGGCCGCCGGCGTGGTGCCCCAGTCCTCGTGCAGCTTGAGGCCCATGGC
>DAOQNK010000120.1:0-7209 GCA_035332045.1 Thiobacillaceae bacterium | reverse complement strand
TGGAAGTGGGCGGCACCGTCACCGGCGAGCACGGCGTGGGCGTGGAGAAGCTGGATGCCACGTGCAGCCAGTTTGCGCCGGCGGAACTGGCCCAGTTCCATGCCGTCAAGGCCGCCTTCGACCCGGCGGGGCTTCTCAACCCCGGCAAGGCGGTGCCCACCCTGCACCGCTGCGCCGAACTAGGGCGCATGCGCGTCAGCGGCGGTCAGCTGCCGTTTCCGGAATTGCCGAGGTTCTGATGGAAACGGAACTCATCGAGCGGGTGAAAGAGGCCGCGGCGGACAAGATTCCCCTGTGCATCCGGGGGGGCGGCAGCAAGGCCTTCTACGGCCGGCGGTGTGAAGGCCAGCCCCTGGACGTAGCCGGCCATCGCGGCATCGTCAGCTACGAACCCTCGGAGCTGGTGGTCACCGCCCGGGCCGGCACGCCCCTGGCAGCCATCGAGGCGGCCCTGGCGGAGAACGGCCAGCTCATGCCCTTCGAGCCCCCCCATTTCGGCCCCGGCGCCACCCTGGGGGGTCTGGTGGCCGCCGGCCTGTCGGGTCCCCGCCGGCCCTGGGGCGGGTCCGTGCGGGACGCGGTGCTGGGGGTGAAGCTCCTCAACGGGAAGGGCGAGGCCCTGCGCCTTGGCGGCCAGGTCATGAAGAACGTGGCGGGCTACGACCTGTCCCGCCTCATGGCCGGGGCCCTGGGCACCCTGGGAGTGCTGCTGGAAATCTCCATCAAGGTGTTGCCGCGCCCGGCGGAGGAACGCACCCGGGCGTTCGAGCTGGATGCCGGGGTCGCCGCCGCCCGCCAGATCGAGTGGGGGCGCCTGCCCCTGTCCCTGAGCGGCACCCTCTACGACGGCGAGCGGCTTTACGTCCGCCTGTGCGGCAGTGCCCAGGGGGTCGCGGCGGGTCTGGAGGTCCTGGGTGGCGAGGAAGTCACCGATGGACCCTGGCGGGCGGCGCGGGAACAGACCCTGCCCTTTTTCCAAGGCGACGGTCCCTTGTGGCGCCTCTCATTGCCCGCCGCCGCGCCGGCCCTGAACCTGCCTGGCGCCAGCCTCAACGAGTGGGGCGGTGCCCTGCGCTGGCTGCGCACGGACCTGCCCGCCGACCTGGTGCGCCAGCGGGCCGCCGCTTTGGGCGGCCACGCCACCCTGTTCCGGGGCCATGACGGCCGGGGCGAGGTTTTCCAGCCCCTGGCCCCGGCCCTTGGGGTATTGCATCGGCAGGTGAAGCGGGCCCTGGACCCCCATGGCCTTTTCAACCCCGGCCGGATGTACGAGGGGCTCTGATGCAGACCCGGCTGGCCGATTTCGTCCGCGACACGCCCCAGGGCAAGGAGGCCGACGCCATCCTGCGGTCCTGCGTCCATTGCGGCTTCTGCAACGCCACCTGTCCCACCTACCAGTTGCTGGGCGACGAGCTGGACGGCCCCCGGGGCCGCATCTACCTCATGAAGCAGATGCTGGAGGGGCAGCCGGTGTCCAGCGTGACCCGGGACCACCTGGACCGTTGCCTCACCTGCCGCAACTGCGAGACCACCTGCCCCTCCGGGGTGCAATACGGCCGGCTCATCGACATCGGCCGGGAACTGGTGGAACGGCTCCATCCCCGGCCAGCCGGCCAACAGCTGCTCCGTGCCGGTCTGCGCAAGACCCTGGCCGGCGGCGCGGTGTTCGCCAGCTTGTTGAAGCTGGGACGCGGGGTGCGCTGGGCCTTGCCGGCGACCCTGCGGGACCACATTCCGCCGTCCACCCCGATTCAGGGTGGCCGGCCCGGTTCCCTGCCCGGCCCCGGGACTGGGCCGCAGCGCAACATGCTGGTCCTGGAGGGCTGCGTCCAGCCCGCCCTGGCACCGGAAACCAATGCCGCCGCCGCACGGGTGCTGGCCCGCCTGGGCATTCGCCTGGTGGCCGCGCCGGAGGCCGGCTGCTGCGGCGCCATCGATCAGCATCTGGCCGCCCCCGACGCGGCGAAGGCGGCCATGCGCCGCAACATCGACGCCTGGTGGCCCCACATCGAGTCCGGGACGGAAGCCATTGTGATGACCGCCAGCGGCTGCGGCAGCCAGGTGAAGGAATACGGCCATCTGCTGCGGGACGATCCGGCCTACGCGGAAAAGGCGGCGAAAGTCTCCGCCCTGACCCGGGACCTGTCGGAGATCCTGGCGGGCGAGGATCTCTCCGGCCTGGGCGCCGGTCCGCCCCGCCGGGTTGCCTTCCACCCGCCATGCAGCCTCCAGCACGGCCAGAAGGTGCGCGGCGTCATCGAGGCCATTCTCAGCGGTCTGGGCCATGAACTGGTGCCGGTGGACGAGGCCCACCTGTGCTGCGGTTCGGCCGGCACCTATTCGCTATTGCAACCCGAACTTTCCGGCCAGCTGAGGTCGCGCAAGCTGTCCAACCTGCAAGCCCGAGGACCGGAGCTCATCGCCACCGCCAACATCGGTTGCCAGAGCCATCTCGCCGCCGCCAGCGGCGTGCCCGTGGTGCACTGGATCACCCTGCTGGAGGCATAATCCCGCCCTAAATACAAAGGGAGGGGCGGCATGGCCATCACCGATTGGCCCGAGGGCGAGCGGCCCCGGGAAAAATTGCTGGCGCGGGGGGCGGCGTCCCTGTCGGACGCGGAGTTGCTGGCCATCTTCCTGCGCGTGGGGGTTACCGGTAAAAGCGCGGTGGACCTGGCCCGGGACCTGCTGGCCCATTTCGGCGGTCTGACCCGGTTGTTCGCGGCGGACCAGGCGGCCTTCAGCGCCTTTCCCGGCATGGGGCCGGCGAAATTCGCCCAGTTGCAGGCGGTGCTGGAAATGGCCCGGCGGGCCCTGGCCGAGGCGATGCGGAGCGGGGACGCCCTCAATTCCCCGGCGGCGGTGCGGGACTGGCTGCGCCTGAAGCTGGCCGGCCTGCCCCACGAGGTGTTCCTGGCGGTGTTTCTGGATGCCCAGAACCGGGTCGTCGACGCGGAGGAGCTGTTTCGCGGCAGCCTCACCCAGACCTCGGTCTATCCACGGGAGGTGGTCAAACGCGCCCTGGCCCACAACGCCGCCGGGGTGATCCTGGCCCACAACCACCCCTCCGGGGTGGCGGAACCCAGCCAGGCCGACCGCTGGCTCACCGATCAGCTGAAAGCCGCCCTGGGCCTGGTGGACGTGAAGGTTCTGGACCATTTCATCGTCGCCGGCGGGGCGGGGCTCTCCTTCGCCGAACGCGGTTGGCTTTGACCAATGGTCCGGGTTCGTGTATAAAGGCCGACTTTCCGTTTCAGCAATTTCCTGGGGTGTCATCATGGCCCGTGTATGTCAGATCACCGGCAAGAAGCCGATGGTGGGGAACAACGTGTCCCACGCCAACAACAAGACCAAGCGCCGTTTCCTGCCCAACCTGCAGTACCGCCGCTTCTGGATCGAGAGCGAGAACCGCTGGGTTCGTCTGCGTGTTTCCAACGCCGCCCTGCGTCTGATCGACAAGAAGGGCATCGATGTCGTCCTGGCCGATCTGCGCGCCAGCGGCGCCGCTTGATAGGAGTCCATCATGGCTAAAGGCGGACGCGAAAAGATCAAGCTGGAGTCCACTGCGGGCACCGGCCATTTCTACACCACCACCAAGAACAAGAAGACCATGCCCGGCAAGATGGAGATCAGCAAGTTCGATCCCGTTGCCCGGAAGCATGTGGCTTACAAGGAAACCAAGCTGAAGTAAGCTGTTTCCCGACCCAACAAAAAACCCCGCCTTGGCGGGGTTTTTTGTTGGGCGGTGAACAGACCGCGCGCAGGTCACGCGTAACTGCGCAGGCGCAGGGAAAACCGGGACAGGGCCTCGATGCCGCTGGCCTCGGCCTTCTGGCACCAGTCCTGGAGCTGGCGCACCAGTTGCTCGCTGCTGGCGGTGGATCGGCCCCACAGGGCGGAGAGTTCCTGGCGCATCTGGTAGAGGGTCTTGAGGCGCTCGCTCTGGGCCAGAACCGAAAGCAGTTCGGCCTTTTCCACCGGCTTCAGGGCGCTCTGGTCCAGGTTGAGCCAGCGCTTCACCTTGGCCACGTCGGGCAGGACGCCGCGCAGCTTGTCCAGTTCCTGGGCGTAGGCTTGTCGCATGCCCCGGCTGTAGCGGGTGAGGACATCGTAGCGGTGGGTGATGATGGCATGCAGCAGGTCCGCGTCGCAGAAATGCTTGACCTCGCCCCAGCGCACCCGGGGCGCCACCTTCTTGACGCTGGCCAGGCCCAGGATTTCCAGGATCCGGATGTAGGTCCAGCCGATGTCGAACTCATACCAGCGGTTGGAGAGCTTGGCCGAGCTGCCGTAGGCGTGGTGGTTGTTGTGCAGCTCCTCGCCGCCGATGACGATGCCCCAGGGCAGGATGTTGGTGCTGGCGTCCTCGCAGGTGAAGTTGCGGTAGCCCCAGTAATGGCCGATGCCGTTGATGATGCCGGCGGCGGTGATGGGTATCCACAGCATCTGCACCGCCCAGATGGTGAGGCCGATGGGACCGAACAGGATGAGATCGACGGCCAGCATGAGGGTGATGCCTATGCTGCGATGGGGCGTAAAGAGGTGGCGTTCGATCCAGTCGTCCGGCGTGCCTCGCCCGTAGCGTTCCAGGGTGTCCTGGTTCTTCGCCTCGGCCTGATAGAGCTCGGAACCCTCCAAGAGAACCTTGCGGATACCCAGCACCTGGGGGCTGTGGGGGTCCTCCGGGGTCTCGCACTTGGCGTGGTGCTTGCGGTGGATGGCGACCCACTCCCGGGTGACCATGCCGGTGGTGAGCCAGAGCCAGAAACGGAAGAAATGGCTGGCCGCCGGATGCAGGTCCAGGGCCCGATGCGCCTGGGCGCGATGCAGGAAGATGGTGACGCAGGCGATGGTGATGTGCGTGAAGGCCAGGGTGACCAGCACGTAGCCCCACCAGGGCAGAGGGATCAGGCCATGGATCGGAATGAACATGGTTTTCTCAGGCAAGGGACTAAAAAAGCATTCTACGCCGCTCCGGGTGAGGCCGATTCCGCCTTGGCCAGATGGACCACCCGCTGCGGGAAGGGAATTTCGATGCCGTGGGCCTGGAAGCCGCGCCACATGGCCCAGTTGAGATCCGAGACCAGTACCCGCTCGCCGGCTTCCGGGGTATCGATCCATACCGCCAGTTCCATGTCGATGCCGTTCTCGCCGAAACCCTTGAGGAATACGGCCGGGGAGGGCTCCTTGAGCACCCGGTCGCAGCCCAGGGCCGCGTCCAGCATGACCGTCTTCACCTGATCCAGGTCGCTGCCGTAGGCGACTTGCATGGGCAGAAAGATGCGATTGTCCTTGTCGGTGAGGCTGCGGTTGATCACGGGCGAGGTGACGAGGGTCTCGTTGGGCAGGATGGTCTCGGTGCCATCCAGGGCTCGCAGCACGGTGTAGCGGGTGGCGATGCGGGTCACCTCGCCGTAGCGGCCCCCCACTTCCACCATGTCCCCCAGGCGCAGGGACTGCTCCAGCAGCAGGGTGAAGCCGGAGACGTAGTTGCTGGCGATCTTCTGCAGGCCCAGCCCCAGGCCGACGCCGAGGGCGCCGCCGAACACCGACAGCACGGTGAGGTCGATGCCCACCATGGGGAGGGCGATGAGCACCGCCACCACGGTGAGCAGGGTGCGCACCAGCTTGCCCAGGGCCACCTTCATGTTGTTGGTCAGGTGGCTGTTGGCGATCAGCCGCTCCTCCACCAATCGCCCCAAAGAAAGGGCGGCGATGAGGGTGACGGCGATGGTGATGAGGCCCAGCAGGGCGGTATAGAGGGAGATGTGCTGTGTGCCAAGCTTGAAGCCGATGGCGTCCAGGCCGGCGATGAGCCGGTCCAGGTAGCCCAGGATGTGCAGGGCCACCGCCCCCCACACCATCCACGACACCACCCGCTCCACGGCCTTCAGGGCCGGACTGGGCTGAATGAAGCTGCGCAGCAGGAAGAAGGTGGACTGGATGATGGCCATGGACAGCAGCAGGGGCACGGCCAGATTGAGCAGGTGCACGCTTTGCCAGGCGGAGAGGGTGGCCCGGGCCAGGAGTATCAGGAACAGGGCGCCCAGGGGCACCAGGAAGCGGGGCCATTCGGCGGCGTGCCAGGATTCCCGTGTCTTTTCGGACAGGCGCCCAACCAGACGATGGACGGCGAACCAGCCCAGGGCCAGGGCGGCCAGGACCACGCCGGCCTGGCTCAGAAGGGCGGTGTTGGAGAAGTCGCTGAGCAGGGCTTGCAGCAGGTTCTGGACGGCAGGTTCGGTGCTCACGGGATCAATCCTGTCAGGGATGCAGCGGCAAGGCGTGGATTTTGTGCCGCCGCCAGTTGGCCGCATAGGCTTCGGCCAGATTCGGATTGCCGCGCAGCAAGAGCAGGTTCTCCGCGTTGCGGCTTTGGGCGGCATGGGTGAAGTTGAAGGAGCCGGTGATGACGGCGGCCTCCGGGCTGCCGTTGTCGATGACCATCACCTTGTTGTGGGCGGCGGCGTGCTCCGCGTCAATCCACACCGGCACCCCCTGGTCCGCCAGCCAGGTCACCAGGCTGGTGGCGATGGTCTCCATCTGCTGGCGGTCGGCGATGACCTGCACGTCGACGCCCCGTCGCTTCGCCTCCACCAAGGCCTGGCCGATAGCCTGGTGCGTGAAGCTGTAGGTCTGCACGAGAACCTGCTTCTTTGCCTTGCGCAGGGCCGTTACCACCAGTTCGCTGGCCTCGTCGCCGGGGGTGAAGGCCACCTGGGCCGTACCGCGCAGGGAGAGTTCCAGGGGTGGGGAGGCCAGCGCCGGCAAGGTCAGCAGGGCCAGCAGGACAAACAGCCGGCCCATGTCAGGCACACCGCTCCAGCACGGCGGCGAAGAAACCGTCGGTGCCATGCCTGGCCGGGTCCAGGCGCAAGGTGTCCCCCATCTCCAGGGGGATGCGCTGGGCTGCCAGCACCTCACCCGCTGGAACCGGGCGGAAATGGGCGTGGCCGGCCAGGAAGGCTTCGACGATGGCTTCGTTTTCCTCGGCCAGCAGACTGCACGTGGCGTAGACCAGACGGCCGCCCGCCTTCACCAGATTGGCCGCCGAGGCCAGGATGGCGGCCTGCTTGGCGTTGAGTTCGGCCACCGATTCCGGGCTCTGGCGCCACTTCAGGTCCGGGTTGCGGCGCAGGGTGCCCAATCCGGAACAGGGGGCGTCCACCAGCACCCGGTCGAACTTGCCGGCCAGGCGCTTCACCTTGG
>DAOQNK010000119.1:0-7230 GCA_035332045.1 Thiobacillaceae bacterium | reverse complement strand
CGGACGACCTTGTAGTTGTATGTAGCTTCCATACGGGTCTCCTTGAGCACTTGAGGCTGGGTTGGTGAAAACGAACGCCGAAAAGTCGACATTCAAATACTAAATAGACGCTTGATCTATGTCAATGGACAGCTTTATCCCCCAAGGGAGGATCCGGGTGTTTTCCCGGGTGTGGAACGGGTTCATCGTCCATTAGAATTCGGTGGGCAGGCCCTTCCATGTCCTCGAATTGGCCACTCTTCACAGCCCATAGGAACACCATGGCGATGGCGGCCACGAAGACCAGGCTGAGGGGAATAAGCAGGTAGAGGATGTCCATTGATTGGCTTTATGCGCGGCGGGATGGTATTTCCGAACCAATCCCCGGCGCAATCAAAATTCCTTATGGTCGCCCGATCCGGGACAGGCGCATGGCATTGAGCACCACCAACAGCGAAGACAAGGACATCCCGATGCCCGCCATCCAGGGGGTGATATAGCCCATGGCCGCTGCGGGAATGGCCAGGGTGTTGTAGAGCGCCGACCAGGCCAGATTCTGGCGGATGATGACCTGGGTCCGTCTTGCCAGGCGCACGCCATCGGCCAGGCGGCCGATCTCGGTGGAGAGCAGCACCATGTCCGCGGCGGCCTGGGCCGCTTCGGCTCCCTGGTCCACGGCAATGGACACTTGGGCCCGGGCCAGCACCGGGGCATCGTTCACGCCGTCGCCGGTCATGGCGACGATGGCCCCAGCGGCCTGAAGATCGCCCACCGCGGTGAGCTTGTCCTCCGGGAGCAGGTTGCCACGGGCATCCTCGATGCCCAGTTGTTCCGCCACCGCCACCACATTCTCCGCCCGGTCGCCGGAAAAGAGATGGACCTTCACCCCCAGGGCCTGGAGGTCGGTCACCAGCCGCCCGGCCTGGGGCCGAAGGGCGTCCCCCAGGGCGAACCAGGCCAGCAGCCCCGCCTCGTCGGCCAGTCCCACCACGGTGATCCCGGGCTGGAAGCGTCCCGCCGGAGGCGTGGCGGCCACGAATTCCGGCGCCCCCAGGCGATGGACGCGGCCCTCGATACGGCCCTCCACACCCCGGCCGGGGATGTAGCTCAAATCCTCCGCCGTCAGGGGCGCGCCATCCTCCGAATCGCGCAAGGCCACCGCCACCGGATGGGTGGCGCCCTGCTCCAGGGCCCGGGCCAGGGCCAGGGCCCGGCCCCGTTCGCCGCGCACGATCACGATCCCCAGCAACTTGAACTCGCCGGTGGTCAGGGTGCCGGTCTTGTCGAAAACGAAATCCGTGGCATGGGCCAGGGTCTCCAGGGCATGCCCCCGGGTGGAGAGCAATCCCAGCCGGGTCAGGCGTCCCAGGGCGGCGGTGAGGGCGGCCGGCGTGGCCAGGGACAGGGCGCAGGGGCACGACACCACCAGCACCGATACGGTGATCCAGAAGGCCCGGGTGGGGTCGATCCAATACCAGATGCCCGCCACCGCCATGGCCACCAGCAACAGCGCCAGCACGAACCAGGCCGCCACCCGGTCGGCGAACTTGGCCAACTTGGGCTTTTCCGCCAGCGCCCGATCCAGCAGACGGACGATGCTGGAAAGCACCGTGTCGGTACCCACCTTCTCCACCTTGACCACCAGGGGGCTTTCCAGATTCAGCGTACCGCCGATGACCGGGCTCGCCAGATGCTTGGCGACAGGATGGGATTCGCCGGTGAGCAGGGATTCGTCCACGCTGGAGCGACCCTCCACCACGAGGCCGTCGGCGGGAAAGCTTTCGCCGGGCCCCACCAGCACGTGGTCGCCGGGAGACAGTTTCACAGCCGCCACCTGTTCTTCTTCGCGGCCGGGAAACGCCGGCAGGCGGGTGGCCGCCGCCGGGATCAGCTTCACCAGGCTCTCCGCGGCTTCCGCCGAACGCTTGCGGGCGCTCATTTCCAGGAAGCGGCCCGTGAGCAGGAAGAAGACGAACATGGTCACCGAGTCGAAATACACCTCGGCGCTGCCGGTGAAGGTGCCGTAGACGCTGGCGGCGAAGGCCGCGCCCACGCCCAGGGCCACGGGCACGTCCATGCCGGCGCGCCACAGTTTCAAATCCCGCCAGGCACCCTGGAAGAAGGGCCAGGCGGAATAGAACACCACCGGCGTGGTCAGGATCATGCTGGCGAAGCGCATCAGCGCCTCGATGTCCCGGGACATGGTGTCGGAATGGGCCAGATAGGTGGGCACCGCGTACATCATCACCTGCATCATGCCCAGGCCGGCGATGGCCAGACGGCGTATGGCGGTGTTGCGCTCCTTGCGGAAGAGTTCCTCCTGACGCCCGGTATCGAAGGGATAGGCGTGATAGCCGATGTCGGCGATGCTCTTCAGGATGTCCGACAGGTGGATGCGGCTGTCGTCCCAGCGCACCCGGGCGCGGCGGGTGGAGAAGTTGATGTCCGCCGCCAGCACGCCGGGCAGTTGGTGCAGGTGGCGCTCGTTGAGCCAGACGCAGGCGGCGCAGACGATGCCTTCCAGGATCAGGCTGGCCTCCCGGGCCTCGCCGTCGCTCTTGACGAAGCTGGCCTGGACCTCGGGCAGGTCGTAGAGCTGGAGGTTCTTCAGTTCCTCCAGGGCCGCTTCCGGCGTCTTCGGCAGGTCGGTGCGCAGCCGGTAGTAGTCGGCGTTGCCGGAATCGATGATGGTCTGGGCCACCACCTCGCAGCCCAGACAGCAAGCAGCCTTGGATTCACCCTGGAAGACGATGCGGTAATGGGTGCCGGCGGGCACCGGCTCGCCGCAATGGAAACAGCGGCTGGGGTCTTGAGTCGCGGACATGGAGCGGGATTCTAACCGGCCCCGCCGGCCCGATCCTGAACGAGGCGATTGGCCAGGGCGGCGAACTCCGCCACCGACAGGGTTTCCCCCCGCCGGCCCGGATCGATGCCCAGGGCGGCGAAGATGCCGTCCTCAACCAAGCCCTTCAAGGTATTGCGCAGGGTCTTGCGGCGCTGGCCGAAGGCCCGGGCCACCACCTCGGCGAACAGGGCGTGGTCCCGGTAGGGCACAGCTTCAGCAGGCAGCGGAACGAGGCGGACGATGGCGGAATCCACCTTGGGCGGCGGCCGGAAGGCGCCGGGGGGCACGACGAACAGCTTCTCCACCCGGAAGCGGGCCTGGAGCATCACCGACAGGCGTCCATAGTCCGGGGTGGCCGGCGCCGCCGCCATGCGGTCCACCACCTCCTTTTGCAGCATGAACACCATGTCGCGGATGCCCGGCGCGAATTCGGCCAGGTGGAACAGCAGGGGCGAGGAGATGTTGTAGGGCAGGTTGCCCACCACCCGCAGATCGGGGCCCAGGTCGCCGAAGGGGAAGCCCAGGGCGTCGGCCTGGTGGATGGCGAGGCGCTCGGGGGGGAATTCCGCTTCCAGGCGCGCCACCATGTCCCGGTCCAGTTCCACCACGTCCAGGTGTTCCAGGGTATCCAGCAGGGGCCGGGTCAGGGCGCCGGGGCCGGGGCCGATCTCCACCATCCTGTCCGCGGGCTGGGGCCGTATGGCGGCGACGATGCGGCCCACGTAATGGCCGTCCACCAGAAAGTGCTGGCCGAGGGCCTTTTTGGCGATGGGCAGGGAATGGGTCATGGCGAGACGGGCATCAGGCGTCCAGGGAACGCATTTCCGAGTGGGATTGGCGAAGACGCTCGGCCAGGACGCTGGCCAGCCCCTCCACCAGCTTTAGGCCGGCTTTCTTGTGTTCGTCCGCAAAGGCATCGAAGGTTTCCCGGCTCAGCACGTAGAACTCGGCCTCCCCGTAAGCGACGACGTCGGCTGAGCGCGGTGCGCCGTCCAGGAAGGACATCTCGCCGAAGAAATCGCCCCGTCCCAGGGTGCTCAGGTAGCGGCGTTCACCGTCATCCAGGGCCAGCAGGATGCGCACCGCGCCGCGCCGGATAAGATACATCTCGCTGCCCTGCTCGCCGCTGCGGAATACGGTTTCCCCATCCCGGCAGGTCCGGCATTCGATTCGCCGCTCCAGTTCGGCCAGGGTGTGTTCCCGGCGGCCCCGGAACAGCTCGAAATCCTGGAGCAGGAGCACCGGCCCCTCGTCCGCCTGGATGTGGGTCTCGATGAGGCGATCCTCCACCCATTCCACCGCCTCGCTCAACTCGCCGAAAAGCCGTACCGGCAAGCCGCTCCGAGTCACGCCCAACTGGTCGAAATATTTCTGCATATCCTGGCCGGTGGCCACATTCCGCGGCAGGTGGCTGAAGATCAGCAGGGCGCCGCGTTCGGCCAGGGTGTCGCGGATCTGGTCGAGGATGTGGGCGGCGGTAATGTCCACCATCTGTACCCGGCGCATGTCCAGGATGACGTAGGCGCGGCGTTTCAGTTCGGGTTCCAGGGCCGTGTACAACTGGTCGGCGGTGCCGAAGAACAAGCCGCCGCGCAATTCGAAGATCACCGCCTGGTCCCCGTTGCGCTGGATCACTTCCCGCTCCAGGCCCACTCGATGCCGCCGGGAAGAGGTCTGTTCCAGGGAGACCCGGCGATGCACGATGGAGGCACTGATCTGCACCCGCAAGTAGAGCAGCACGGCCAGCGCCACGCCCACGGCGGAGGCGGCGATCAGGCTCACCGTCAAGGCCACGGTGACCACGGCGGCCACCACGGCGAAATCCAATACCGTGGAACGGGAGCGGAGGAAGTTCAGGCTGTGCCGGTCGAGCATGCGCAGGCCGACGACGATGAGGATGCCCGCCAGGGCGGCCACGGGGACCCAGGCGATCACGGATCCCAGGAGCAGGATGGCCAGCAGGGCCAGTCCGCCCTCGATGACGCCGGACCGGGACGTGGTGGCGCCGCTGGACAGGCTGACCAGGGTCGCGCCCATCGTCCCCGCTCCGGGTATGCCCCCCGCCAGGGCGGAAGTCAGATTGGCGGCGCCCTGGCCCAGCAACTCCCGGTTGGAGTCGTGCCGCTCCCGGGTCAGGGCATCCAGCACCACGCAGGTCTTCAAGGTGTCGATGGACAACAGGATGGCCAGGGTCGCCGCCGGAGCCACAAGGGCCGCGAGCCGGGCCGGGTCGACGCCCGCCAGGCCATGCCAGGCACCGCCGAAGGTGTCGCCCAGCCCCGCCGCCATGGCGCCCAGGTCGCCGATCACCAGGGGGTTGTCCCGGGTGGAGAGCAGGGCGGGGTTGCCAGCGGCCAGCAGGAAATACACCAGGGTGCCCGCCAGAAGGGCCAGGATGGCGGCCGGCACCCGGCGCGTCAGGCGTCCGGCCAGCAACATGACGGCCATGGTCGAGACGCCCACGACGATGGCCTGCCAGTGCCAGAGCCCTGGCTGGAACAGGCTGTCCCAGAAGTGCAGTTCCCTCGGCACACCCAAGAGCCGGGGTGCCTGGCTGGCGAAGATATAGAGGCCCACGCCGCTGAGATAGCCGCTCACCACCGGATAAGGCATGTACTTGATGAGCCGGCCGAGACCCAGGAGACCGAAAGCCACCTGCAACAGCCCGGCGCCCATCCCGAGCAGGGTCATGGCGAGCAGGATGGCTTCGGGCGGGGTGCCCCGTCCGATCTCCTCGATGGCGAAGGCGGACAGCACCGCCGCCGCCGGCGCACAGGGGGCGGTGATGAGACGGTTCGCACCCCCCAGGGCCGGCGCCACCAGGCCGAGGGCCGTGGCGCCCAGCATGCCTGCCAGCGCGCCCTGGGCGGCATGGCTCGCTCCCAGGGGGGCGTAGATGGTCACCCCAAAGGCAATGGCGGAGGGCAGGGCCACCAGCATGGCTGCCGTGCCGCCCCAGAGGTCGCCGGCCAGGCGGGCGGGCAGAAGGCCAGTCATGGGTGGCCGGCCTCCGATCGGCGCATGTCTGCCGCGACGCGGATGGCCACATCCAGGCTGCCCGGGTCGATGCGTCCGGTGCCGGCCAGGTCCAGGGCCGTGCCATGGTCCACGGATGTGCGGACGATGGGGAGGCCCAGGGTGATATTCACCCCCTGTCCGAAGCTGGCGTGCTTCAGCACCGGCAGACCCTGGTCGTGGTACATGGCCAGCACCGCGTCGGCGGCTTCCAGGTGCCTGGGCTGAAACAGGGTGTCGGCGGGCAGGGGGCCGGCCAGATCCATGCCCTCGCCGCGCAGGCGGGCCAGCACGGGTTCGATGACCTCGATCTCTTCCCGGCCCAGGTGGCCACCTTCCCCCGCATGGGGGTTCAGGCCGGCCACCAGGATGCGGGGCCGGTCGATGGCGAAATTCCCGCGCAGGGCGGCGTGGAGAATGCGCAGGGTCTCGGTCAGGCTTTCCACGGTGATGGCGTCCGCCACCTCTTTCAGGGGCAGATGGGTGGTGGCCAGGGCCACGCGCATACCGCCGCCGGACAGCATCATCACCACCCGGGGCGTGCCGGTGAGCTCCGCGAGAAATTCCGTATGTCCGGTGAAGGCGATGCCGGCGTCATTGATGACGCCCTTATGCACCGGACCGGTGACCAGTCCGGAAAATTCGCCCGAGAGGCAACCCGCCACCGCCCGCCGCAGAGTGTCCAGGACATAGGGGCCATTGGCCGGGTCAGGGTAGCCCGCCCGCACGGGCGCCGGGCAGGGAAGGTGCAGCACGCTCAGGGGGCGGGGCGTCGCGGGGTCATACTCGGGCGGGGAGAAAGGCATCCCAAGCAGGGCGGCCCGCCGGGCCAGCATTTCCCGGTCGGCCAGTATGACCAGGCGGCCGCTCGGCGGTTGAAGCGCCCGCAGCACGGCCAGATCCGGGCCGATACCGGCCGGCTCGCCGGTGGTGAGGACAAGAGGCGCGGGATTCACCATGGGGAAAAAGAAAAAGGGGTGGCATTGTGCCACCCCTCTGCCGGAGATAGGTGAAGCGCCGGTCAGTCCCGTTCGCCCATGAAGAAGCCCAGCAGCTGCAACAGGCTGGTGAACAGGTTGTAGAGGGAGACGTACAGGCCGATGGTGGCCAGCACGTAGTTGGTCTCGCCGCCATTCACGATCTCGCTGGTCTGCCAGAGGATCATGCCGCACATCAGGACGGCGAACAGGGCGGAGACGGACAGGGCCAGGGCGGGCAGGGGATGGCCGAACATGGCCGCCACCAGGGAGACGATGGCGGCGAGGAAGGCCACCATCACGCCGACGGACAGGAAGCTGCCCATGAAGCTGAAGTCCTTGCGGGTGACCAGGACGATGCCGGACAGGCCGAAGAAGGCCGCGCCGGTGATGCCCAGGGAGAGCATGACGATC
>DAOQNK010000118.1:0-7231 GCA_035332045.1 Thiobacillaceae bacterium | reverse complement strand
GCCCGCTTCGAGGTGCTGCGCCGGGACGCCGCCATCCAGCGCCTGGAAGCCCTGCTGGCGCGGCCGGCGGAGGGGGACGCCATCGAGGCCGCCTACCGCGGCCGGCTGGCGGAACTGGAGGCGGACCAGGCTTTCCTGCGGCGCTGCAACGTGGGCGGCGAGGCCATGGCGGCGGCGGACCAGGAACGGGTGAGCCGCATCGCCGCCTATCGCTGGCGGGACGCGTCCGGCGCCGAACAGCCCTTCCTCAGCCCCGACGAGGAAGCCTGCCTGCGCATTCCCCGGGGCACCCTCACCGACCCCGAGCGGGAAGTCATCAACCACCACATCGTCTCCACCATCCACATGCTGGAGGCCCTGCCCTGGCCCCGCCACCTGGAACGGGTGCCGGAATACGCCGGCGGCCACCATGAGCGCATGGATGGCAAGGGCTACCCCCGGGGGCTCACCGGCGACCAGATGTCGGTCCAGGCCCGCATCATGGCCATCGCCGACATCTTCGAGGCCCTCACCGCCGCCGACCGGCCCTACAAGGCGGCCAAGCCCCTCTCCGAATGCCTGGCCATCATGGACCGCATGGCCCGGGAGGGGCATATCGATCCGGACCTCTACGCCGTCTTCAAGGCGGCGGACGTTCCCCTCGCCTACGCCCGGGAATACCTGCTGCCGGAGCAGATCGACCATCACTGACCCGGGCCCGGACAAGCCCGGCGAATTCCCCGTGTGACGAAATGTTTATCAACATGGGAAAGCTCCGTGAAGAGTCGCGGCCAAACTGGCATCACCAGCACGGATACACCGACTGGCTCGAACCCCACCTTCACAAGGAGCTCATCATGAAGACCATCAGCAACGTTCTCACCGGCGCCCTGACCGCCCTCGCCCTGTCCGCTTCCCTGTCCGTCCAGGCCGCTCCCGGCCAAGGCTATGACGCGGTCGGTTCCTACGCCTCCAACACCGGCGTCGGCGAAATGATCCCCGGCATGCCCGGCATGGGCGTGGCCATGGCCGGCCAGGGCTGGGACGCCTTCCGTTCCCATGCCCTCAACATCGGTGTCGGCCAGAGCGTCACCGGCATCAGCCACGGCTATATCGGCACCTCCATGGAATCCGCCCCCACCCGCGGCTTCAATCTGTTCCGTACCGGAGACAGCGCCAGCCTGTGAATGTCCCCCCGCGCGATCCCGCCGAAGGTCTCCTTCCGGCGGGATCTTTTTTTCGGACGGCACGGCCGCAGCCCGGTCCACGCCTCCGTCCCATCCGGAACGGCACGGACACAAGCTTTCAACTCTCGTGACGGTTTTGTGATGGCTGGCGGCCAGACTGGCAACACGGTCCCCGCCACGAGGAGCACACCATGGAAACCCTGTTGAACGACATCCAGTACCAGCACGAAGGCGCCCCCCTGGCCTTCGCCCTCAGCGCCGACGAGGATGCGCATCTGCCGCCCGTGGCCGATGACGGCTATGACGACGAGGACGCCCGCCTGCTGGTGCTTTACGCCGGCATGCCCGGCCCCACCGAGTGGAACTGAGGCCCGAGGACATGGCAGCCCGACCCCGCCGTCCATCCCTCCGCCCCGCGCCCCCGGCCTGGTTCATCGCCCGGCGCACCGCCTGTGCCAGAGCGTAGGAGACGCACGTGGGCCGCTACGACATCATCATCATCGGTTCCGGCGCCGGCGGCTGCGCCGCAGCCTACCACCTGACCCAGACCGGCGCCCGGGTGCTGCTCCTGGAAAAGGGCGAGGCCCTGCCCCGGGACGGCTCCACCCTGGACCCGGAACGGGTCATGGGCAAGGGCGAGTTCCTCTCCCGGGAACCCTGGCGGGACGGCGAAGGCCGGGAAATCCTGCCCGAGGAACACTTCAACCTGGGGGGCAAGACCAAGTGGTATGGCGCCGCCCTGCTGCGCTTCGACCCCACGGAGTTCGCCGAAGACCCGGCCCGGCGCTGCCTGGCCTGGCCCATCGCCTACGCCGACCTGGCGCCCTTCTACGAGGAAGCCGAGCGCCTCCTGGCCGTGCAGACCTTCCCCCCCGAGCCGGACATCACCCGCCTCGCCGCCGGTCTGGCTCGCCGGGACGCGGGCTGGCAGTCCCAGGGCCTGGCCCTGGGACTGTCGCCGGACATCCTCACTCAGCCCCAGGAGGCCAGCCACTTCGACGGCTTCGCCTCGGTGCTGGGCCTCAAGGCCGACGCCGAGCAGGCCCTGCTGGGCCGCATCGCCCACATGCCCAATCTGGCCCTGCGCACCGGCTGCCCGGTGCGCCGGCTGCTGGGCGACGGCCGCCGGGTGACCGGCGTGGAATGCGCCGATGGCAGCCGCCATCACGCCGGCACCGTGGTGCTGGCCGCCGGCGCCCTGCACAGCCCCCGCCTGCTCCAGGACTACCTGGCGGAAAGCGGCCTGGACCGGGAATTGCCTGGCTCGAACCTGGTGGGCCGCCACTACAAGTCCCACATCCTCACCGCCCTGCTGGCCTTCTCCAGCCGGCCGGTGACCGACGTGCTGGGCAAGACCCTGTTGCTGCTGCACCGGGACTCTCCCGCCAGCAGCGTGCAGACCCTGGGCGGCAGCCTGGGGGCGGATATCGCCAGCCGGCAGATGCCCGGCTTCGTGCCCGGCTGGATCCGGAGCGGCGTCGCCTGCCGGGCCTACGGCTTCTTCCTGCAGACCGAGGACGGCTCCCACCCGGATAACCGGGTCCTCGCCGCCCATGGCGGCCGGCCCCAGCTGGACTACAACGCCGCCCGCCTGCCCGGCGCCTTGGGTGAGCACACCCGCCTTGTGGCCAAGCTGCGCCGGGACCTGCTGGGCCTGGGCTACGTGGCCTTCAGCCAGCGCATCGGCGTGACCGGCACGGCCCACGCCTGCGGTACCCTGGTCACCGGCACCCGCCCTGAAACCTCCGTGGTGGACCCGGAAGGCCGGGTCTGGGGCCTGGAAAACCTCTACGTGGCGGACGGCTCCGTCCTGCCCCGCTCGTCCCGGGTCAACCCGGCCCTCACCATCTATGCCTGGGGCCTGCGCGTCGCAAGCCTGCTGGCCGGCCACCGGGAGCTCACCCATGGCGCCTGATCTGCCCGATTTCATCCGCTTCGGCCGCGACATCTGCGGCGATCTGGAGCAGGCCGAGCGCCGGGAATGGTGGCTGGCCAACGGCCTGGGCGCCTACGCCGCCGGCACCGTGGCCGGCTCCCTCACCCGCCGCTACCACGGCCTGCTGGTGGCGCCGGTGGACCCGCCCCTGGGCCGCCGCCTGGTGCTGGCCAAGGCCGACGCCACCCTGATCGACGGCGAGCGCCACTACCCCCTCCACGTCAACCGCTGGGCCGGCGGCGCCGTCGAGCCCCGGGGCCACGTCCACATCGAATCCTTCCGCCTGGAAGGCGGCATGGCGGTGTGGATCTACGCCATCGGCGACATCCGCCTGGAACAGCGCATCTGGATGGAACACGGCGCCCACGCCACCTACGTGGCCTGGTGCCTGGCCCAGCCGGTGGGCCGGCCCCTGCGCCTCACCGCCAGCCTGCTGGTCAACAACCGGGACCACCACGGGGGTAGCCAACCCGGCGCGTTCGATCCCGATACCGAGTCCACCCACGGCCGCCTGGAAGTCCGCGCTCCCGGCTTCAGCCTGCACCTGCGGGCCCCCGGCGGCCGGCTGCTGCCCTGCCGGCACTGGGTGGAGAACTTCCATCTGCCCGTGGAGGCAGAGCGGGGCCTGCCGGACATGGACCACCACCTTTGCGTGGGCCGCCTGGAACTGGACCTGGGCAGCGAATGCCGGGGCCTGGTGGCCAGCCTGGGGGAAGTCCGGCTCAGCTACCCGGACGAGGCCCGGCGCCGCCGCCACGCCCACGACCTGCGCCTGCTCAAGCAGGCCGCCCTGGCCGCGCCGGAGATCGTCGACGGCCCGGACTGGGTGAAGCAACTGGTGCTGGCCGCCGACACCTTCCTGTTCGCCCGGCCCCTGCCGGACCTGCCCGAGGGCGAATCGGTCATCGCCGGCTACCCCTGGTTCGGCGACTGGGGCCGGGACACCATGATCGCCCTGCCCGGCCTCACCCTGGCCACCGGCCGCCTGGATTCGGCGCGGCGCATCCTCACCACCTTCGCCCGCTTCGTGGACCGGGGCATGCTGCCCAACGTCTTCCCCGGTGCCGGCGAGACGCCGGACTACAACACGGTGGACGCCGGCCTCTGGTACTTCGAGGCCTGGCGCGCCTACGTGGAGGCCAGCGGCGACCTGCAAAGCCTGCGGGCCGTCTTCCCGGTGCTGGCCGACATGGTGGACTGGCACGTGAAAGGCAGCCGCCACGGCATCGGCCTGGACCCGGCGGACGGCCTGCTGCGGGCCGGCGAGCCCGGTGTCCAGCTCACCTGGATGGACGCCAAGCTGGGGGACTGGGTGGTCACGCCCCGCATCGGCAAACCGGTGGAGATCAACGCCCTGTGGTTCAACGCCCTGCGCGCCATGGCCGACTTCGCCTCCATGATCGGGCGCGATCCCAAGCCCTACCGGCAACGGGCGGAAGCCGCCGGCCACGGCTTCCAGCGCTTCCTCAAGCCCGAGGGCGGCCTGTTCGACGTGCTGGACGGCCCCGGCGGCGACGACCCCACCCTGCGGCCCAACCAGATCCTGGCCGTCAGCCTGCCCCACACCGCCCTGGACCGGGCCGCCCAGGCCCGGGTGGTGGCCGAGGTGGGCCGGGAACTGCTCACCAGCGTCGGCCTGCGCTCCCTGGCGCCGGACCATCCGGACTATCGCGGCCGTTACCTCGGCGGCGTCTGGGAGCGGGATTCCAGTTACCACCAGGGTCCGGTGTGGGCCTGGCTGCTGCCCCACTACGCCCTGGCCGAGTTCCGCGTCACCGGCGACGCGGCCCGGGCCCAGTCCCTCCTGGCACCCCTGGGCGACCACCTCCGGGACGCCGCCCTGGGCAGCATCTCGGAAATCTTCGACGGCGACGCCCCCCACACGCCCCGGGGCGCGCCCTCCCAGGCCTGGAGCGTGGCCTGCGCCCTGGAAGCCTGGCTGCGCCTGGAGCGGGCCAAGGCGGCGGGCGCGGTGCGGGCGGCGGCGTGATGATCTTGTCCAACAAAGGATCAAGGCATCCCTCTCCCGCGCTGCCGCGCACCCCTCCCCCGCAAGCGGGGGAGGGGCTGGGGGAGAGGGGTGTTCTCAATTCGTTCGGGCCGGATCAATAGTTGCTACGAGTTCGCCAAGGCTTAGTAACATGGCGCCGGCCCGGCCGGGTGGCGCGGCTTCACGGGGGAGAAGGTGATGGGACGTAACGTGCTGGTGATCGAGGACGAGCGGCAGATCGCCGACGTCATCAAGCTCAACCTGCAACAGCAGCTGGACTGCAAGGTGAAGCTGGCCCTGGACGGCCACGTGGGCCTGACCGAGGCCGAGGCCCGGGCCTGGGACCTCATCATCCTGGACATCATGCTGCCCGGCGTGGACGGCCTGGAAATCCTCCGCCGCGTCCGCGCCAAGTCCCGCAGCCAGGCGGTCCTCATGCTCACCGCCAAGTCCACCGAGCTGGACCGGGTGCTGGGCCTGGAACTGGGGGCCGACGACTACCTCACCAAGCCCTTCTCCATGCTGGAACTCATCGCCCGGGTGAAGGCCGCCTTCCGCCGCATGGACGCCCTCACCGCCGGCGGCGGCGACGGCCGCGAGCAGGTCACCATTGCCGGCCTCACCCTGGACCCGGTGCGCCGCACCGTCACCCTGGACGGCAAGGAGCTGGACCTCACCGCCAAGGAGTTCGACCTGATCTGGTTCTTCGCCCGCAACCCGGGCCGGGTCTATTCCCGCACCCAGGTGCTGGACGCGGTGTGGGGCTACAGCCATTCCGGCTACGAGCACACCGTCAACACCCACATCAACCGGCTGCGCTCCAAGCTGGAGAAGGACCCCGCCCAGCCGGAATACCTGCTCACCGTCTGGGGCGTGGGCTACAAGTTCCGGGAAGCCTGAAGGACCCCGCGCCCTTCTCCGCGCCCCATGTCCCTCTTCGCCCGCTACTTCGTCGCCCTCGGCCTGCTGCTGGCCGTGGTGGGCATGCCCCTGCTCATGCTGCTCCACGACAGCATGGGCATGGTGCGCCAGGAAGTGTGGGTCATCGCCGGCTCCCTGATCCTGCTGGTGGCGGCCGGCCTGATCCACGCCCGGGTGCTCACCGCCCGCCTGCGCCGCCTGGCCAACGCCATGGACGCCTTCCGGGCCGGCGGCTTCGCCCGCCCCCCCAATCTGGCCGCCGACGTGCGCTCCTCCGACGAGCTGGGCCGCCTGGCCCGGGACCTGGACGCCATGGCCCAGCGCATGGTGGAGCACCTCACCGACGCCAAGCGCGCCGACACCGACCGGCGGGAGCTCATCGCCAACATCTCCCACGACCTGCGCACACCCCTGGCCGCCATGCGCGGCTACCTGGACACCCTGCTGATCCAGGACGACACCCTCACCCCCCAGCAGCGCCAGACCTACCTGGGCGTGGCGGTGGAAGAGGCCGAGCGCCTCACCCGCCTGGTGGCCGACCTGTTCGAGATGGCCAAGCTGGACGCCCCCAACGCCAGCCTCACCCTGGAGCCCTGCGCCTTCAGCGAGCTCATGCAGGACGTGGCCCAGAAGTTCGAGCTGCCGGCCCAGGCCCGGGGCGTGACCCTGCGCGCCGAGATTCCCCACGACGCCCTCTGGGCCGACACCGACATCGCCGCCATGGAACGGGTGCTCTCCAACTTGCTGGACAACGCCCTGCGCCACACCCCGGAAGGCGGCACCGTCACCCTGGCCCTCATCCCGTCCGCCGAACGCCTGCGGGTGGAGGTGCGCGACACCGGCTCCGGCCTGCGGGAATCCGACCGGCTGCGGGTCTTCGACCGCTTCTGGCGGGCCGACGCCCACCGCTCCGGCAGCGGCGCCGGCCTGGGCCTGGCCATTGCCCGCCGCATCGTGGAACTGCACGGCGGCGCCATCGAGGTGGACAGCGCCCCCGGCAAGGGCGCCTGCTTCCGCTTCGACCTGCCCGTGCACAAGACCAAGACCGAGGAGGCCCCATGAACCCCGCCCGACGCGCCTGGCTGTATTCCCCCGCCCTGCTGGCCCTGGCCCTGGCCATCGGGTCCGGCGCCGCCGGCGAAGCCCTGGCGCCCTGGCTGCTGCTGGCCGTGCTGGCGGCGGCCGTGGCCTGGAGCGCCGAGCAGGGCCAGGCCGAAC
>DAOQNK010000117.1:2626-7269 GCA_035332045.1 Thiobacillaceae bacterium | reverse complement strand
ATAGGCGGTTGCTGGCCGGCACGAATTCCCGGGTTTCCCAGGGCGTTTTCGCCGGTTGGAACCCTTGCCCGGATACGGGAGCATGCAGCCAGGGCGCGTTCTTCGGGTCGCCCAGGGCATCCAGCCAGCGCCGGGCGGTTTCCGGGTCTGTGGCCTTGGCGAAGAGGGCCTGGGCCTGGGGGTCGCTGGGCAAAGTCAGCCACTTGACCCAGGTAACGGGGTTGATGGCCGTGCCTGCCAGCTCCCAAGTCTTGCCGTCCAGGGGCAGCATGATCCAGCGCATCATGCGGCCTGGGTCGAAGAGCAGGGAATTCATGGTGGTGACGAAATCCGGCCGGGCCAGCGCTTCCCCCCAGCGGTTGTATAGCTCGGGATTCGTCCATTCCAGGTAGTTCCTGGGGGTGCCGGGATCCAGGAGGCTGGAAAGGCTGCGCACGGCGTAATGGGGGTCCAGCCCCCGGCGGCCGAATTCCAGCCAGATGCCCGGGTCGCTGAATACGTCCAGCCATTGCAGGAAATTGGCGGGTGCCTTGAAGGCCCAGCCGTTACGGGTGAAGTCGGTGCAACGGTCGGCCCAGCGGGTGACGTTGCTTTCCGGGGCGGGGGTCGGCGCATCCGCCGCCAGGACGGGGGAGGCAGCCAGGCAGGCGCAAAGGGTGAGGGGCAGGCGGTAGGGCAACATGGGATTCCTTCTTCATCGTGCTCAGGCAGTGACGAGGATATCGCGCGGAAGTTTCCAGGAGGGGGAGGCTACAGCATGCTTTGCCGGAGTGCTTCACTGAACTGCGGCTGGGCGGCGGGCCGGGATTCCCATCGGCCTGTTCAGACCGCCCCCTCGAAGGCTCCAGGGTCGGTTGCGGGAGGCCTGATCACGTCTGTTATCCGGATAACCGTATCCAGGTATGTCAATACTTGTAAATATTCCTGATTCTTAAAGTGCTTTCGCAGGAGTACGGATGAACCAGTTCTTCCCAAACGGGCTTTCCAGGTTGTCCACGGGAGCTGTGGATAACTGTGTGGAAAACCCCGCTGTTATCCGTAAAAAAAGCTTAAGAAACGGGAGGTTAATCCTCGGGCTCAGAATTTAGGCAGGTAAATAAACGTTAAAAAACAAAGGGTTGTAAATACCCATCAATTCATGGGTGCTACTTCTGGTGACGGGGTCTGTCAAGCGATTCTATGTGCATAAGTGGCTGCTGATTTTGCTAAGCACAAATCGCTGCCGATTACTGTGCCAGGCCGGTATCCCGGGCCATGACGCTGGGAGCAAAAAGCATTTCCAGGCTGTATTGGGCCAGGTCGTCATAGCCCCGGGTGAAGTCCTGGGACAACAACGCCGGGCCGCCGGCCCGCCATTCCGAGAAGGTGCGGGGTCGCCCTGCCCAATCCAGAGTCTTGGTCCCCTGGCCGTCCTCGCCCTGCGGGTAGAGCAGTTTGATTCGCAGGCGCATTTCCAGGGCCACCCGGGGGGGATCACCCTTGTGGGCCGCCATGCCGATGCGCTCCATGGCCAATTCCAGAATGGCGTGGAATTCCCCCGCCAGGGATGCGTAATCCCGAGATTCCTCGCGCCGGGCCGGGCCGGCACCCGGCATCAGCCGGACAGCCAGCCTGGTCCGTTCGAGCTTGGCGGCGAGTCGGCGCGCCACCTCGACCTGGGGGTCGATCTTCGCCATGGCCTGGGCCGAAAGGGCTCGGGTCTGGGCGACCTGGGCCTCGGAAAGACCATGGAAGGCGCCATAGCCCGCGCCCAGGCTGCCGCCCACCACCAAGCCAAAAAGGGTGGTGATGGGAGCGATGACGGGGTAGCCCACGATGCCGATGGGTCCCATGCCCAATGGCACCAGGGCGCCCGCCGCGGCGCCGCCGAGCGCGCCCTCGCCGCCCAGAGTCCCGGCGGCCGAGGTTTTGCCCAAGGCCAGGGTGTTGAAGTCGGCCTCGGGCGGGAAGGAGACCGTGACCAAGGCCACCGGACCACGGTCAATCGGGCGCGGGACACCTACCGTGGAACAGCCGGCGATCAGGATGATGCAGACCAGCGCCGGCCACCCGCGCGAGAAAACCCACGAAGCCGGCGTGTCCATGGCTAACGATGGAAGCGCATGCTGCCGAGCAGGCCGCCGCCATTCAGCATGAGGGCGGGCAACTGGCCGGGGAGGCGGGTGAACAGGGCGGGTTCCATAACCAGGGTGGTGGGTAGAGCCCCCGTCAGGTCCCCCGGCAGGTCCAGCACCTCGAGGTAGTTGATCTTCAGGATGTAATTGCCCCACAGGCCTCCCAGCCAGGAGGTGGTGTCCAGGTCCAGTACCAGTTCTCCCAGGTAATAGACATGGCCGGGAGTGGGCCCGGCGAATGCCAGGGCCGGGTCGATCAGGGGTTGGTAGTAGAAGGGCGCCACATGGGCCATCCGATATCGGCCGGCGGGTATCGCATAAACGAAGCGGCCGTCCTCCCGGGTGCTCAGGAACGGCAGGTAGCGATGCGGGGTGTCGGGTCCGCCCAGGGTTTCCAGTTGCCAGATCGGCTTGCCCCAGCTGTAAGGCAGCTTGCTGCGGCCGTTTTCCAGAATGCGGATGCGGCCCACCACCAGGATTTCTTCCGGCCCCAGGGCGATGGGCTGGCCGGGATCGATAATCCGGGCGCCAAATTGGGTCGACAGGTCCGCGCAGGCGGCCAGACCCGCCAACAGCCCCGACAATAACCACTTTCTGAAGCGATCCATGCCTGTATCCTCGCTTCCAGCATAGCCTCTGGCCGGGATTCGGCGTCCGGCTAGAATGCCGCTTTTCCCGCCAAGCCGGAGCATTCATGAATTCGAACCCCCACACGTCGTCGTTCTGGCTGGGTAATGCCCTGCTGGCCCTGGCCCTGGTCATGCTGATCTTTCTGGGAAGCCTGTGGGAAGCCCTGGGAATCTGGACCATGGTGTTCTGGATGATCCTGGCCGGCGCGGGCATGTACTTCGTCACTCGGGACAAGGGACCCGGCTCGAACATGCCGGATTGACCGCAACTCGGACGCGCGCCTTACCTATTAATCCGGCCAGATGAAGTTTGAACCACCTCCCTCTCCCCCAGCCCCGTCCACGCATGCGGGGGAGGGGCGCGCGGCAGCGCGGGCAAGGGAGGTTTCAGACATATTCATTCCGGATCAATAGCCCGCCCCAGTGGCCTGAAGCCATGTCCCACTCCTGGTTTCGCTTTCTCACCGCGTTGTTTTTCGTGGCTCTGCTGTCGGCCTGCGCCACCCTGCGCACCGATGTCCCCCGGGTGCCTTCCCAGTCCCTGCCGCCCGACCCCCAGTCGCCCCTGGGCCAGGCCGCGGCGAAGGTCCTGGAGCCGGGCCAGACCTCCGCCTTCCGCCTCCTGGAATCGGGGCGCGCCGCCCTGGCCGCCCGCATCGATCTGACCGAGAAGGCACGGCGCAGTCTGGATCTTCAGTACTACCTCTTTCATGGCGACGTGTCCGGCCAGCTCCTGGTCGATGCCCTGCTTCGGGCGGCGGACCGGGGGGTGCGGGTCCGGGTCCTGCTGGACGACGTAGACACCGCTGAAAGCGAACAGGCCATCATTGCCCTGGACGCCCATCGCAATATCCAGATCCGCCTCTACAACCCCTTCCATGTCCGCGGCAACGCGCCCCTGGGCCGAGCCCTGGAATTCCTGGGAGACAAGGAGCGCCTGAACCGGCGCATGCACAACAAGTTTTTCCTGGCCGATGGCCAGTTCGGCATCACCGGTGGCCGGAACATCGGCGACCAGTATTTCCAGCTGGAAAGCGAAGTGTCCTTCCGGGATCTGGATATTTTGGCCAGCGGCCGCATCGTCCGGGACATGGCCACCGCCTTCGATACCTACTGGAACTCGGAATACAGCGTTCCGGCCCGGGCGTTGCCCTTCGAGGGCGCGCGCCGGAAGTTGCTGGCGGAGAGCCGCGCCGCCCTGGCGGCTCACCGGGATTCGGTGCGCGGCAGCCTGGGCGGCTATCTTCGCCTGGATGCCCTGGGAGGGGCGGCAGCCCCCGGTCTTGGCCCCTGGACAGCGGGACAGGCCGAATTGCTTCTGGATGATCCCGACAAGACCGCCGGTACCACCGCCACCGCCGACCTGCCCATCACCCGGCTCATCCGGCGGGCGGCGGAGGCGCGCCGCGAAGTGCTCATCGCTTCGCCTTATTTCGTACCCGGCCGCCTGGGCACCGATTTCCTCACCCAGCTCAGCGGGCGCGGCGTGCGGGTCCGGGTCCTGACCAATTCCCTGGCCGCCAACGACGTGGCCGTGGTCCACGCCGGCTATGCGCGCTACCGACTACCTTTGCTGCTGGCCGGCGTGGAACTCAACGAACTCAAGCCCCTGCGCCAGAAACCCGGGGCGCGCATCAGCGCCGGCAAGGGGTCTTCCCGGGCCAGCCTGCACAGCAAGGCCCTGGCGGTGGACCGGGAGTGGGCCTACGTGGGCTCCATGAATCTGGACCCCCGTTCGGCGCTGCTCAACACCGAGGCCGGCCTGCTGGTCCGAGGGCCGGAACTGGCCCGCCAGGTGGCGCGTTTCATCGAGGCGGGCATGGGCCGCGAGCAGAGCTATCTGGTTCGCCTCGACCCCGACAGCGACCTGTCGGAGAGGCGTCTGCTCTGGGTGGAGAAG
>DAOQNK010000117.1:0-2526 GCA_035332045.1 Thiobacillaceae bacterium | reverse complement strand
CTGGTGCCCGGCCCCCATGAATTCGGCAACAAGCTTCACCACCGCTACTACACGATCGCCAATGCGAAAGCCGAGGACGGCGGCGTCGAACTGGAACTGCTGGTAAGGCGCTGTTTCTATATCGACGAGGTTTCCGGCGAGCAATACCCGGGGGTGGCCTCCAACTACCTCTGCGACGCCGGCGTGGGCGAGAAGGTCACCCTGACCGGGCCCTATCGCAGCCCCTTCAAGATACCCGCCGACCCCACCAGCAATCTCCTCATGCTGGGCACGGGCACCGGCGTCGCGCCGTTCCGCGCCTTCCTGCAGCGCATCTATCAGGAACAGAAGGGCTGGAAGGGCAAGGTTCGCCTGTTCTACGGCGCCCGCACCGGCGCCGACCTGTTGTACATGAACGCGGAAAACGACGACCTGACCCAGTATTTCGACGAGAAGACCTTCAAGGCAATCAAGGCGCTACGGTCCGGCCTGCTCAGCGACGAGGCCGATGCCCTGGCCGGCGGTGTCGAGGACAACGCCGCCGAAATCTGGAAGCTGATGCAGGAAACCAAGACCCATGTGTACCTGGCCGGCATGAAGAAGATCTCCGATGCCCTGGACCAGACCATGGGCAGGGTGGTGGGCTCGGCCGAACAGTGGGACCTGGTGAAGCAGCGCATGATCCAGGAACGCCGCTGGACCGAACTCACCTATCACTGAACCCGACGCCATGGCCATGTCCGAACCCAGGCGTTCCGCTTCCGGCCACGACCTGACGCCGCCTTCGGCCGAGGAGAAGGCTGAATTGGCCAGGGGCTTGAGCGACGAGGAGAGGCGGGTGATCCTGCACCAGGGCACGGAACCGCCTTTCTGCGGCGGCCTGCTCAAGGAAAAGCGCGCCGGCGCTTTCACCTGTCGTCTCTGCGGCCTGCCCTTGTTCAAGGCCCAGGCCAAATTCGAGTCCGGCACGGGCTGGCCCAGCTTCTACCAGCCCATCGACCCGGACCACATTCGCCAGGTGCGGGATATCTCCCACGGCATGATCCGCACCGAGATCCGTTGCGGCCGCTGCGACGGTCACCTGGGCCACGTCTTCGAGGATGGCCCGCCGCCCACGGGCTTGCGTTACTGCCTCAACTCCGTTTCCCTGGCCTTCGTGCCCGAGGCCTGAACCGGGACGGCTTGCCACGGCCCGTCCGCCGCCCGATCATCCCGGGCGCGCCCTGCCGGCGTATCCATGTTTTTCCGGGGGACCGCCATGGCCTACGACCCAGAACTTGAAGCCCGCATCGACCTGGCCGCCCTCCACTGGCCCGGTCTGGGCAAGAAGAAGATGTTCGGCGGCGTGGGTTACCTGTTGAACGGCAACATGGCCTTCGGCATTTTGAAGCGCAGTCTGGTGGTGCGCTGCGGGCCGGAGGCCCAGGGGCGCTATCTCGCCCTTCCCGGTGTCTCGGTCTTCGATGTGACCGGACGACCCATGGCGGGCTGGTTGCTGGTGGCAGCGGACGCCATCGAAGCCGACGCCGACCTCCAGCGCTGGCTGGAAGCGGGGATGAGCTTCGCCGCCAGTCTGGAGCCGAAATGAGTACCCCCCGCCCCGGGGCCGCCGGGCCGGCCGTCCGCGGCCGGATTGGTCTGGCTGTCCTCGGGTTCGCCGCCTGCCTGCTGGCGCTTCCCGCCTGGGCGGCCGAGGTGGGCGGGGTGCGATTCGAAGACCGGGCGCGGGTGGGGGAGGCCGATCTCGCCCTCAATGGCGCCGGCGTGCGGGCCGTGTTCGTCATCAAGGTCTATGCCCTCGGCCTCTATCTTCCCAAGCCCAGCCGGGATGCCGTTCAGGCCATCGCCATGCCTGGCCCCAAGCGCTTGCGTCTGGCGACCTTGCGGGAAGTGGAGGCGGAGCGTTTTCTGGACGGATTGGGCAAGGGTCTCGCCAAGAACCACGGCGAGCCGGAACTGGCGGCCCTCAAGGCGCGGACCGACCAGTTTGCCGCCCAGGTCCAGGCGGCCTCTCCCCTACCCAAGGGCGCCGTGCTGAATCTCGATCTGCTGCCCGGGGGCTCGACCCGGGTTTCCCTCAATGGCCATGCCCTGGGGCCGGACATTCCGGGCGAAGATTTTTTTCAGGCGCTGCTGAGAATATGGCTGGGTACCAAGCCGGCCCAGGACGATCTCAAGGCCGCCCTTCTGGGCGGCTGAAGTCGACGCGGGCTTGGCGCCTATTTCGGTCGGGATCAGGCGCCGCGGCGCAGCAATAGACGCCTAGTCCCGGTCCTGCTTGTCGTGGCCATAGGCATGGCCGGGCGGGTGCTTCTTGTGCTTGTGCTTCTTGCCGGGATGATCATCCCGGTCGTCATCCTCGACCCGGACGACCACCGGTGCCGGTCTGGCGGTCGAACCGCCAGCCTTGACGGCGGGCTTGTCGTTTTCGGTCGTGCTTTTGCCGACCGTGGCGCCGGCCGCGCCGCCCACACCCGCGCCGATCACCGCGCCGGACTTGCCGCCCACGCTCTGACCCACGGCGGCGCCCGCCGCGCCCCCCACGGC
>DAOQNK010000116.1:1411-7471 GCA_035332045.1 Thiobacillaceae bacterium | reverse complement strand
TGCTCTCCCATGCCCTGGCCCGGGGCACTCTGGCGTCGGACCAGTTGGCCCGCGAGAAAACGCGGCAGGCTGAGAGCCTGGCCCGCATCAACGAGCGCATGATCCAGGAACTACCCTATGCCGTCATGGCGATAGGCGGCGACGGCTCTCTGCTGCAATTCAATGGCCAGGCCGAACAACTGCTGGAAACCCATTTCTTCCCGCGCTGCGCCCTGGGCCACTGCGCGCCCCAGTTGGCCGAGTTCTGGCGGCTCTGGCGCGAGGGCGGCAAACTGCCCCAGCACCCCTTCCTGGTGGGCCGGGAAGGGCACCGGGTGCGGGCCCGGTTCGTCGAACTGGAGCCGACTCGCAGGGAAGGTGCCCTGGTGGTCCTGGAAGACATGACCGACCTGGAGAGCCAGGCCCAGAAGATGAAGCTGGCCTCCCTGGGCATGCTCACCGCGAACCTGGCCCACGAGATCCGAAATCCTCTTTCGGCCATCCGGCATGCCGCCGGACTGCTCAAGGAGGATGTGCGGGAGGGTCTGTCTCCCAAGCTGACGCGCATCATCGAGGATAACGCGCGCCGCCTTAACGGCCTGGTGGAAGATGTGCTGTCACTCAACCGGCGGGATAGGGTCGAGCGGGAAAGCATCGATCTGGCCAGCTATCTGCCGGGCTTCGTACAGCAATTCAGCCTCCAGGAAGGGGTGCCGGACGGGGTGATTGCCACCTATCTGGCCAGTGACATCCGGGCCTGCATGGACCGAGGCCACCTGGAGCAGATCTTGTGGAACCTGTTCCGCAATGCCTGGCGGTATTGCGCCAGGCATCCAGGCAGCATCCGCCTCAGGGCCCTTGGCAACGAGGAGCGGACCGACATCGAGGTACTCAATGACGGCCCGCCTATTCCGGACGATGTTCAAACCCACCTCTTCGAGCCTTTCTATACCACCGACAAGCAAGGCATGGGATTGGGCCTGTATATCGCCCGGGAATTGGCCGAAGCCAACCAAGCGGAGTTACGCTATGTGGCCAAAGCCGATGGCGCCCTTTTCCGACTCGAATGCCATCGGCCGCCCTGCTGAGAGGAACCCGAACATGAAACGCCCCCGCGTCCTGCTGGTGGACGACGAGCCGGACTTGCTGGACCTGCTGGAAATGGACATGGTGCGCATGGGGCTCGACAGCGACCGGGCCGGCAATGTCGCCGAGGCCCTCGACAAGCTGGGGCGCGCCGGCTTCGACCTTTGCCTGACTGACATGCGGCTTCCCGATGGGGAGGGCCTGAGCATTGTCCGTCACATCTCCGAGCACGCCCCGTCGACGCCGGTGGCGGTCATCACCGCCTTCGGGTCCGCGGAGAGCGCCGTGGCCGCCTTGAAGGCCGGCGCCTTCGACTACGTGGAAAAGCCGGTTACCCCCGAGAAGGTGAGGACCCTGGTGCGCTCGGCCCTCAAGGTCCCAGAGCCCGTGGAAACCCGGCCCCGGGATCGTCTCCTCGTGGGCGCCTCCGCCGCCATGGCCCAGGTCCGCTCCCTGATCGACAAGGTAGCCCGCAGCCAGGCCCCGGTGTTCGTCACCGGGGAGACGGGAACCGGCAAGGAAGTGGCGGCCCGCATGATCCACTTGCAGGGTGTCCGGTCCGAAGGGCCATTCATCCCCGTCAATTGCGGAGCCATCCCCGAGAACCTCATGGAAAGCGAGTTCTTCGGCTATCGCAAAGGAGCGTTCACCGGCGCGGAAGGGGATCGGGAAGGCTTTTTCCAGGCAGCGCGGGGCGGCACCTTGTTCCTGGACGAGGTCGCGGACCTGCCCCTGGCCATGCAGGTGAAATTGTTGCGGGCCATCCAGGAAAAGAAGGTCCGGCGGGTGGGCGGTGTGAGCGAGGATCCCGTAGATGTGCGCATCATCAGCGCCACCCATCAGGACCTCCAGGCCGCGGTGAGCGCCGGCCGCTTCCGCCACGACCTGTTCTACCGGCTCAATGTCATTGAAATCCGGATGCCGTCATTGCGGGAATTGCGAGACGACCTGGAAGAATTGGCCGGCCACATTCTCAGCCGCCTATCGGCGACCAACCGCTGCCCGACGCCGCGTCTGGACAGCGAGGCCGTGGCGGCCCTGGCGCGCTACGATTTTCCCGGCAACGTTCGGGAACTGGAGAACATCCTGGAACGGGCCATGGCTTTGTCGGAGGGGCGGACCATCCAGATCGAGGACTTGAACCTGGAGCCCGCCTGCATCGAAGGCGATAACAGCGGGGTGGGCAACCCGGCGGGAGGGCTTCAGGAATTCCTGGATGGCGCCGAACGGCGCGCCATCATCGAGGCCCTGGGCAAGACCGGTCACAACAAGACGGCGGCGGCACGGCTGCTCGGTGTGACCTTCCGCTCCCTGCGTTATCGCATGGAGCGGCTCGGCATCGATTGAGCGGTATCCCGGGGGCAGACCCGGCTCAGGCCGTGCCGTGTTTTTCCCGTACCAGCCGGTCGATCAGCTCCATGACCTCGCGGCTGGCGGTTTCCGCCTCCTGGAGCGCGGCATAGATGGCCTGCTGCTTGGTGAAATCCTTCTCCCAGCCCTGGCCGAGGTAGGGCAGCATGGCGTGGATGCTGGAATGGACCCGGGAATGGGGCCGCTCCAGGGCCTTGTAGGAAGGCAGTCCACCGAACACCTCCCGGCCTTCGCCCGTGTACCACTTGCCCAGGCGGCAATTGTGGTGGTCCACCTTCACCGCCGACTGGTAGCTTTCCTCGTCGGTGTTGAGGGTCATGTAGGCGCGTTGCTTGAAGATCACATGGTCCACCTTCACCAGGGAAGCGAAGCTCATGTCCTGGGCCAGGGTAGAGTGGCCCAGGGTTTCCCGGGCCGAACTGGCGAAGTGGGCGAAGCGGCCTTCCATTTCCCCGATGGCCTGGCGGGAGCCGCCGGCTAGGTCCCGCATGGCATGGGAATCGTCGAGCATCTGCTGGGCTTCGCCGTTGAGGGTTTCCATGATGCGGCCGATGGATTCCGAGGCGCCTTTGGTGTTTTCCGCCAGCTTGCGCACCTCGTCCGCCACCACCGCGAAGCCCCGGCCGGCTTCGCCGGCCCGGGCGGCCTCGATGGCGGCATTCAGGGCCAGCAGATTGGTCTGATTGGCGATGGCGGTGATGAGTTGGACGGCGTCGGTGATCTCGTGGCTGTGATTGTTGAGCTCGACGATGGCATCGGCCATGTGATCGATGCGGACGCTGATGTCGTTGAGGCGATCCACCACCAACTGAACCGTGCCCCGGCTTTCCTCGGCCTCGCCGGTGGTGCGGGTCGCCAGGTCGACGACTTGTTTCATGGCATCGGTGACGTTCTTCAGATCGGACTGGTTGGAGGCGAGGTTGTCCAGTAGGTTGGAGGTGTTGAGCTGGTGCACCATGCTCAGCAGGTGGTTCCGCATCTGGCTCTGGGACTGGTTCGCCATGGCCTCGAGCAGCACGTTGTGGCTTTCCATGCCTTTCTTGAAGCCGCCGTGCAGGCCCACCGGAATGGTCTTGCGGAAAAACTTGTTGTCCAGGTGGTAGCGGAAGGTGGTGGTTTCCTCCCGGAAGTAGGTTTCCAGCTGGTCCAGCATGTCGTTGACGTGCCAGCAGAGACGGCCGATCTCGTTGCTGTCGTCGATGCCTGTGATCCGGCCGCCGAAAGTGCCTTGGCTGATTTCCTTGGTCAGTGAATCCAACTCGGCGATGGGAGATAGCCATTGCCTGGCCTTGACCTGGCCCCAGGCTGAGAGCGCCACGCCCACCGCGAGAAAGCTCAGCATGAACCAATCGAAGCCATGCATGGCCCAGGACGTGGCGATGGCGGCGAGAATCAGCGCCGAGAACCCCCAGAGGGTCCACTGAACCTTAGATTGCAAGGATGAGTTCGTCATAGCTCATGCCCTTCTCGGCCAGCAGGTCGTTGAGGATCTTGGAGGAAGCGGCGATGGCGTCGCGGCTGCCGGCGGCCTGCTCCGCGCTCAGCATGGCGCGATACAGATCCGAGGCGGTTTTTACCGCGGCTGCCTTGGGCTTGCGCCGCACCGAGAAGTAGCCGCTGATGTTGCCGTCGCGGCCGAAACTGGGGGTGACGTTGGCGAATACCCAGTAGAAGCTGCCGTCCTTCGCCATGTTCTTGACGTAGGCGTTGCATTCCCGCTTTTCCTGGATGGTGTCCCACAGGAGCTTGAACACGGCCCGGGGCATGTCCGGGTGGCGGATGATGTTGTGCTGGCTGCCGAGCAGTTCCTTTTCGTCGTAGCCGGAGAATTCGATGAATATCCGGTTGCCGTAGGTGATGCGGCCCTTTAGGTCGGTCTTGGAGACGATGAAATCGTCATCCCGCATCACCTTCTCCACCGACGTGGGTGTGATCTTCTGCTTCATGCGCGTCTTCTCCGTTGACGGCGGGCATGACCAGCCGCTGCTTTTATAACGAAGGTGATATCGGAGAAATCGGGGAAAAGTTTAGGGTCGGGCGCGATCAGCTCAGGGCAATGCCCAGGTAGGTGGCGTAGAGGGCGCCGTTGATGCCCAGATGCCAGACCCTGAGCTGGCCCCTGGCCAGCATGACGCGCAGCCAGGCGGCCGCCGTCAGGGTGATCACCACACCGGCCAGCACCTCCTTCTGGGGGGCCCACGGGGTGAGGAGCACGCCGATGGCGGGCAGCAGGGTGCCCTGGAAGACCATGGCGCCCGTGATGTTGCCAAACGCCAGGGTGTCCTTGTGGCGGCGGATCCAGAGGATGGAGTTCACCTTCTCGGGCAGTTCGGTGGCCACCGGCACGATCATCAGGGAAAGCACCAGCGCGGAAATGCCCAGCAGGGGGGCGGCCTGCTCGATGCCATGGATGAAGCCCTTGGCGCCCGCGACCAGCATGGCCAGTCCAGCGCCCAGCTGCAGGAAGATGGTCCACCAGTTGGTGGGCGCGCCCAGCCGGGCGAGGAACATGGGCTCGCCGGCTTCGGTGGCGTGGCCATCCTTCACAAGGGCGGCGGAGGCCTTCAGGGTCAGCAGCACGTAGAAGAAGTAGATCAGCACCATGACGAAGGCCAGGGTGGCGCGGATGCCGGCGGTTTCGTGGGGCACGAACAGGGCGATGCTGGCGAGCACGAAGGCGGCCAGGAAGAAGTTCAGGTCCCGGGTAAGACCGGATTTTTCCGGGGTGAGATGACCCTGGGTGCCACGCCGCTTCCAGACCGAGAGGCTCATTAGAAACAGGGACAGGGTGGAGAGCATGAGGGGAGCACCCAGGATGGCGCCCACCCCGATCTCCTCGTTGAGGGCCTGGTTCTGGGTGCCGGCGAAAATGGCGAGGAGGGGGACGATGGTTTCCGGCAGCGCGGTGCCCACCGCGGCGAAGATGGAGCCGGTGACGCCTTCCGAGATGCCGAGTTTTTCCCCCAGGTGTTCCAGGGCGTTCACAAACACCTCGGCGGCCACCAGGATGACAACAAGGAAAAACAGCAGTTCAAGGGCGATCATCGGCGCGACTCCGTAGTAAACCCACCCATCTTACACGCCCGGCCGGGCTTTTCGGCTCTGCCGGGATATGGGCAGAATGCCGACATGTCCACGCCCTCGCTCATTCCTCTGGACGAAGCCGGTTTCCATCCCCGCCTGGCCGCTACCCCGGGCTTGGCCCTGGTGCTGTTCGGCGGTCCCGACTGCGGGGCCTGCCGGGTCGCCGAAGCCCGGCTTCCGGAGGCCGCGCCGGCCGGGGCGGCCCTGTTCAAGGTGGACGTGCAGCGGGCCACTGCTCTGGCCCGGGCCTTCGATGTCTTCCATCTGCCGGACCTGCGCCTTTACAAGGATGGCCACTACCACGCCCGCCTGGCCTGCGAGATCAGCCCGGCGTCCCTGGCGGCGGCTCTGGCACGGGTACTGGCGCTGCCCGCCGAGGAGGAGCCCTAGTGGATTCGCGCGCTGGCCTGGATGCGGAAGGCTGGGTCGAGGGCGCCCGGCGCGTGGACTCGCCCAACCAGGATGAAAGACCGGCTGGCGAGGCTATCCGCCTGGTGGTGATCCACAACATCAGCCTGCCGCCCGGGGAGTTCGGCGGCC
>DAOQNK010000116.1:0-1311 GCA_035332045.1 Thiobacillaceae bacterium | reverse complement strand
ATCCGCCTGGTGGTGATCCACAACATCAGCCTGCCGCCCGGGGAGTTCGGCGGCCCGGGCGTGGAGCAGCTGTTCACCAACCGTCTGGATCCGTCCGCCCATCCCTACTTCGCCAGTATCCAGGGCTTGCGGGTTTCCGCCCATTTCTTCCTGCGTCGCGACGGCAGCCTGGTTCAGTTCGTGCCATGCGGGCGGCGGGCCTGGCATGCCGGCGTGTCCAACTGGCAAGGCCAGGCGCGCTGCAATGATTTTTCCATTGGCATCGAACTGGAGGGGACGGACGACCAGCCCTTCGCCGACGTGCAGTACGAGACCCTGGCCGGACTAATCGGGCGGCTGCGCCGGGCGTATCCCATCGAAGGCCTGGCCGGGCACGCTGACATCGCTCCGGGCCGGAAGACGGATCCCGGGCCTCATTTCGATTGGCGCCGGCTGGAGCGCCTGCTGAAAGAATCGTGAATCAGGCCGCTTGGGCGGGAATCTCGGCGCCGATACGCCTGACGCGGTTCTTGTCGTCGACGTAGACCAGGGTGGGCTCGTACTGGGCCAGCTCGATTTCGCCGTAGGTGGCATAGCTGGCGATGATGAGGATGTCGCCCACAGCCGCCTTGCGGGCCGCCGCGCCGTTTACCGAGATCATGCCGGAGCCGCGCTGGCCCCGGATGGCATAGGTGGCGAAACGTTCGCCATTGTTGACGTTGTAAATCTCGATGCGTTCGTATTCCCGGATGTCCGCTGCTTCAAGAAGCTGCTCGTCGATGGCGCAGGAGCCCTCGTACTCCAGTTCGGAGGCGGTGACGCGAACGCGGTGCAGCTTGGATTTGAGCAGAGTGCGTTGCATGGCGGCAGGCGGGAGCAAATCGGGCGGCGATTATAGCGGGTTTTTGCAGCGCACAAGCCCGCGTGCCATCCAGGGTATTCCCGGTTCGGGCGCGCCTTCAGCACTCCAGATTGTCGATGAGGCGGGTATGGCCCAGTCGCGCCGCCGCCAGAATGACAAAGCGGCTTTCTTCCAGCGTGGGCGGCAGCAGGGTGGTGCGGCTGCGCACCGAGACGTAATCCACCTGCCAGCCGTGGCGGGTCAGGTCGGCGGTGGCGGCGGCCTCGATCTCGCCGAAGGGACGCTCGCCGCCGGCAACGCGGTCGGAGGCTTCCCTCAGCAGGCGAAAGAGGCGGGGCGCCTCGGCGCGCTCAGCGGCGGACAGATAGCCGTTGCGGGAGGAGAGGGCCAGTCCGTCCTCGGCCCGTTCCGTTTCAGCTTCCACCATGACGATGGGCAGGTTGAACTGACGGACCAGGCCCTTGAGGATG
>DAOQNK010000115.1:6408-7506 GCA_035332045.1 Thiobacillaceae bacterium | reverse complement strand
CCCGAAGGCCGAAGTGAAGCCCGCCCCCGCCGCGCCGGTGGCCGCTCCGGCCCCCGCCAAGGCCGAGGCCAAGCCGGCGCCCGCGCCGGTGCCCACCAAGGTCATCTTGGCCGGTGACGCTCTGTTCCAGTCCGGCAAGTCCGGCATCAAGGATCTGTCCAAGGATGGCAAGGCCAAGCTGGACGAGGTGGTGGTCAAGCTGAAGAGCATGGGCGAGATTGAGCAGATCAAGGTGGTGGGCCACGCCGATCCCACCGGCAAGAGCGCCGATAACCAGAAGCTGTCCGAGGCTCGCGCCAAATCGGTCAAGTCCTACCTGGTGGCCAAGGGCGTCAAGCCCGGCGTCGTCATCAGCAGCGGCGTGGGTGACACCCAGACCGTGGTCCAATGCGACAAGACCCTGCCCAAGGACAAGCTGAAAGAGTGCCACGCGCCCAACCGCCGGGTGGAGATCGAAATCATCGGCAAGAGTAAGTAAGCGGCCGCTCCTCCCATGTCCGGGCCGCCCTTCGGGGCGGCCTTTTTCATGGAGGGAGCGTGTAGGAATGCGGTAACTCGGAAGGGATACAATGGTGTCCATGGCTCCCGCCCGTCTTTACCGCCTGCTGTTTCTCGCCCTGGCGCTCCTCGCCGCCCAGGTCGGGAGCCTGGCCCATGGTGTGGGCCATCATGGCGATCAGGACAAGCCTCATGGGGCTTGTCAGCTCTGCGCCGCCTATGCGGACTTCGAGCATGGCGCCACGCCTCAGATCGCGCTACCGACCCTCCCGGAAAGCGAACTGCCGTCCCCGGAGACGCCGTACCTGGCGCTCACGGTACAAACCCGGCTGGCCTTCCGCGCCCGCGCCCCGCCCCTCCTCGCCTGAACTCCCCCTGACTCCTCCGGAGCCGGCCATGCCGGCGGCTCGGGATATTCATTTTTCAGACGAGGTGCATCATGCACGAGCACAGACATCGGGCGGCCGCCCTGCTTTGCCTATGGGGCATCGCCCTGCCCTCCGCCCATGCCGCCAGCGACATGGACATCGCCAGCCTGCGGGCTGAATTCGAAACCCAGCTACGAAGCCTGCGGGAGACCTACGAAGGCCGCCTGCGGGA
>DAOQNK010000115.1:0-6308 GCA_035332045.1 Thiobacillaceae bacterium | reverse complement strand
CTGGCCAATCTGGTTCTGGCCGATGGCCAGGCCGAGGTCGAAGAGGCCTGGTTCCAGACCCAGTCCCTGGGCAGCGGCGTCACCCTGAAGGGAGGACGCTTCATCTCCGGCATTGGTTACCAGAATGAACAACATCCCCATGCCTGGGACTTCGCCGACAACACCCTGATGTACCGGACGCTGTTCGGCGAACATTTCATCCAGGACGGCCTCCAGCTGAAATGGCTGGCGCCCACCGAGACCTTCGTGGAATTGGGGGCGGAGATCGGGCGGGGCGCGTCTTTCCCGGGCTCGGAAGATGGTGGCGGCCTGAATGGCGCCGGCGCCTGGGCGCTGTTCGGGCATGTGGGTGGCGACGTGGGCGAGGATTCCGCCTGGCGGGCCGGCCTATCCTATCTGGGGGCCCGGCCCAAGGCCCGGGAGAGCATTCTGCCGGATCTGGGCGGGGTGGATACCCTGTCGGCCTTTACGGGCGCCTCCCACACCTGGATCGCCGATTTCGTCTGGAAATGGGCGCCGGCGGGCAACGCCCGGGACCGGGCCTTCAAGTTCCAGACCGAGTATTTCCGGCGCGATGAACATGGCAGCCTGCTCTGCGACGACGCCGACCCGGCCACGCCTTCCCTGTGCGCCGGCGGTTCCCCGGGGGCCTACCGGGCCCGACAGTCCGGCGTTTATGTCCAGGGGGTCTACCAGTTCATGCCCCGCTGGCGGCTTGGCCTGCGCTATGACCGCCTGGACAGCGGCAGCCTGGATTACGGCGCCAACAACGCCTTTCTGCCGACGGCGGCTTACCACCCGAACAAGTGGAGCCTGATGGCGGACTACGCACCCAGCGAGTTTTCCCTGTTCCGGCTGCAATTCTCCAGGGACCACGCCCAGCGCGGCGAGCCCGACGACAGCCAGGTCACCCTTCAATACGTCTACAGCCTGGGCCCCCACGGCGCCCACAAGTTCTGAAAGAGGTCCCGCCATGCAGCTTATTCGCGTCCTGATCGCGCCCTTTCTGGCTATTGCCTCGGTTCTGGCCGCGCCACCGGCCGGCGCCAGCCTCAACGTACTGGCCTGCGAACCGGAATGGGCCACCCTGACCCAGGCACTGGGCGGCGACGCGGTCCGGGTGACCAGCGCCACTACCGCCCGCCAGGATCCCCACCGCATCGAGGCAAAGCCTTCCCTCATCGCCCGAGCCCGGACAGCCGACCTGGTGGTCTGCACCGGCGCCGAGCTGGAGGTGGGCTGGCTGCCCCTGCTACAGCGGGAATCCGGCAATCCCCGCATCCTGCCCGGCCAGCCCGGCTATTTCGAGGCCGCCCGCCAGGTCCGCCTGTTGGAACGGCCCGTCAGCCTGGATCGCGGCCAGGGCGACATCCACCCGGACGGCAATCCGCACTTCATCTCCGATCCGCGCAACCTCCTCAAGGTGGCGGATGCCCTGGCCCGGCGCCTGGCCGAGCTGGATCCCGCCCTAGCCGGCCAGTATGCGGAGCGCAACCGCCAGTTCCAGGCCAGCCTGGGAGCCGCCATCGGTCGCTGGGAAAAGCAGGCGGCGGCATTGCGGGGGCTGCCGGTGGTGGTCCACCACAAGAACTGGAGCTATCTGGCCGACTGGCTGGGCCTCAAGGTGGTGGCGGACCTGGAGCCCAAGCCCGGCATCGATCCCTCCGCCGCCTATCTGGGGGAACTGCTGGCCCGTCTGAAGGCCCAGCCGGCCCGGCTGGTGCTGCGCGCCGCCTACCAGTCGGCGAAGGCCGACGAGTGGCTGGCGGAGCGGGCCGGCATCCCGGCTGTGGAACTGCCCTACACCGTAGGCGGTTCCGCCGAGGCCCGGGATCTCCTCAGTCTCTACGACGACACGATCGCCCGCCTGCTGGGAGCCCTGAAATGACCCTCGGTGACCTGGACACGAGTATCCTCCTGCCCGCCTTCGCCGCCGGCATGCTGGTGCTGGCCACCCATGTGCCCCTGGGCGGCGCGGTGCTCGGCCGGGGCATCGTCTTCCTGGATCTGGCCATTGCCCAGATTGCCGGCCTCGGGGTGGTGATCGCGCATGGACTGGCGGGGGAGGGGACGGGAGCCGCCTCGGCCTGGATTACCCAATTGGGGGCGGTGGGCATGGCCCTGTTGGGCGCTCTTCTCCTCCATTGGCGGGAAAGGCGGTCGCCGGGCCGCCAGGAGGCGGTGATCGGTGTGGCCTTCGTCGCCGCCGCCTGTGCCGCCCTCCTGCTCATGAGCCGGGATCCCCACGGCGCCGAACATCTCCAGGACCTGCTGGTGGGCCAGATCCTGTGGAGCACCTGGGCGGGCCTCCTGCCCCTGGCGGCGGTCACCGGCCTGGTGCTGGCGGCCTGGTTCGGCCTGGGCCTGCGCCGTTCGCCCCTGGGGTTCTACCTGCTGTTCGCCGTCACCATCACCGCGTCGGTGCAGGTGGTGGGGGTGTACCTGGTCTTCGCCAGCCTTATCGTGCCCGCCCTGGCGGCGGGGGAACGGCCGGTCCGGGCCTTCGGCATCGGCGCCCTGGGCTACGGTCTGGGGCTGGCCGGTTCCGCCCTGTTCGACCTGCCCGCGGGGGCGGCCATCGTCCTGGCTCTGATCGCGACGGCCATGGCCTTCGCAGGCCTGGTTCAGGCCCGGGGCTCGTCGGCTTCGACACCGAAATAGCGCGCTCGCTGCCCTCGCATGAAGGGCAGCGAGTCCGAAAGCGCTATCGGATTCGCTGCCAGGAGTTCTCGTTGAGGGCCACTTCGTAGCGGGCCCAGCGCTGGAAATCCGCCAGGCTGCATTCGCCGCGCTTGCGCCGGCAGGTGCCGGCGATGCCCCGGAAGGCGACCCGGGCCTCGCCGCTGTCCGGATGCCGGCTCAGGGCCAGGACTTGCCGAACGCCCCACGAGCGGCCATAGGCCCCGTTGCTGTAATAGCTGCCGGGGGTGGGCTCGGGTGTCGCGGGGTCTGCCATGGCGAGCTAATACGGGCTGGGGAGGCCCCAGTTTAGCCTTTCGGTGGTCTCTCGAGGAATGCCGTGAAGTCCGCCGCCGCCAGGGGCGGGCTGGAGAGATACCCCTGGAAGGCATCGCAGCCATGCCGATGCAGGAAGTCGAGCTGGGCCTCGCTTTCCACCCCTTCCGCCAGGACGCTGAGCTTCAGGTGGCGGGCCATGGCGATGATGGTGGCGGCGATTTCCCGGTCATGGTCGCTGTGGAGCAAGTCGCGGATGAAGCTCTGGTCGATCTTCAGCCTGTCCACCGCAAAGCGCTTGAGGTAGGCGAGGGAGGAATAGCCGGTGCCGAAATCGTCGATGGCGAGGCTGACGCCCAGGCGCTTTAACTGCTCCAGGGTGTCGCGGGCCTGTTCCCCCTGGATCATGATGGCGCTCTCGGTGATTTCCAGTTCCAGGTTCTCGGCGGGGAACCCGGTTTCCGCCAGGATGTTGCCGACGCAGGCCGCCAGGTCCCGCTGTTCGAACTGGCGGGTGGAGAGATTTACCGCCAGCCTCAGGTGGGGGTGGCCGGCGTCCATCCAGGTACGGAACTGGGCGCAGGCGGTACGCAACACCCATTCCCCCAGAGGGCGGATGAGGCCGGTTTCCTCGGCGACCGGAATGAAACGGGCCGGCGGGATCAACTCGCCGTCGGGAGAACGCCAGCGCACCAGGGCTTCCGCGCCGATGGCGTGGCCATCGCTCAAGGCGATCTGGGGCTGGAAATGGAGGACGAACTCGCCCTTTTCCAGGGCCCGGCGCAGGCTGGACTCCAGGCGTAGACGTTCGTTGGCGGTATGAGTCAGGGCCTCGGTATAAAAACGGTAGGTGTTGCGGCCCTGGGCCTTGGCCTGATAGAGGGCCGCGTCGGCGTTGCGCACCAGTTGGGTGGCGTCCTCCGCGTCGTCCGGGTAGAGGCTGATGCCGATGCTGACACCGATGAACACCTCCTGGCCGGCCGCCAGCCGGAAGGGCTCCTGAAGCAGGCCGAGGACGTTCTGGGCGACGATGGCGGCCTCCCGGCTTTCACCCAGGTGTTCCAGGAGGATGACGAACTCGTCGCCGCCCAGCCGGGCCAGGGTGTCTTCGGCCCGCAGGTGGTTCGTCATGCGCTTGGCCGCGGCCTGGAGAAGTTCGTCGCCGGCGGGATGTCCCAGGCTGTCATTGACGTGCTTGAAGCCGTCCATGTCCATGAACAGCAGACCCAGACGCTGCCCATGCCGCTGGGCCACATGGATGGCGTGGCCCAGCCGGGCCTGGAACAGCATGCGATTGGGCAGGTCGGTGAGGGGGTCGTGGTGGGCCAGGTATTCCAGCTGGGCCTCGGAATGCTTGATCTGGCTGATGTCGGAGAACACCCCCACATAGTTCGTCAGGCGGCCGAGGTTGTCATAGACGCTGCTGATGGAAAGCCATTCCGGATAGACCTCGCCGGTCTTGCTGCGATTCCATATCTCGCCCTGCCAGGTGCCGGTTTCTGCCAGCCGGGCCCACATCTCCCGGTAGAACGCGGCGTCATGGCGTCCGGAATTCAGCAGGTCGGGGGTTTGGCCCCGGGCCTCCGCCGCGGAATAGCCGGTGATGGTGGTGAAGGCCTGGTTGATGGACAGGATGCGGCTCTCGGCATCGGTGATCATCACGCCTTCCTGGGTGCTCTCGATGACCTTGGCGGCCAGGCGCAGATTTTCCTCGCTGCGACGACGCGTGCTGATGTCCAGGAAGGTGACCACGGCCCCGACCAGCCGTGCTTCCCGGTAGATGGGGTGGGACCAGTATTCCACCGGCAGGGCGGTGCCATCCTTGCGCCAGAAGACCTCGTCGTCCACGTGGACCTTGCTGCCCCGCAGCTGGACGGGCAGGGCCTTGCAGGCCGAGGCGGGATAGGGCGAACCATCGGGGTGATGGTGGTGGATGAGTTCGTGGATGGGATGGCCCAGGAGTTCTTCGGGGTGGTCGTACCCCAATAGGTCCAGACAGGCGCGATTCACAAAGGTGCAGCGTTCTTCCAGGTCTACCCCGAAAATGGCTTCGGCGGTGGAATCCAGCAGCAGGCGGATATGGGCCTCGCTTTCGCCCAGGCGGGCTTCCGTGCGGCGTAGTTCCGTAACGTCCTGGAGGGTGCCCGCCAGGCGGACGACCCGGCCGCCGCCGTCGGTTTCCGGCCGTCCACGGCAGACCACATGGCGGATTTCCCCGTCGGGCCGCAGGATGCGGCAGGCGAGATCGTGCTCGGCGCCTTGCGTCAGCGCGGAACCCAGGGCCGATTCCAGGGCCGATTCCAGGGCGGGCCGATCGTCGGGATGAATGCTCGCCTTGAAGGATTCCAGGCTCGCCATCTCGGTGGCGTCCCGGCCCAGGATGCGATGGATCTCCTCCGCGAAGTGGGTTTCGCCATGGCGGGTGTCGTGCCACCAGAAGCCCAGGTGGGCCTGGCTCTCCGCCTGGATGAGCCGGTTGCGGCTTTCCGCCAGGGCCCGCTCGACCCGATCCCGGCGCAGCAAGCTGGCCAGGGCATTGGCCACCGCTTCCAGGAACTCCTGCTCCTCGGGGCGATGGGGATGGTCGTGGGGTAGATAGAGCACCAGCACGCCTTCCACCGCCTGGTCGGAGCGCAAGGGGAGGTTGTAATGGCCATGCTCGGCCATGTGCGGAAAACGGATGTCATGGCGATGATCCACGCAGCCGGCGAATTGGGTGGTGCCTGAGGCCGCGGCGCGGCCGCACAGGCAGGTCCCCAGGGGGACCCGGGCGCAGCGCTGCTGGAGTTCCACCGGCAGGTTGCGGTGGGCCAGGAGACGAAGGCCCCGGCCGTCCTCGGGCAGGTCGAAGATGCCGCCCTTGGGCAGCAGGTTGAGCCAGGACACGGCCAGCAGGCGATCCAGACAGCGGCCCAGGCGGACCTCCAGGGGGCCTTCGCCGATGCCGATCTCGAGGATTTCCTTGAGGGCCTTCTGTTGTTCCTTGTCCAGTCGGATGCGGGCCTCGTGCTCCTTGCGCCGGGTAATGTCCCGGGCCACGGCCACCACGAAGGCGCGACCATCGGCCCGCACCAGGCGCAGACTGACTTCCACGGGCAGCCACAGGCCGTCGCGCCGCCGGAAGCGGGTTTCCTCCACCCGGATGCCCCGGGCCGAAAGCTGATCCGCCCAGTCCTGCCAGGCTTCGATGGTCGGGAAAAGTTCGGCGAAGTCGTGGCATCCCAGGGTGAGCAGTTCCTCGCGGCCCACGTCGAGCATTTCATGGGCCAGTTCGTTGGCTTCCACCACCCGGCCGCTTTCCAGCTCCACCACCAGGACCGCGTCGTTGACCTGATCCATGACGCTGCGCTGGA
>DAOQNK010000114.1:0-7508 GCA_035332045.1 Thiobacillaceae bacterium | reverse complement strand
GCCCGCTACTTCGAGCGGCTGCTGACCCGCTTCACGGTGCCCGAGGAACTGTTCGGCCCCCTGTCCATCAGCGCCCTGGAACAGGACCGCTATGAACGCCAGACCGAGGGCTTTCTGCCCCGGGCCGAAATCGCCTTCATCGACGAGGTGTTCAAGGCCAACAGCGCCATCCTCAACGCCCTGCTCACCCTGCTCAACGAGCGGGAATTCGACAATGGCGCGGCGCGGGAGTCCTGCCCCCTCATCAGCGTCATCGGCGCCACCAACGCGGTGCCCGAGGACGAAGTGGGAGAGGCCTTCTTCGACCGCTTCCTGGTGCGCCTGTCCGTGGGACCGGTGAGCGACGCGGGTTTCCGCGCCCTGCTGGACCTGGAGCCCGGGGATGCGCCGCCCCTGCCGGACGCGCTGGACGAATCCGAGCGCCAGGCCCTGGCCGCCGCCGCCCGGCGGGTGGCCCTGCCGGAGCCGGTAACGGAAGCGTTGGCCGGCCTGCGCCTCCACCTGGCCGGCACCGGGGCCTACGTCTCGGACCGGCGCTGGGTGAAGAGCCTGAGCCTGCTGCGCACGGCCGCCGCCGGCGAGGGCCGGGACCGGGTGTCGATCTGGGACCTGGGCCTGCTGCCCTGGTGCGTGGCCCCCGAGCCTGCGCGCCAGGCGGAGGTGAAAGACTGGCTCGCCCGCCACCTGGGCGTGGGCGAGGCCAGTTCCCCGCCCCGTCTGACCCGGGTGGTGGAAGCCTTCGAAGCCCAGTTGGAGGTGGAGCGCAACGCCAACGACCTGGATTACGACGAATCCGGCCGGCTGCGCTTCAACGCCGTGGTGGAGGATGCCGTGACCGACGCCAAGGGCGCCGCCCAAGCCCTGCGCCTGGGCGCCACCCGCCAGCGCCGCTACGGCCGCCGCCACATCGCCGCCCGGGTGGGACAGATCGACGAACTGATCGCGCGCATCGCCGGTTATGCCGCCGAGGTGGCCGCCCAGCGCGCCGATCTGGGCGCCTATGCCGCCCAAAGCCTGTGGCTGGATCCGGCCTTCGCCGAACGCGCCGAGGCCAGCCTGGCCGCCACCGCCGCCGGCCTTGAGCAACTGGCGGACCGGGCCCGCCTCGCCCGGTCCGGCTTCGAGACCCTGCCCCGGCTGGCGGAGGACGGTGCCGTGCCGGAACCCGTGGCCCATGAAGCCTTGATCCCCTAAGCGCCATGCAAGCCCCGGCGGCGCCCAACGCTTCCTCCATGCTCTTCGCCGCCCGCGAAGGGGCCCTCGCCCCCCTGGACCACCTGCCCCGGGGCCTGTGGCTGTGGAGCCTGATCCACTCCCGTGGCGCCCTGGAACCCCGGCTCGCGGGCGTGGCCGCCCTGCTGGCGGACCTGACCGCCGGCCGTCTTGCCGATGAGCCCCCCTGGCCCGACCCCACCCTCGCCGAGGCCGTGGCCGCCACCCTCACGGCCCTGGACCTGCCCCGCTATTGCGAGGACAAGCCAGAACTTTCGGAAACGGTGTTGCGCGCCCTGCTCTGGCATCTGGACCTCCTCGTCGATTACCGGGACCGGGGCGACGACGAAGCCGCGGCCACCGCCCGGGCCCTGGAGGCCTTCGCCGCCGACTGGTCCGAGCGCACCGGCATGATGGACGAGCTCACGGCGGTGTTCGGCGACCTGGGGGACATCAAGCACGAGCGCTGGGACCGGCTGCGGGGCCTGTTGCGCGGCGAGGGCTGGCGGGAAGTGGTGCGCATCCGCCGGCTCATGGAAGACCTGCCGGAACTGGCCCGGCTGCTGCACGCCCTGGGACGCGCCCACGTCAGCGACGAGCCGGATACCGCCCTGCCCCAGCCCGCCCAGGTGCCGGAGCGGGTCGAGGCGCCCGCGGCCCTGGAACGCGTCACCCGGGTCCCGGACCTGCCCGGAGAGACCCGGGGCATCACCCGCTCCGGCCGCGTCGCCCGCATGCTGCCATCGGAGGCCGCGCTCCTGCTCCACCCCCGTCTGCGCCTGGTCTGGCACGCCCGCCACGCCGAGCGGGCCCTGCTCACCTACGAGGATGACGACCGGATGCGGGAGGTGATCCCCCGGCCCGCCCCCGCCTGGCGGCCCGGTCCCGCCCCGGACCGGAAGCGGGTGATGGGCCCCCTGCTGCTTTGCGTGGACACTTCCGGCTCCATGGGCGGTGGCGCCGAGGCAGTGGCCAAGGCCGTGGTGCTGGAGGCCGCCCGGGCTGCCCACGCCCAGGGCCGCGCCTGTCTCGCCTATGCCTTCGGCGGCCCCGGCGAGCGGCTGGAACTGGAGCTGGGCCTGGATCTGGCCGGCAACACGGAGGGCCTGGAAAACCTCTGCCGTTTCCTGGGCCAGGCCTTCCGGGGCGGCACCGACATCGCCGGCCCCCTGGAAGCGGCCCTGGCCCGGCTGGAAGAGGCCCGCTGGCGCACTGCCGACCTGCTCATCGCCTCCGACGGGGAATTCGGCGCCACCGCCGAACTCGCGGAACGGCTGCGCCGGGCCAAAGGGGAACTGGGTCTGCGGGTCCAGGGCGTGCTCATCGGCGACCGGGAAACCATTGGCTTCCTGGAACTGGCGGACGCCCTCCACTGGGTGCGCGACTGGCGCCGCTTCGGGGGCGCGGAGGCGCGCCATGACGCCAATTCACCGGTCCACGACAAGAGTCTCACCGCCCTGTATTTCCCCGGGGCTTTGCGCTCGCCGGAGAACCTGGCCACCACCGTGGCCGGCGAGGCGGCCGCCCGGGCCGTGCGCTACGGCGCCAGCAGGAAGGAAGGGTCATGAGCGTCGCCCGGGAACTGCTGGGCCTCCTGGAACGCCTGGCCGTCCGAGGCGCCCTGCCGAAAGTGAAGACCTTGCACCTGCCGCCCCTGGAGGCCGCCGATTCCAAGAACGGCGAGTTCTGCGCCCTGGAACTGGAGGACGGCGCCCTGGGGCTGTCCTACGTACTGCTGGACGATACCCTGGCCCGGCTCCACGATGCCCCGGAACGCCGCGCCCTGGCGGGGGCCGATCCCCTCGTCCTGGCCCGGGATTTCGCCGGACCCTACGGCATCCGCCGCACCCTGGGCTTCGCCGCCGTCAACGCCCTGACCCGGCACCTGTTCGATCGGGCCGGCTTCGCGCCGCCGCGCAGTACGGATTCCATCGGCGAGATGGACCCCCGGCCCGGCGAGGCCATCGGCATGGTGGGCTACTTCAAGCCCCTGGCCGCCCGCATCGCCGACGTGGGGGCGCGGCTCACCGTGCTGGAACTCAGGCCGGAACTGGCGGGGGAGAAGCAAGGCCATTGGGTCACCCTGGACCCCCGCGACCTGGCTGGATGCAACAAGGTGTTGTGCACCAGCACCGTGCTCCTCAACGACACCCTGGAGCGGGTGCTGGCCGCCTGTCCCCAGGCCCGCCGCTTCGCCCTCATCGGCCCCGGTGCCGGCTGCCTGCCCGACCCCCTGTTCGCCCGGGGGGTGACGTTCCTGGGCGGCAACTGGATCGCCGACCCCGCCGGTTTCCTGGAGGCCCTCGCCGCCGGCAGTTCCTGGGGGGAGCACGCCTGGAAGTTCGCCCTCACCCCGTCGACCTACCCGGGCTTCGAGACCTTGCTGGAACGTCTGGCCTGATGGACCGTCGCGCCCGCCCGTTGCCCCCACGCCCGAAGGGGACTGCAAAGCCCCGGCCGGGCTGTAACATCGCCCACCTTGTCTAACTGGAACCCCTATTCCATGGCCCTTCTTCCCTTCTCCGACGCCAAGGCCAGGCTGCTGGCCTCCGCCCACCCGGTCGCCGACATCGAAACCGTGGACCTGGCCCAGGCCTTTGGCCGGGTGCTGGCCCGGGATCTCATTTCTCCCATGACGGTGCCACCCTTCTCCAACGCCGCCATGGACGGCTACGCGGTGAACGCGGCGGACATTGCCGAGTGCGGGGTCCGCCTGCCGGTTTCCCAGCGGGTGGCCGCCGGCGACGTGGCCGCTCCCCTGGTACCAGGTAGCGCCGCACGCATCTTCACCGGCGCCCAGGTGCCGGAGGGCGCCGACGCGGTGGTGATGCAGGAAGACTGCGCGGCCGACGGCGACTTCGTGGTCATCAACCAGGTACCGCCTGCGGGCCAGCACGTGCGCCTGAAAGGCTCGGACCTGGTGGAAGGCAAGGCCATCCTGGCCGCCGGCTCGCGCCTGTCGGCCGCCGCCCTGGGCCTGGCCGCCTCGGTGGGCTTCGCCACGGTGCCGGTCTACCGCCGTCTCAAAGTGGCCATCTTCTTCACCGGCAGCGAACTGGTCATGCCGGGCAACCCTCTGCCCGCCGGCCACATCTACAACTCCAACCGCTTTGTCATGGGCGGCTTCCTCCAGGATCTGGGCGCGGACGTCATCGACCTGGGCATCATCCAGGATGAACGCCAGGCCACCCGCGAGGCCCTGCGACGGGCGGCCGCCGAGGCCGACCTCATCGTGACCAGCGGCGGCATGTCCGAAGGCGAGGAGGACCACGTCACCGCCGCGGTCCAGGCCGAAGGCCACATCGACGTATGGAAGATCGCCTCCAAGCCGGGCAAGCCCCTGGCATACGGCGCGGTGCGTTCCGGCGGGCGGGAGGCGGCCTTCATCGGCCTGCCGGGCAACCCGGTATCGGTGTGGTCCGGGCTGCTGACCCTGGTGGCGCCCTTCCTGCGCAAATGCCAGGGCATGAGCGTGCTGGAGCCGGAACGGCAAAAGCTGCGCGCCGACTTCAGCTACCTGAACAAGGGCAACCGCCTGGAATTCGTGCGGGTGCGGCGCAACGGCAGGGGCGGCCTGGATATCTACCCGACCCAGGATTCGGCGGTGATCTCCTCGGCGGTGTGGTCCGACGGGGTCGCCGCCATCGCCGCCGGCGCCACCGTCAGGCCGGGGGACATCGTCGAATACCTGCCGGGGCCGGGCTGGACGCCGTGAGCGGTCGCCATCCCTTCCCGCGCTGGCTGAGCGTGGTGCTGCGGGGCCTGCACCTGGCCACGGTCATCGGCCTGGGCGCGGCCCTGCTGGGCGCCCCCTTGGATGCCCATGCCCAATCCATGGGCGTGTTGATCAGCGGGGCGGCCATGATGGCCCTGGACCTGTGGATGAAACCCCAACTCGTCCGGGAATGGTCCGGCGCCGCCCTGTTCATCAAGCTGGGGGTGGTGGGCTGGATGGCCCTGGATGCCACCCTGAGGGTGCCGCTGTTCTGGGCGCTGGTGGCGTGGTCGGCGGTCTTCGCCCACGCGCCGGCCAGCTTTCGCCACGCGCCCTGGCTGGGCCGACCTGGCTGATGCCGCCCGAATTGCGGGGCGTGCCCCTTCCAGCCTGGGCCGAATGGCTCGCCCAGGATGGGGACGGCACCTGGTGGGCCTACGAGGCGGAGCCCAACCAGCAGCCCCACGGCTGGTACGAGAACGAGGTGGGACGCATCGGACGCCTGGTCCTGGGGCCGCCGCCGGCCGATTGGCGGGAATGCCTGATCCGGATGGCCCGCTGAATTGTTGCAATGCAGCATCGCCCTGGTGGACAATAAACCATTGAATTTCCAGGCCGGGGTCCAGCATGAAACGGGTCGTGTTCAACCAGAAGGGGGGCGTGGGCAAATCCACCATCGCCTGCAATCTGGCCGCCATCGGCGCCAGTCGGGGCCGGCGCAGCCTGGTGGTGGACCTGGATCCCCAGGGCAACGCCAGCCATTACCTGCTGGGTTCCGCCGAGGCCCAGCCGGCGCTGACCCTGGCGGACCTCTTCGACCAGATCCTGAATTTCAAGCTGCGCCCCCGCAAGACTGTGGAGTTCGCCGCCGCGACGCCCTTCGAGAACCTCTGGGTGCTGCCTTCCCACGCCAGCCTGGAGGAACTGGGCCCCAAGCTGGAATCCCGCTACAAGATCTACAAGCTGAAGGAGGCCCTGGCGGAGCTGAAGGATTTCGACGACGTGTGGATCGACACGCCCCCCGCCTTCAACTTCTTCACCCGCTCGGCGCTGATCGCCGCCGACCGCTGCCTGATCCCCTTCGACTGTGACAGCTTCGCCCGCAAGGCCATCTACGCCCTGCTGGACAACGTGGAAGAGATCCGCGCCGACCACAACCGGGAACTGGCGGTGGAAGGCATCGTGGTGAACCAGTTCCTGTCCCGTTCCAGGCTGCCGCAACGGGTGGTGGGTGAACTGGTGGAGGAAGGCCTGCCGGTGCTGCCCCGGCACCTGTCCGCGTCGGTGAAGATCAAGGAATCCCACGAGGCCTGTGTGCCCCTCATCCACCTCCTGCCCGGCCACAAGCTGACCCGGGAATACCTGGCGCTTTACGAAGGCTTGCCGGCTTAGGGCGTGGGGCCTGCTTCAGCCCCGCGGATCGGCCTTGAACATGGCCACGACCCGGACACTGAGTTCCTCCGAGGCCTTCCCATAGGCGGTATCGTGGCCCAGCATCAGGTTGGCGTCGTGAATCCGGCCCTCGTTGACCAGTTCCGCCACCTTGCCGGCTTCGACATGAAACCGGGCGTGGGCGTCCACGCAGGCCTTGTAGTCTGGCAATCCCGCGAACCGGCTGGAGAGTTCGCCGTACAGCCACTTGCCGAACTTACAGCATCGGTCGGAGCGGATCTCGGCGACATTCATGGGTTGCCGGCTGGCCATGGCCACCAGGAAACGCTTTTTCCACTCGCGGTGGGCTCGGATTGCTTCATCGGGCGTCATGATAGGGATGCTCTTCACAGGGATCGTGCCGTCTCCTCTCCATTACGGCACTTCAATGGAATTACTGAGTCATGGCCATCAAAAAAATCCTGAAAATGGGCGATCCCCGCCTGCTGCAAACCGCCGAGCCGGTGACGGATTTCGCCGGGCCCGCGCTGGCCGAACTCATGGCCGACCTGTTCGACACCATGGCCGCCGCCGGTGGCGTGGGGCTGGCCGCGCCTCAGATCGGCATCGGCCTGCAAGTGGTGATCTTCGGCTTCGAGCGCAGCGAACGCTATCCGGAGGCGGAGCCGGTCCCCGAGACCATCCTGGTCAATCCGGTCATCACCCCGCTGGGCGAAGAAGAGGAAGAGGGCTGGGAAGGCTGTCTGTCGGTGCCGGGCCTGCGCGGCTGGGTGCCCCGCTACAAGCGTATCCGCTACCAGGGCTTCGACGCCCAGGGGGTGCCCATTGACCGGACCGTGGAAGGCTTCCACGCCCGGGTGGTCCAGCACGAGTGCGACCACCTGATCGGTATGCTCTATCCCATGCGGGTGCGGGATTTCACCCGCTTCGGCTTTACCGAGGTGCTGTTCCCGGAACTGGCGGGTTCCTAGAGTCGCGCCGCCTTGAAGGTATCGCAGCGGCCCGGGTCGCCGGTCTTGGCACCGATGCTGAACCAGCGCATGCGTTGTTCCGAAGAACCGTGGGTGAAGGAATCCGGCACCACGTGGCCCCTTGCCTGCTGTTGCAGGCGGTCGTCGCCCACCCCGGAGGCCGCCGCCAGGGCCTCTTCCACGTCACCCTGTTCCAGGATGCCCCGGGCCTTGTCGGC
>DAOQNK010000113.1:5556-7528 GCA_035332045.1 Thiobacillaceae bacterium | reverse complement strand
TTCCGGGGAGGCCCAGGCGGGTCCTCCCCGTTTTTCCTTGGCTCGGTTCGCGTTACTAATTTTCTCGAAAGTAATGCCATGCGCTCTCTTGTCGGCGACCGTCTCCCCACCCCAGCCCTCCCCGCCAGCGGGGAGGGAGCAACCCCCTCCCCCGCGAGCGGGGGAGGCTGGGAGGGGGAGTGCAGTGGTTCCACTTTTGCAAAGCACGGTAACGAGTGATGGACGAATCGGGTCAAGAGCAGGCCCCCCTTTTGAAAAGTGGGTAGACAACCACCGTCGCCATTGCCGCATCCCTATTCAACGCGAACAGAACCTTTTCCATGAAGGAATCCACCATGCGACATCTGTTACTCCTGCTGGCCGGGCTTGCCCAGGGCCAGGCCCTTTTCGCCGCCGAGCCGCCGGCTACCGCCGACCTGGCGGCCCGCTACACCACCACGGTCTGCGGCCAGCCCTGCGGCACGCCCCATGCCCGCCAGTGGTACTTCTGGCGGGGCGCCAACCGGGTGGAAATCCGCGACGCCGGCAACGCCCTGGGGGAACTCTGGAAGCGCGACGGCCGGGGCCGACTGAGCTACACCTACCTGGAGCCGGCGGCGAAGCGGGGCATCGAGTACAACCCCACCGACCTGAAGATCATCGGCCAGACCCGGTCCTGGCCACGCCTGGCCGGCGTGGTGGACCCGGCCGACCTGGCGAAGCTGGAGCCCGCCGGGGAAACCGAGGTGCTGGGCCATAAGGCGGTCGTCTACCGGGGCGCCCTGGAGGGCAAACAAACGGAGATCGTCTGGCTACCCGACCTGGCCCTGGCAGCCCGGGCCAGCTACACCAGCCCCCAGGGGCGCACGGTCAGCGAGTTGCAGGCCTTCCTGTCGGGACCCGAGGCGCCCTTGCCGTTGGATGACTCACGGCTGGCGGATTTCCAGCTGGTGGACTTCACCGACGTGGGCGACATGGAAACCAGCCCGCCCATGGCCTGGCTCAAGCAGGCCCGGGCGGCGCCGGGCCACGAGCACCACGACCACTGAGCGGCTGAGAAATCGTGTCCCGCGCAAAAGAACCGTCATTCCCGCGCAGGCGGGAATCCAGTTCGTAGGGCTGACTGCTTTGAATATCGATCAGATGCACAACCTGGATTCCCGCCTGCGCGGGAATGACGAATCTGGCGGCGGGCTGGATTCCGGCCTGGGTGGGAATGACGGCCGCTTTAGAACACCTCACAGCCCCCGGGGCGCCGGGCGGAAGCACGGCCGGCCAGGGGTCTCCCGGAGCCCGGGTTCTGGCGCCGGTGACGCCGGTGGAGACCGGGTGGGTGACGTAGACCAGCTTCAGGCCGGCCTCGCCCACCCGCCGGATGAGTTGCTCGATGGGCTCGGCCTCGGCGAAGAATTCCAGGGCCTCCGGCAGCTTGCCGGCCAGTTCGAAGAAGCTGTCCTCATGGAGGCCGTGCCGGCCGTAGCCGGCGGAGGCCCGGTAGGCGGTGCCGCCGCCGATGCCCAGGGCCTTGGCCTCGGCGAACAGCCAATCGTGGATGGGCTGGTTCCCGTGCCGCATGCCTTCGCGGACGAAAAAGCGGACGCACACTGTCTGCATGGTCATCCTTTCAGCAGCTTGAAGCTGGCCACCCCCAGAGCGGTGAAGGCCAGGGAGCCGAACAGGTGGAGGCCGGCCGCCGCCACGGCCCAGCCGGCCTGGCCCCGGCTGAGCAGGGTGAAGACCTCGGCGGAGAAGGTGGAGAAGGTGGTGAGCCCGCCCAGGAAGCCGGTGATGGCGAGCAGCCGCCATTCCGGCGGCAGTCCGGGGTGCTGGGCGAAGAAGGCGATGGCGACGCCGATGAGGTAGCCGCCGAGGAGGTTGGCCGCCAGGGTACCGTAGGGCAGGGTCGGGAAAACCGGGTTGAGCCACAGTCCCAGCCCCCAGCGCAGCCAGGCGCCCAGGGCGGCGCCCATGCCGATGGCGATGAATGAATTCA
>DAOQNK010000113.1:0-5456 GCA_035332045.1 Thiobacillaceae bacterium | reverse complement strand
CCTCACCGCCTCACAGCCAGACCATCAAGCCCGTCTCGAACGGATGGGTCAGCAGGTCGTGGTAGGGGTAGACCCGGATCCGGTAGAGCAGCTTGCCGCACATTTCCGGCGTCAGCTCCAGGCCGAACACGCATTCCTGGCCCTCCCAGCCTTCCGGCTTCATCTGGATGGCCTGGAGGTCGCGATCCTGGCCGTGCTTGGAGGCCCGGCCCATGAGCAATTCGACCCGGACATCCTCGGGCGCCAGGCCATTCAGCTGGACCGCCACCTTGAGCTGCATGCTTTCGCCGAAGCTGATGCGCCGCTGGGGTTCGTCCAGGCGGCGCGGAGCCACGCCGCTCCAGGATTGGCGGACCTTGGCCTTCCAGGCGGCGACGCCCTGGGCCGCGCCGAAGTTGCCTTCCGAGTAGCGGCGCCATTGGCGGGAGGCGGGGCCGTAGAACTTGTTGACGTACTCCATGACCATGCGGGTGGAGTTGAAGCGGGGCAGCAGGGTGGTGATGGAGCGCTTGGCCATACGCACCCACTCGCTGGAGAAGCCCAGCTCGTGGCGCCGGTAATACATGGGGATGACCTGGTCCTGGAGCAGTTCGTAGAGGGTCTGGCTGTCTTCCCGGTTGCGGCGGCCCTCGTCGAAATACTCCGGCGCCGGCTTGATGGCCCAGCCGTTGCTGCCGTCGTAGCCCTCGTCCCACCAGCCGTCGGTGACGGAGAGGTTGAGGACGCCGTTCATGGCTGCCTTCATGCCCGAGGTGCCCGAGGCTTCCAGGGGATAGATGGGGTTGTTGAGCCAGACGTCGCAGCCGGACACCAGGCGGCGGGCGAAGCCCAGGTCATAGCCTTCCACCATGAGCAGCTTGCCCTCGAAATCGGGCGAGCGGGAAATCTCGTGGATGCGGCGGATGAGGTCCTGGCCGGGCTTGTCGGCCGGGTGGGCCTTGCCGGCGAAGATGAAGAGCACCGGCTTGTCGGCCTCGTTGATGATCTGCCGCATCCAGTCCATGTTCTCGAACATCAGGGCGGCCCGCTTGTAAGTGGCGAAGCGGCGGGCGAAACCGATGGTGAGGACGTTGGGGTCCAGGGGGTTGGCGTACTTGAGCATGCGCTCCAGGTGGGCCTCGGAGCCGTGGTTGCGCAGGTGCTGCTGGGTGATGCGGTGGTGCACCGAGTGCAGCATCTGGGTCTTCAGGGCCTGGTGCACCGACCAGAAGTGGTGGTCCGGAATGCTGGACACCTTGTCCCAGAAATCCACGTCGGTGAGGCGCCGGCGCCATTCATAGCCCAGCTTGTTGTCGAACAGGTCCTGCCATTCCTGGGCCAGGAAGGTGGAGACATGGACGCCGTTGGTGATGTAGTCCATGGGCGACTCGGTGGGCAGCACCTGGGGCCACATGTCGGACAGGATGCGGGACGACACGCCGCCATGGATGCGGGACACGCCGTTGTGGTGGCGGGAGCCGTTCAGGGCCAGCTTGGTCATGTTGAATTCCTGGCCGTGGCCGGCGCCGCCCAGGCGCATGAACTCCTCCCGCTGGACCCCGAGATCGTTGCAGCACTCGCTGAAGTAGTCCCAGATCATGTCTTCGGCGAAGTGGTCGTGGCCGGCCGGAACGGGGGTGTGGGTGGTGAACACGGTGTTGGCCGCCACCGCCTCCAGGGCGGCGTGGAAGGACAGCCCGCTCTTCACCTTGCGGCGGATGCGTTCCAGCACCAGGAAGGCGGCGTGGCCCTCGTTGATGTGGAAGGCGGTGGGCTTGACCCCCAGGGCCTCCAGGGCGCGCATGCCGCCCACCCCCAGGACCATCTCCTGCTGGATGCGGGTATGCCGGTCGCCGCCATAGAGCTGGTGGGTGATGTAGCGGTCCTCGGGACGGTTGGCGGGCAGGTCGGTATCCAGCAGGCACAGGCGCACATGGCCGATGCGGGCCTCCCAGACCTTCACCTCCACCCGGCGCCCGGGCAGCTCGATCTGTACGTGAATCTCCCGGCCCTCCTCGCTGATGGCCGGATGGACGGGCAGGTCATCGAACTCGGAATCGGTGTAGGTGGCGATCTGGTTGCCGTCGTTGTCGATGCGCTGGAAGAAATAGCCCTGGCGGTAGAGCAGGCCCACGGCCACGAAGGGCAGGCGCATGTCGGAGGCGGACTTGCAGTGGTCGCCGGCCAGGATGCCCAGACCGCCGGAGTAGACCGGGAAGCTTTCGTGAAAGCCGAACTCGGCGCAGAAGTAGGCGATGAGGTCGCCGGGCTTCAGATCCAGGGACATGTCCCGGCGCAGGGGCTCGCTCATGTAGGTGTCGAAGGCCGACAGCACCCGGTTGTAGTTGCCCAGGAAGATGTGGTCCTCGGCTGCCTCGGTGAGCCGTTCCTCGTCCACCCGCTTGAGGAAGGCCTTGGGATTGTGGTTCACCGCGTCCCACAGGCCGGGGTGCAGGCGGGCGAACAGGGTGCGGGTGGGACGGTCCCAGCCGTACCAGAGGTTTTCCGCCAGCTCCGCGAGGCGGGACAGGCGGCGGGGAATACGCGGATTGACTTCGACGACGTAAGGCGTACCGGGCTTCATGGATGATCCTTCTTATTGTCTGGCCGGGCCAGGGGGACTCAGTTCATGCGGATGAAATGCTCGCGGTAATACTTCAGTTCCTCGATGGATTCCTGGATATCCGCCAGGGCGGTGTGGCTGTTGGCCTTCTTGAAGCCGTCCTTGAGTTCCGGGCGCCAGCGGGCGGCCAGTTCCTTGAGGGTGGAAACATCCAGGTTGCGGTAGTGGAAGTAGGCTTCCAGCTTCGGCAGGTGGCGGGCCATGAAGCGGCGGTCCTGGCAGATGGAGTTGCCGCACATGGGGGACTTGCGCTCGCCCACATGCCGCTTCATGAACTCGATCATCTGGTTCTCGACGTCCGCCTCGGACAGGGGCGAGGCCTTGACCTTGTCGATGAGGCCGGACTTGCCGTGGGTGCTCTTGTTCCAGCTGTCCATGGCGTCCAGCACGGCGTCGGCCTGGTGCACCACCAGCACGGGCCCCTCCTCCACCAGGTTGAGGTCCTTGTCGGTGACCACCAGGGCCACTTCCAGGACCACGTCCTTGTCCGGGTCCAGGCCCGACATTTCCATGTCCACCCAGACCAGGTGGGTATCGTTTTGCGCCATGTTTTCGTCTCGCGGAATGGCCGACTGGGAAGGGCGGGCATTGTGGCATAATCCCTTATCCCTGCATCAAATCCTTTCTAATGTCTTCATTTCAAAGCGTTTTTTTATCCGCGGTGATCCTCTCCGCCGGTCTCAAGCTCTGGCTGCTGCTGCGTCAGATGCGCCATGTCTGGACCCACCGGGATGCCCCGCCGGCCGCCTTCCTGGGCATCATCCCCCTGGAGGAGCATCGCAAGGCGGCCGCCTACACCCTGGCCAAGGCAAGGCTGGGGCTGGCCCATCTGACGGTGGAAACCGCCCTGCTGCTGTTCTTCACCCTGGGCGGCGGCCTGCAATGGCTGCACGACGGGCTCGCCGCCCGCCTGGACAGCCCCCTGCTGGCCGGCGCGGCCTTGCTCCTGGGCCTGGGCCTCATCAGCGCGGTGGCGGAACTGCCCCTGTCCGCCCTGGGCCAGTTCCGGGTGGAGGCCCGCTTCGGATTCAACCGCCAGACCCCCGCCGGCTTCGTCGCCGACCTGGCCAAGCAGGCCCTGCTGGGCCTGTTGCTGGGCGGCCCCCTGCTGCTCCTGGTGCTCTGGCTCATGGGCGTCATGGGCGAAAACTGGTGGCTGTGGGTGTGGGGCGTGTGGATGGGCTTCAACCTCCTGATCCTGGCGGTCTACCCCACGTTCATCGCGCCCCTCTTCAACAAGTTCACGCCCCTGGCGGATGCGGCCCTGAAGGAACGCATCGAGCGGCTCCTGGACCGGGCCGGCTTCAAGGCCAGCGGCGTCTTCGTCATGGACGGCTCCCGGCGCTCCAGCCACGGCAATGCCTACTTCACCGGTCTGGGCAAGAACAAGCGCATCGTCTTTTTCGACACCCTGCTCTCCCAGTTGAGCCCGGACCAGATCGAGGCCGTGCTGGCCCACGAGCTGGGCCACTTCAAGCATCGCCATATCGTCAAGCGCATCGGCCTCATGTTCGTGCTGTCCCTGGCCATGCTGGCGGCCCTGGCCTGGGTGAAGGAGGCCGGCTGGTTCTATGCCGGCCTGGGCGTGACGAGCCAGACCGATGCCACCGCCCTGGCCCTGTTCTTCCTGGCCCTGCCGGTGTTCCTGTTCCCGGCCACGCCCTTCATGAGCCTGTATTCCCGCCAGCACGAATTCGAGGCCGACGCCTTCGCGGCCCGGCAGACCGAGGCGGGCCATCTCATCTCCGCCCTGGTCCGGCTCTACCGGGACAACGCCGCGACCCTGACGCCGGACCCGGTCTATTCCCTGTTCTACGACAGCCATCCCAAGGCCGTGGAACGAATTGAAAAACTCGATGCCCATACCCACATGCAGCCCGAGCCCCTTCGGGCCTGAGAGAGGAGTCCACCATGAAACAGTTCGCCGCCATCGCCCTGGCCCTGGTCCCCTTCCTGGCCACGGCCGCACCCTTCGAGAAGGGCGACGCCAAGCAGGGCAAGGCCATCCATGACAAGCAGTGCGCCAATTGCCATACCATCAAGTACGGCGGCGACGGCAGCAAGATCTACACCCGGACCGACCACCGGGTGAAAAGCGCCTCCGCCCTGTCCCAGCAGATCACCACCTGCAACGCCATGCTGGGCAACCAGCTGTTCCCCGAGGACGAGCTCCACCTGGCCGCCTACCTGAACGGCCAGTACTACAAGTTCAAGTAAGGGGGACCGGCATGAGCGAAACCTTCTGCGACCTGTCCAAGGGCAAGTGCAAGCCCTGCGAGGGCGGCATTCCGCCCCTCACTTCCGATGAAATCGCCGCCCTCCTGCCCAAGCTGGCCCAGGACTGGCAGGTGGCGGACGGCAAACTGCGGCGGGACTTCAAGTTCCCCGACCACTACGTCACCATGACCTTCGTCAACGCCGTGGCCTGGGTCTCCCACCAGCAGGGCCACCACCCGGACCTGGGCGTGGGCTACAACACCTGCCGGGTGGAATACATCACCCACGCCATCAACGGCCTGTCGGAATCCGACTTCATCTGCGCCGCCAAGATCGACGCCCTGTTCGCGCTTTGATCCAGGCCGCCGCCCACCGGATGATGGGAACTTCCCCCTCGCACAAAGGGGGATCAAGGCGGATTTCGACCGCGCCAGGCTCATCGGGCAACGGCAAACCCCCCCTAGCCCCCCTTTGCAAAAGGGGGGAACGACTGGCCGGAATCGAGCCCTGATGCCCGCCGGCCGCGTCGTCGCCGCCCACGGCCGCCATTTCCATGTGGAATCCCCGGAGGGGGTGGTGGAGTGCGTCATGCGCGGCAAGAAGGGGGGCATCGCCTGCGGCGACCGGGTGGCGTTCC